>JAFGLD010000044.1 GCA_016928235.1 Anaerolineae bacterium | reverse complement strand
GTATCGACGAAGAACAGCATTGGTTCCAGGTCGTTGACCGTTCCCCATGCCACGATGGTATGCATTTCGATCAGCCAGAAGGGAATGGTTGCAGCATCTGTGGCACTGATTTGCTCCTCGAGATGCTGCATGTTCGACGTGTTGATCCGCCGCAAGACCAGGGATCCGTTCGGATAATCGATGGTGGACAGGAAATGCATCAAGAAGCGGGTGCTAACAACACCCTTTATTTCCATCCCGAACTCGGAAGACCAGCTATCCGTATCCAGGACGTGGATCGGCACATTGCGAACGATGAAGTCCCCGATTTGAATAGAATCGGTTCTTCCCAACCCCGTCGTTGCTGTTTTTCCGCCCGCATATGTGCCTACAAGGGTTCCGCCGATCTGCGCTTCAGCTTCAGCAGCCAGGTCATCGTCCAGGACGATCTCCGCTCCTCCCGTATCGACAATGAAATAACGAGGTGGAAGGCCGTTGACGGACACTTCTACAACGGGCAACGGATCGGTGATGACGAAATCCACCCGGCTCTCTTCCGGCCCCTCGATCTCATAAGCGGTCTGGCTGGCGAAGAGTTCCATTTGCTTCCCAAGGGCCTGCAAGTCCTTGAGTGGGCCCACAGCCACGGGGCCCACTCCTTCACGGATGATCGAGGCGGCATCCTCAAATCGATCCATGCGGTAGTAGGCCAGGCCCAGGCGATACTTGAGATCCGATGTCAGAGGCCAGATATTCAAGTACCAGGGCGTGGCATCCAGGGCGTCCCGGTAATACTGTACCGCCTCCTCAGCGCGGTTATTCCAGAGGGCGATGTTCCCCAGTTGCTTCAGAATGTCTGGCGTCCCAGGTGCGATCTCGTTGGCTTTCTGGTATGCGACCTCAGCCTCGGCGAACTGCCCGGTGTGATAAATGGCATCGGCGGCTTCGATCTGTGCTATTGTGCCTGGGCTCATCCTGGAACTCTCCATCAGGAATATCACAACGATGAATAGGATACCCGCGCCAAGAATACCGAGAGCCACGAACCTGCGCGGCTTCTTCTTGATCTGTTCTTTGATACCCACAGCTAAATCTCCTTTGCATGTTTTCTCAGTTCGTACACTGTTCCGCGAGGACAGGATGGTGCGGAGTGTTACTGCAAAGGTAGCATGGGCACAGAGGGATGTGAACTGCCAAAAGAGGTGTTCTTGCCTAATCTTTAGTTAGATTGTGGGCCCGGCGAGCTGGCATTTGGGATAACAAGACAGGGGTTTCTATCCACGGATTGCACGAATTTCACCCATTCTGCGTAGGAGTGCTATCCTGATGAGGCCGATACAGAGTGCCCGGCTGGCCATTGCTGCGCAGGGCGCACGAGCAGGAGAGGAAGCCGATGCTGACATCATCCCCAGCCTGGACCATCGACCGGCCTGCAGACCCTAAGCTGTGGCCCGGTGGTGTTCAATTGTATGAGAGATACCTGGTCGGCGAGTGGTACTGCCTGGATCGCACCGATGGCTCGACCGTGTGGGAACGGCCATCGCTCCCGGCGGTCAACTATATTGCCGGGATCCACGATGGCATCTTGCTCGGCGTGCGGCTGAAGCCGGGCCAGCGCCCGGGTCGGGGCGCCTGCGCGCTTCGGCTTGCCGATGGACAGATCCTCTGGTCAAGCCATCTCACACCGATCTCACTGGATGGCAGCCAGTTTCTCTGCATTGATGGCACTGTCTGCGATCTGCGCTCCGGCGCTGTCTGCAAGAAGGTATCTCCACCCAAGACCCTTGCCTGCTGGGGCCGTTACGAGGACAGCTTCTCGTGGTCCGCAAGCGCATCTGATCCGGGCCAGCCGGGCGATGTCTCCCCTTGCGATGTGACGGTGATCGACGAGAGCCTTTTTGGAGGGGATATGCGTGGGATCGGCAAGGACGGTGTGGTGCTCTGGCAGTTCTCTCCAACCGAGAACGGATGGTTCTGCGGCCAGCCGCGCCATGCCCGGCACGCACGGCAGCCCTATATCTACTGGGTTGCTACTAAAGAGCTGCCGTACCGCCAAGTGACTGATAAAATGATCGAGTACATCCCTTGTACAAACTATCTCCTCGCCCTCGATGCCCGGACTGGCCGGCTCGCGCAGAAAATCGATCTGGGTGTCTGGAGCGGGCCTGCCGACTTCGGCGGTGTCGACGAACGTGGCGCCGTCATCTGTTTCGAGCGGACACATATCGTCTACTTTGCCGCTTCTGAGTAGGCGTTCTTGCCCGGACAATCTAGTCGGGTAAACAGGTACCTGTCCTCTAAAGAACAGCTATTCCACAATGTCCTTCACATAATCGATCTGACCATAGTGGAGCGCGAAGTGCATCGCGTTGCGGGTGGCATGATAGGCCAGCGATTCGTATTCCTCGCCGTTAGGCGTGCGATACGGGCGGCGCAGGATCTGCTCATCGGTCACCTGCTCGGCGGCCTTTTTGGCGACTTCCACCGCCGCTCGCAGGTCGGCCAGCAGCTTTTCTTTGGGGATATCACCTTCGACGAACTCCCTGTCCCGGTCGCGGACATAGCCGTTTTCCAGCACACCCACACCAAAGTAGTGATTGAGGTTCCCGGTCAGGTGTTTACTCCCGATGGGCGTTTTGCCAAGCGACGGACATGGGAGCGGCGATTGACTGCGCTGCCGGATAGCTTGCCGGGACTGATAGGCTGCCTGGGGCGGTATCCGGTTGCCCTGATCCAGCCGTGGGGCAACAATGGGAAGGCCGCTGCCTTGGACAGTATAGCATTGAGAGCCAAAGGCGGTGTCTGGCACAAGAAAGACCGAGAGGTCGGCATTGTGCCGCACTCCACCATTGATACAGAAGCAAACTGGTCTCAATTCCGACTACCATGGTTGGTGGTATGGCTGGAAGCTGCATATGGCTTGCACGGCGGGTGCAGCAGTCTGGATACCTCTGGCAGCCGATTTGACCATTGCCAATGTCTATGATGCAACTGTAGCGCCTCCCTTACAACGCGAGTTGCCGCTCGACGTCTCTGTTGTCCTGGGGGACACCCATTATAATGATAATGACCTGCGCATTGCCTGCCGCTTGAGCAATCGCTGGCTGATGGCATCTCGGCGAGGACGCTATCCTCACACCGACCCTGGCGTTGATGTCCGTCGCATTTTCCGTAAGCTGCGTTCTAAAGCTATTGAACCTTTCAACGGCCTTTCCAAACACGTCACTCCCGCAAAAGCGGGAATCCACTGACACGATTGTGGATTTTCGCTTTCACGGGAATGGCAACATTGCTCATCACTTACCTGGGCACCTACGTCGATAAAATGGCGAGGGGCGTCGGAAGCACGCAATCGGCAAGATACCGGATCAATTCATCGTCCCTGACGACGCGCGGTATTTTGAGCTGGTTGGGAGAAGCGCCCCGATCCAGCAATAGTGTCTTTAACCCGGCAAACGTACCCGGTTGGACAATTCTCAAATCCAGCGGGCTTATTTTGCCGCTCCGGCGAGCTGATGCATAGGACGGGTTAGCCAATCCAAGCTCCCGATCGAGCTCCATATGCGCCTGTCTGCCCCATTGCCAGTCATCACCCCCCAGTTCCACAAAAAACACGTAACGTCCTGGTGAAACATCCAGGTCAGCCATAACCGAGAAATCTACCACCTGACAGGATGGGTGATTAAAAGTAGCCTGTATGGCATGTTGTGCGGCATGTTCGGATGTTTTTTCGGCAACCAGGTTGAGGAGCTGGTTGCGGCGGTATAGAAATTCGATCTCCGGGCTATCCTGATAATATCCTGTCACGCGCACAACATCAGCCAGTCGATACCGGTACAATCCTGCAAAACTGGTCAAAACAACCTCGTAGCTTTCGCCGATAGTTAACCGGCTCAGGCTCAGCGTCTCAGGCTGTTCCTGTTCAATTGCACTCAGCGGAATAAACTCAAAATAGGCAGCCTCAGGTATAAGAACATAAGATGGCTGTTCCAGGTATCGCGAGATACCGATCAGGCCCTCACTGGCTGCATAACAACCCGAGTAAATGGGCAGTGGGTTCGTGTAAGTCTTGAGCCGTTCAGCATACATACTGAAACTACCACCGGCTGCCCCCTCTACATATAGCAACTGCGGCCAGATGCGTCGCGCAATCCCATCGAAGCCGCGTTCACATTCAGCGGCCAAAGCAGCAGCTCTGAGTGGCGCCGGGCGAAGCTTCCGCCGCAATGCTGTCCTGATCTCAGACGGCATCTCCACGGCAACATTAATCGATCCCTGGGCGACATCTTCCACCAGCAGCCTCCAGTCTTGTTCCAGACGCCGAAACAAATCCAAAATCGGCGAAACAAAAGGAGCACAGATATAGGCCAGGGTCTCCTCCATCAGCGCAAACCGCAAATGCAAATACGGCGCATCGATCCCCTCGCCGGACATGAGCATCTCCACCGGCGATGTCCACATCAGGGGGATGATCGGTTTCATGGAACGCATCCCGCCGGCTGTACCGGCACTCCTGGGAATCCCGCTCCTTGATCTGCCCGCAACGGCCAGATTCATCAAATTCAACCCACGGCCATTATGCCAGACATTGGCCAGATGATGCTGTAGAATGCCACGTGTTAACCAGCCCATATTCGCTGCCGCAACACGGATCGATTTGGGCGTGATGGGGATCAGCTTCTGCTTCCCTGTCGTCCCGGACGACAGACTGAAGTAGCGAATTGTCTCAGATGTCAAAACCTGGCGATCTCCGTCCGCCATCCGGTCGATATCAGGCTGGTAATCGTCATAGACCGTCAAGGGTAAGGCGGTCTTAAACTCTTCCACAGACCGGATCGCCGCGAACCGGTATCGCCGGCCGTACTCAGTTTCCCGATTTTGGCTAAGCAGAGTGGTCAGCAACTGGTCATTGATTGCCTGAGCCTGTCGTGAGCTTTCGGTGAAGTGCTGATAGGCCTGACGGGCCTTGATAGTCAGCCCCATTCCTAACATGTTTTGCAACGGATTGTTCATCGCCATTCCTGATCTTGTATGGTTACCGGGACACAATTGATCATCGATGATTATATCCGGGTTGACAATCTGTGCTGCCGGTTGATTGTTTCCCCCTGGCAACTCGTGCCTGTTGAGGCATCGAAGGTGCTGTCATGTCATACCGTCGATGACCGGTTACATCGACTGGCAATGTCCCGGACATGACACTCGATGAGTGCCGACCTTGGGGTAATCGATGTGGTTGTGCTTTCAGGTGAACTGCAAGTAGAATCAGAGTGCCGGGCGACTTGCAGTCGGGCGACCGCCGGTTGTTTGGGTGATAGGTCAAACACAAAAGGTGGAGAGCAGCTAGATGATTGCAAAAACCGGCAAGCCTACTAGAGGATGTTAAGGGACAGGCTTAAAACCCATGACGGAATCGACTTCCCTAATTCTCTCGCGGAAGAACCAATACCGCGGAATCAACGCGCATTTGAACAGCCGGCTTCAGACTGAGGGTTGGGAGGCGTTTCACACCAACCACATCAGCGATCTTTACGCCTACCTTAACAAGAAGCTACGCGGCACCGGCTACGTGGCTCGATTAGAAGACTCGCTCCAGATCCGGCGCGAATACACGCCGCCGCGTCGCCCCGAAGCCGATGTGCTCATCCGGGACACCGATCTCGCGCGCAGCACTCAGGGCCCGGCGCGTTTTCCGTCGGGCGCGATGGTGTTATACCACCAGGGCGCCGTAGCGATAGCAGCCGACCCCAGCCGCTATCGGGATGTGGACTACTTCAAGGCTATCAGCATTCACCGGCTCGACATTCCCGAAGGCCATGACTTTCCGGTCGCCTGGATCGAGCTACTCTCGCCATCCAACAAATCCGGCGGCGGACATTATCGAGACTATCAAGAGAAGCGCGAGGCACTCCTGGAAACCGAGACCTGTGTGCTTGTTGAAATCGATTACCTGCACGAGTCGCCTTCCACCATCCTGGGCTATCCCGATTATACCCGGCAGGATGGCGGCTCGACGGCCTACCGGGTCATCGTGGTCGATACCCGGGGCAAGGGTATCGTGAGAGGTGACCTGTACATCGCTGCCTTCGGTGTCGATGAGCCCATCCCGGTTATTCCCATTCCGCTGCATGGCGCTGACGTTGTATCCCTCGATTTGGGTGAGGTCTACAACCAGACCTACACCCGCATCGAATATGGGATCAACGATGACACACGGGTCGATTACAGGCATCTCCCGGCGCGCATCGAACGTTACAGTCAGGCCGATCGGCGACGTATCATGCAGCGGATCGTGGCGGTTGAGATGGCGCACGAGGAAGGCGTAGACATCGAGACAGGCGACGAGCCTTTGCCAATCGATCCGGTTCGGATTGACGCGCGGATGAGGGCCCGCGAAGAACAGGCCGGGTTGCATCCGCCAGAGATGAGAACGGAATGATCAACCGTCACCACAATTTGAATGAACGGAACCCCATGTCAGATTTTGTGTCTACCCCAGAGATTTTCGTCAAAGATGCTTC
>JAFGLD010000043.1 GCA_016928235.1 Anaerolineae bacterium | reverse complement strand
TCCTCGGGGTCTGGTTTGTTATGCGGCTTCCTGCTCCTTCGCAATCTGCGCCACCATCCGGGCGATGTTCCCTGGCAGATCCTGCGCCACGGCGATCACCTTGGGCCGGCCTGCTGCCGCCTGCGTGGTCGTGTAGACCCACCATAGGCCGTTTTCCTGCGTCGCCGCCCCCTGCTCGATGAGCACATCCTCCGCGTCGACGATCAGCACCGTCACCCGCTCGACCTTCACGTCGTCCAGCGCCTTGACGCGGATCGGCTCACCGGCCTGGCCCGCCCACCCGGAGAGGTCGATCTCCCCGATCTCCGGCTCGTGGAACCAGTCCGCCACCGCCACGTTGTAGGCCGATAGAGGCGTGCCTTCCGCTTTCTCGGCATATACCGCTTCCGTCTTGGCCGCATCCTTGGCGTACATCAAGGCCTCGCGGAACTTCTCGATTTGCTCCTTTTGCGCCTGGCTGAACACCCGGTCTTCGGGGAAGGTCGGTTTGACACTGAGAATGGTCCGCCCAGCCTTATCTCGCTTGAAAACCACCTGGTCGCCGAGCATCCCACTCAATCCCTTCACAACAACATTCTTTTTGACTTTAGCCATTGTCTTTTGCCTTTCGTTGTCCTTTCGTCTTCCGGGCGTCCTCCCAGTGTCTTCCTTTCATCCTCCTTGATTCCCGCATAAACCTGCGGGCCCTTGCAGGATCAAACAGGCAATCTTGTGGGTGAGAATGGTTGGGCTGGTCTGGTTGCTCCCGGTCATAGGCGGTCATGAGACCGCCTCCCCCTTGTGCGCCGGCTTCCGTGTCTGGCCAGTACATCGGAACCTGCGCACCACATCAGTATAGCACCGACGTTCTTGCATGTCAAGAACCAATTGCCGGAAATTGGTTTGAGGGCAGAACTCTCGTTCCGAAACGAGAAAAGGTCCGTCCGCTTCGCTATCCGGCGCGACGACATATGGTTCCGCTCTCAGCGTTCCGGAAACACCTGATCGATCAAGACACCCGAGCGTTCACAGACCATCGAGGTGGGTGAGCCCATGGGCAGGTCGAGCACCTGGTAAATGGCCCGCAGGGCCTGGAAGAACGCGGCCGATGTCTGCAGGTAGGCCTGTCCATCAATTGTGATCTGCCAGGGGCCGCCGGCAACCAACAAGTCCGAAGCGTTGTTTCTGACAACGAGCACAGTGCCATCGGCATAAGTCAGTTGGACGATCCAGGCAGGCGTGTTGTCGTCACAGACGTCGATGGTGGCCTCGGTATCAACGGGCGCCAGATCGACCAACGCTTTGCCCAGAGCCTGCGCCAGGTCAGCATCAAGCGCCTGATTGACCGTCTGTTCGTTTGATCGCTTGCCCTCCGATTGCTCGTAGCTTGACCCGATGACATGTGGCGATGTATTGGCCTGGGTGATATTGAGCGAAGAATGCGTCTCGATCCAACCGCCGGAATAATCCAGGGTGATCGATGCAGCCACCAGAGGTGCCTCTGTCAGGGTGGGTGCCTCAACCACTAGTTGCTTACCGGAATAGTAGATCATCAGGTCATCAATCAGCGCGAATGCCGGGTTCAGGTACACGGCTGAAAGATACATCGGCACGCCTGTATCGATTTGTTCGTGAGAGGCGTATGCAAGGGCCAACATAGCATAATCGCAGGCGTCTTTTAACGGGTGTAGATAGGGGAAAACATCGACGGTGGCTGTCTCAGGGTAGCGATCAAGTGTCTGCTCACCGATCTTTGCATCGCAGCTGCGCGCCTCCTCGATCTGCTCATCGGTGAACGGCTCAAGGGGCCATGCGTGTGGAAACTCGCCATTCAGGTCAGCCACCAGCGGGGTAGGAGTGAGCGTTGGGGTAGGGGAGTGCATGGGTATCAGTGTTGGCGTGGAGGTGGGTGTCATGGTGACGTAAGTGCCCTTATCATTCGCCAGCTCATCCGCCCGTGGAATACCCCACAGGGTGATGTCGTTACCATTTGCGGCGGCTATCAGCATTCCATCGGGCGAAAAGACCAGATTGCTGACGCCATCCCAGTGCTGCGCATCCAGCCTTGCCAGCACCTTGCCGCTGGCCACGTTCCACAGGACGACGATCCTGTCGTGACCGCCGGAGGCCAGCAGGGCTCCATCTGGCGAGAAGGCGATACTGCTGACGAACTTGCTATGCCTCACCAGAGTGTATAGTTCCTCACCGCGTTTCACGTCCCAAAGCCTGACCGCGCGATCGGAGCTGGCCGAGGCCAGCAATGCTCCGTCAGGCGAAAAAGCGACGTCGTGAATCTGAAGACTGTGTCCGACCAGTGTATCAAGATGACGGTTGCCGGCCACATCCCATAAAACAATCGTGTTTTCCCACGTGCCTGCTGCCAGCGTAGTCCCATCAGGAGAAAAGGCCAGGCCATCAATATCGTCGTGGCTCAGCTCAGTCAGCGTCTGCAGCAGCTCGCCGCTGTCTGTATCCCATAATCTGATCGTTTGATCCCGGCCTCCGGAAGCCAGCATCGCGCCGTCGGGGGAGAAAGCGACGCTGTTGACCACATCTGAGTGCCCATCCAGCGTTGTATGAACGACATCGTTGGCCAGGTCCCATAGGATGACCATGCCCCAAAAGGTGCCAATCGCCAGCAGGTTCCCATCGGGTGAAACCGCCACTTGCTCGACGCTGGCAATGTCAGGGCTGGTAATATACCGCAGCTCTTCGCCGCTGCGGGCATCCCACAGCCGGATCTGACCTCTGCCATAAGCAGCGACGAGCGTGGTGCCATCCGGCGAAAAGTCGATATCGACCACGTAGACTTCCGAATTCCGGCCGGCGAGCCGGCGCAGTGGCACAACGGCCCGCGCACTCGATGGGCTGATAAGGGGCCGGAAGGGCGTTGGCGTAAAGGTAGGGGTTGGGATCTCGGTGGGCAACACTTGAACCGTCGACATCTGCTTTGTTGCGATCTCTTTGGGAGATGGGCCACAAGCTGTGACCGTGATGGCTGCAACAATCAGTAAAGGAACAGCACAATATCGCATCTTTTATCCTTACTGAAACGCAAAGGGCAGAAGGTGTAAACGTACTTTCTCAATAACTTGGGATAGGTTTTACTCGACGATCAAGTGTTTAACGTTGACAGGTGATCAACCCTTGGTGCTAGTTTTATAGGCTGAAGGGAGCCAAGGAAAAGTGAACACGACCTTGGTCATCGACCTGAAGCCCATCCGATTGAACCAGGATATTGAACATTGCCATAGTGAAAGCTAGGCGGCTCTTGAGGTATTCCCACTTACGATGCATGACCTTCTTGAAATGAGGGATCAAGGTCAACATAGGAAGAACGGTTTCTACAATCAGGTGAGAGTTCCATTCGCCACGCTGGCAGATTTTCAGGTTTTCGGGATGCCAATCCTTCTTTTCGAAGCCGGTATCGGCGAACAAAACCATGAAAGGCTGCTGCGCTTCAACCAACTTCATGTTTCGCCGCTCACCCTTCATAGCTTACTTGTTCATTGATTTCCCAGATAAGCCGTAGGCCATCGAGTGTGAGATTGGGAGCAATCTCCTCGATGGCTTGGGTATGCTCGGCGAACAGTGGAGCCAGGCCACCGGTGGCGATGACGCGGGTATCGGGTGCCTGGAGATCAGCTCTGATACGCGCCACCAACCCCTCGATCATCGCAATGTACCCTAGAAACAAACCGCTTTGCATGGCGTGAACGGTGTTGTGTCCAATGGCCGATGGAGGTGGGATCAAATCGACATTGTAGAGCCGCGCTGTCCGGCTGACCAGCGCATCGTGCGCCATTCCGATCCCCGGCGCAATTGCCCCACCGATATAATCTCCCTCAGCGTTTAGGACATCGTAAGTGGTGGCTGTCCCAAAGTCGATCACAATGGCCGGGGCGCCGTAGAGTTTCTTGACCGCGATGGCGTTGACCACCCGGTCGGGGCCAACCTCACGAGGGTTATCGATCAGGACGCGAATGCCGGTCTTGACCCCTGGCTCGATGTTGAGCGGAATCCGCTTCATGTAACGCTCGGACATCTGGGTGAGAGTGGCAGTCAGCGCAGGAACAACACTGGCCATCACGATAGCGTTGACGTCATCGAAGGTAAGACCATCCTCGGCGAAGAAACTGCGCAGCAGTACAGCGTACTCGTCGCCCATCTTGAGCGGCGCAGTCCGAGCTCGCCAGGTATTGCGCCACATCTGCCCATCGTACAGGCCGAAGTGGATATTGGTGTTGCCGACGTCGATGGCCAGGAGCATGGTGTTTCCCTTGAAAATGGTCTGGCAAAAACCGTCGACTGAGCATTCACTGCTTCAGCGAATGTGAATAGAGTTGCCCAGTCAGTACCTAATGCGCCTCGAGAAAACCACGCACCACAACAACCGTCCGCTCGATCTGCTCCATCGACATCTCCGGATAGAGTGGGAGGCTGAGCACTTCCTTTGCCAGTCGCTCGGCGACCGGGAAGCTGCCCGGCTCATACCCCAGATCGGCAAAGGCCGGCGCCAGGTGTACCGGTATCGGGTAGTGGATGCCGGCGATGATCTGGCTTGCGCGCAGCGCATCGTATAGCGCATCGCGTTGGTCGGACTGCACAACATACAGGTGATAGACATGTTGCGCGTAGGGCGCTTCGACGGGCAGGGTGAGCGGTAGATCGGCCAATAGTTTGGTGAAAGCTTCCGCGTGGTGCCGCCGTTGGGTGTTCCACTCGTCCAGATAGGGCAGTTTGATGTTCAAGACGGCGCCCTGGAAGGCCGACATCCGGTAGTTATATCCCACCAGATCGTGATGATAGCGGGCGCGCTCGCCATGGGATCGCAGGCAGCGGATGCGCTCGGCCAGCTCCGGATCGTTGGTTACAACAGCGCCAGCTTCGCCATAAGCGCCCAGGTTCTTGGTCGGGTAAAAGCTAAAACAGGCAGCCGTGCCCAGGCTCCCGACCTTCCGACCTTTGTAGGTACTCCCGTGGGCCTGGGCGGCGTCTTCGATGATCGGCAGGTTGCGCGCCCGGGCAATTTCGACCAGTGGATCCATATCGACCGGCTGGCCATACAAGTGAACCGGGATGATGGCCCGTGTATTGGGTGTGATTGCTGCCTCGATCCGTGTCACATCCATCTCGCAGGTATCGGGCGTGGCATCGACCAGGACAGCTTTGGCGCCTGTGTAGGCGATGGCCTCGACGGTGGCGATGAAGGTGTGGGCGCAAGTAATCACCTCATGCCCGGGGCCGATGCCGAGTCCCAGCAGCGCCAGGTGAAGCGCCGATGTACCGCTGTTGACGCCAATGGCATGGTCGACGCTACAATAGGAAGCAAAGGCTTTTTCGAAGGCTGCGACATGAGGGCCTAGTATGAACGTTCCGCTGTTCAGGATGTCCTGGAATGCTGCATCGATGTGAGTTTTCAGACCGCGGTACTGGGTTCCGAGATCGACAGGGGGGATCATCATGAGCTTATTGTCTCCATTATTGTGGTTGTTATGTGCTGCGCAGGATGCGAGCCGGGTTGCCGGCCACGATGGTATGAGCGGGGACATCGTGGGTGACCACACTGCCTGCCCCTACGATCGCGCCTTCACCAATCGTGACACCGCATAAAACCGTGGCATTGCTACCAATCGACGCGCCGCGCTTCACGAGTGTGGGAACGAGTTCCCAATCGTCGGCTGTTTGCAGCTTTCCATCGCTGGCCGCGCGTGGGTATCGATCGTTGATAAACATCACGCCATGGCCGATAAAAACTTCATCTTCGATGGTGACACCCTCGCAGACGAAGCTATGGCTGGATATCTTGCAGTTGTTGCCGATCTTCGCACCGCGTTGTATCTCGACAAAAGTGCCTACGATGCAATGATCGCCGATCTCGCATCCGTACAGGTTGACGAAGTCATAGACCCTTGTTTCTGAGCCGATCACGACGTCAGGAGCAATCGACTGTTTCATAGCATCTCCATTTGTCCGTTGTTCCCAAGCGACCTCTGAGCAGCTTCGATCAAGCGAACAACTTCCAGGCCGGCTTTGCCATCGGTGAGTGGCCTGTCGTGATGTAGAATGCAGTCAGCAAAGTGCTCAGCCAATGTCGATAAAGCCTCTTTGTCCTGGATCAGAGGAGCTGTAATTTCGCCGGTCCGGTACGAGATGAGGGTCTGGTGCCGGTTATTGCCGTCTGTGAGTACGCCCTTGTCATATACTTTGACCGGTTCGGTGTTATCGAGATGATCGTACACGATCATCTTCTTGCTGCCACAGATGATGGTACGGCGCATCTTGACAGGTGCCATCCAATTGACATGGACATGGGCAATAAAAGTATTATCGTAATGAACTGTCAGATAAGCGATATCCTCTTGCCCCGGCTGAACATGAGCCATTCCAACGGCCGAGACGCTGACCGGTTTGTCGGACACCAGGAAAGATAGGATCGAGAGGTCGTGTGGAGCCAGATCCCAGACCACATTGACATCTGATTGAAACAAGCCCAGAGCAATGCGTACCGAATCAAAGTAATACAAATCCCCGATCTCCCCCGACTCGATCATAGACTTGATGGCACGTACCTGGTTGGTGTAGACAAAGGTATGATCGACCAACAAGATGAGATTGTTGGCTTCGGCCAGGGCCACCAGCTCTTCTGCCTCAGCGATGGTGGCTGCCATGGGCTTCTCGATAAGCACGTGTTTTCCTGCCAATAAAGCTTCTTTGGCGATGGAATAATGCATTGCCACTGGTGTCGCGATCACAACGGCCGTGACATCAGGGTTGCCGATCACTTCGTGATGATCCTCGGTGGTGGCTATGTCACATTGGGCTCTGGCAAGCTCGGTGCGCTCTGGCCTGGTGTCGCTAATTACAATGACTTCTGAACGCGCTTCCCGCGCAAAATTGCGTACCAGGTTAGGTCCCCAATACCCATATCCAATCACACCTATGCCAATCTTGGAATCGGTTAGCACGTAAGATCCTTTCTGTTTAAGTGATCATCCAAGATGATCGGAGACGAAGTTTTAGTGTGCTACGACATACACAGTTGATCCAATTGTTCCCTTTATTTGCACCGGGAACTGTCAATAATGTTATCTTGTTAAGCTCAACTTTATAGACGGTTATTTATTGACAATGATGTTGTAGCATAAGGAATCTTTTGCCCATGCAGACGGTTCGAATGTCACCATGTAACCATGATGTTGGAAAATCGTGTTCGTTCTGCGTGATCCCCCACAACCACTCAGTCTGATATGTGCAAAGTCGAGCTAAACAAGTCACTGTTCACAGGCATGATACAACAAGCAGCCATAGTCGAGCAAGTCAAGTTCAACGCTTGGACTGCCCGGCCGATATTTTGGACCTTTATCAAAGCCTTTAGTGATCAGTTCTCAGTGATTAGTTCTTGTTGATCTCAAGTATCTTCTCAATAAAAAGGGGTAGGGTCACGTTCTTCAACACCTTTTTGTGCGTAAAAACATCGTGACAGAGACATTGTTCCTCGAATGATTGAGAAGATACCCAGGATGGTGGAAAGGGACAGGACACGGGGTGGGGAGACCAGGAGTATGGTAGGAGTATGGCAGCAGTATGGCAGCAGTATGGCAGCAATAGCATGTGTAAGGATCGCCGTTTGACCTCATCTCCACAGCGTCGGCGTATCTTCATCAATAATCCGGGGGGGGCACCTTACACTACTCGATTTCTGAGCCCGGATTTGACGAATGAATGCAGAAAAATCCTTATGAAATTTTCGTGAAATTTATTCATGTTCCCTGTTGCTTCCGAAAGCAAAGTTCCAACCGACAATATGCGTAAATTCTCAAAATAACCACCGAAATCTGAACAAAGTCTGAACGAACATGTTGTGTCACGCTCGTTCCTAACCAATATACATCTTTACAAGCTATGCTCTCTTTGCTACACTCAGGTCAAAAAGGTATGGTTTTAAGGCATTCCTTCACTGGAAATAGATATCATTACTCTCTTCTTTCTATCCCAGTCTCCCAGTTCCTGGAATGCTATTCATGAGGAGGTCCGTTCTACCAATAAGTTTTTTGGATTATTTAGTGATTAAGTGATTTAATGTAAGCTCTAATTGGGGAAGGTTGTGATGCAAAGTCAAGGTACATTGGGAATATTGATTGAACGAACTGAGATGAGAGGGGGGTATCTCCTTCTCAAAAGATGCCTGGATGTTGTTGTCAGCCTGTCGGTTTTGATATTATTAGCTCCTCTTTTTCTCATTTTAGCTGTTTTGATTATGCTCGATTCGCCAGGATCGCCAATCTTCGCTCAAGAACGAGTGGCTTCTGTCCGACGCCGTGGTCGGCAAGGACATCTTGGGGAAATGAAGACTTTCACTTTTTATAAGTTTCGCACCATGTATCAGGATTCGGACAGTGGTGTTCATCGTAAGTTTACCGAAGCTTATATCAATGGTGACGAAAAAACCCTGGGATTGCTTCAAAAGACGAATGCGGCGAGAGAGTGCCAATACAAGATAGCCAACGATCCACGTATTACTCGTATAGGGCGGCTTCTGCGCAAGACCAGCATGGATGAGTTGCCACAGTTCTGGAATATCCTTAAAGGTGACATGAGTCTGGTTGGGCCAAGGCCACCGATCCCATATGAGGTGGAAATGTATGATACAATGCACCTGAATCGCCTGGCCGCCAAACCGGGGTTGACTGGTCTTTGGCAGGTAGTGGCCCGTAGCTCCGTCAGCTTTGAAGAGATGGTTCGTCTCGATATTCAATATGCTGAAAGCCAATCGCTGTGGTTGGATTTGAAGATTTTGTGCAAGACTCCACAGGCGGTCTTCTCTGGTAAAGGTGCCCGGTAACCAACCAGGATTCTGTTGACATTTCTTTAGAAGCAAGCGCCTCAACCTTGAGGAATTGCTGTATATCAGGTTTCATTCGTCAGCCATTGTTTGTAGGTGGCCCAAATTGGGTAACCTGTGTACAATGGCTGATAGTTTTTCACACTCATCAAGTTTTTAACATTGATTAGTGGTCAGTTTAAAGTCATAGGCCAAAGGTAGAGGTATGTGTAGAGTAGAAAATGTCCTAAAACCATACAAGGCCTTGATGAGTTGTCGTCTTATTGCAAGGGCAACAGCGATTGTCGTGCCATAAAAAACTATTCACTGAAAACTGAGCACCTGAATGATGTAGACCAAAAACGTAACAATTGAGTTTATTGGTGACGGCTGCTTGACAGTTTTGAGTGATAAGTGACGAGTTTTAGTTTACAGCTAAAAGCTGAATAGCTACCCAAAAACTTGATCATCGAGTTATGGGTTGTCCCCGATGTTTCAACAGGGTGTGTTTGAGTAATACCAAGTTGGAAGTACACTGTAATGCATAGGCAGGGATATACCAACGTGTGTGAATTTTTGTGTATATACCTGGTTTGTGAGTATCAGTAGACCTCAATGACAAGGTCACCCTTGCCTGGGTGTGCGTTGCGGTTTACTGAGTATGCATTCATAACTGCCTGTTATTTTGTCTGTGTTGTTCATCTCGTATCTTCGCGAGTTATGGGGCGAGGGTAATTCAACGGAAAGGAGAGGGGCTAAAAACAGCCTGCCCGGCAGCAGAAAGTTTTTACCACCCTATCTAAAATTGATGAATCTGTCACAGTATCTTCAGATCTTGTGGAGACGCAAGCAAATAATCATTGCTACTGCGCTTGTAGCCACAATCACAGCCACAGTTGGTAAACTCTCAAAACCACCGATCTATACGACATCTGCCACTATTCATATCCCCACGATCACTGGTGGATCGCAAGATTACCGCACTTATGATCTCAATTACTCGGATCGCATTATGAACACCTATGTCTCAATTGCGACCAGCAGCCCGGTTCTGGGCGAATTGCGGGACAGGCTGGGTATAGCTCAGTCGGAGATGCCCTCGGTCACTGCTAAAGCGCTTCAAGGTACCGAGTTACTGCAACTCACTGTACAGTCAACCAATCCACAACTGGCCCAGGATGCAGCCAACACACTAGCCGATGTCATGGTGAGCCAACGCACGGTTAGGAATCGACTTTCCGTTGTGCAACCGGCCGGATATCCTTCGTCACCAGGGTTTAAGGATACCATTCTGGCAGTTATGCTTGCTGTCATGGCTGGAACGGTGGGAGGGGCCGGGTTAGCCTTTCTCTATGATGGCATCGACGCACGCGTGCACACGGAGGAAGAGATCGCTACGCTTGCAGAGTTGCCGGTACTGGCTTCAATACCGGTTGATAAAGAGGAGCACCGATCGGGTTATCTGGTTGATGCCTATCCTTATAGCGAACTCTTCATTCGTTTATGTACAAATATCTTTGCACGGAAGGCAAAGACCGGCGAGACAATGAGCTTTCTCGTGACAAGCGCAAATCCGCAAGAGGGGAAATCGACCATTGTGACAAACCTGGCCATCACCATCGCCAGGACAGGTCAACATGTCGTTCTGATCGATACAGATATGCGTCGTCCTTCGCTACATGACTTTTTTGGCCATTCACACCGGGTTGGGCTCAGTACCCTGTTGTCCGGCCAGGCCGAACTCAAGGATGTGCTCCAGCATACAAGTATTCCGAACCTGGACTTAATCGCCAGTGGAACACTTCCCGACAATCCTAACGTGCTGTTGGGTTCTGAGCTGATGAGAAATTTGCTCACTACATTGAAATCACAAGCCGATGTGATACTGATCGATACGCCGGCCTATCTTGCTGTGGCAGATGTAACATCGTTAGTGACAGTGGTAGATAGTGTGATTCTCATAGCGAGACGAGGAGAAGTGCGTCGCAAAGATCTTTCAATTATTCGGCGGGAACTGGCTACGGCTCATTCTGACTTGATCGGGGTGGTGATTAACCGGGCTGAATACGATGTTCCACGCCCATACCGCAAGTATTATCAGCCTTCAGTAGATTAGGTACCAAAACAACGGTTGGCAGATAGCAGGCTGTCTCAAGCTATGGTTAGAAATCTATGGTTGCATGTTGTTCCAGGTAAAAAACTGTTCTCATGGGTACAAATCCGGAGTAGATTTGCGTAACCATTACTTGTTCATCACTAATGGAGAAAGCCATTCAAATTGACAGCATCAGGGCCGAGCACAGTGCGCTGTACCTCTCCCCGATTTTGTTAGTTTGATTTCTCCATTAGAAGATGTCTGAGAAGTATAGATCTCCAGGGAAGTTTTCGACCAGCAATCATATGGAGCGAGTAAATATGTAATAGACATTATCACGATTTACGGCACTGAAGCGTAGTAACGCAAAAATGGGAACGTGTTTCCCGCTTGGAAAATCTAATCGTGATAATCTAACAGATTGCCGGCAAGCAGCTATTTGCCAGGGGCTTACGTTTTACATATTTACCTTTTATGCTTTACACAATATTGCACTTATCCGGCAAAAACTTATCTGGACAACTGTAGTAGTAAAGACCCTAAGGTTATTCCCGGGCCCCTTCAGGTTCAGAGAAGCCATCTTCTCTAATCCCGATCAGGCACTTGCCAGGTAAAGGTTGTATTGCAAACCAACAATCCTATGATGATGTGAAGAATGCAATGTACAGGCTAAAAAAGGTTTAGGTCACTGATGCTTCGACTACTCACCAGACCCAATCTTACGGTAACCAACACCATGTTACCTATCGTCATTGCTGTTGTGGGCGGCCTTGTGCTCGGCTTAGTTTTCGTGGCCGCCTCTCCTATTGCAGTGTTTTTGCTGATTGCCTTGGGATTCTTCTTGGGAATTGCTTATAAACATCCAGAGTTGTTTATAGTAAGCCTTGTCCTGGCAACATCAACTGCTATTCCCTTTGAAGATATACCAGTCATCGCAAGTATAGGTCCGGGGCGTATTTTTGTTACCGATTTGGTTCTGTTGATACCGTTTGGCTTAATGATGTTACGCCTTCTTGCTGAGCGTGACTATACATTGCTCAGTAGCCCACTCGACCTCCCTTTGATGCTATTTGTATTGGTTGCTCTCATCGCTACCTGGCTCGGGTTCAGCCGGGAAATGTCACAAATGAGCATTTCCAAAGTCTTTTCCTCGCCACCGATGATCATTCGCCTGGCGATTCCGGAGATCAGGTGCATAGCATACTATCTGATTTTTTTCAGCGCTACCAATATCGTTCGCAGCGAGAAGCAGTTGAGTTGGCTGCTGGCCGGTTTGTACATGGGAGCATTGATTGCAGCAGCTCTCATCATCCTTCAAGTAGCTTTCCCCGGGGTGGAGTTGGTGCGAGTCGGGCGGGTTGAATCGCTTCTGACAGAAGGCGTACGTTACAAGGACGTCACTCGGGTTGCCGATCTCCCAGGTGAAGGATTGATACTGATAATGTTTTCTGTCGTGTTAGCCAATCTACTGCACTTACGTCCGACACGTATTCGAGATTGGGTTTTGTTCGTGCCGCTTGGCATGGCGCTTTTGTTTACTTACAATCGTAATTTCTGGGCCAGTCTTGCCTTGTCGGCTATGATCCTCGCCTACTTGGGAAATCGAGCCGGATGGCAACGGTTTACTATTTATGGTATGGCTGGTGCGTTACTGGTGGCAGTAGTCGTAATGATATCTCTGAGCATGCCCGAATCAAAAGTAGCCCAAGTTGCGCAGGCCGCCGGGGATCGGTTCATATCACTTGTGAAATCAGATACCTATACGGAAGGTAACAGCTTTCAATTCCGCATCATCGAAGCGGATTATGCCATACAACAACTCGAGAATAGACCTGTTTTTGGTGTTGGTTTGGGAGCATATTATCGCCCCTACGATAATCGTTTGGATTGGCAATACTTTGATGGGCGCGGATATATCCATAATGGACACTTTTTTGTTATGCTCAAATCAGGGCTGCTAGGGTATTTGTGTTTCGTTTTGATATCCATCATATTTGTTGTCCGTGGTTTCCGGCACTGGCATGTTGTGAAAGAACCACAATTCAGAGCGGTGTTATTAGGATTCGTGACAGCCTATCTGGGAATCGCTATCGCGGCATTCGTGAACCCGATCTACATGCAGGCAAACTGGGCACCTGTGCTCGGTTTAATGTGGGGAATTAATGAGGTTATATTGCGCTTCAACAATGTTGATAATAAGAAGAAGCCATCTACCAACAGGAATCTATGGTACATCTACAATGTTAAACAAGAAAAGGCGGAGATTTGAGCCATGTCTATATCCATTGGTTCTCTACTATTCTCGACACTCGACAGATATCAAAATGCTTTGAGACATATATCCGGGTCCGGCATGAGCAATGCAAGCAAAAGTGATATGGCAGTGTCCTGGTTGAGCGTGGCAAGTTAGCCTATATTGCGCGCTTTTCGAATCAGCAAGGAACAGTTGGAGGTTAGTTCTTGGCGTTGGGAAGACGACCTTTTTCCGCGGATAGAAAACTGTGATCTAAGGCGGCTTGCTCGTGAAAGTCGTTTTTCCGAACAAAAGTAAAGCGCGGAAAACGATCTTTAGGAATGAGAATATATTAACTTACCCATCCATAGTCTTTATTGCAAGATCAACTGGGAAAGTTATTTAATCCCCATTCCTTAGCGATTGAATGGTAAGCCTCTTCAACTATTATAATATTTCCTCATAATCAATATCATCCATGACTAATGTCATCAACCAGCAGATAGCGCAATGCCAACAAACTCTCGTCGAAGCACGGTGTGCCGGCAACAAGCAATCTGAGGCTTGTGCACTCTCCTCCTTGGGGGAAGCTTATATTAGGCTTGAAGAGATCGAACAGGCACGGGAGATTCTGCACGAGGCATTAGAGATTGCCAACCAATCTGGCGCATCGCAAACAATAGGACGAATCTTAGCGAATCTGGGACGGATTCATGCCAGTCGAGGAGAGACTCGTAAGGCCATCCTTCGCTACATGGAAGCATTGGAAGCTGCGGAACAAGGCGCTGATCGACATACTCAGATTGCTATGCTGGACAATCTCATCAAGATATACCAGGAGGCCGATGAACCAGACAAGGTTGCAATTTGTGCTGAGCACAAGCATGTTGTTGAAGCGCAGCCAAATATCGACACATCGGAGAATGGCAAGCTGGAATGGGGTTTGCTGGGTGTAGATACTGGCTACCAGACAGACAAGGATTCGGCACAAGCAACGGAAAACACAGGGGAGAATAACCAACGTAATTCAACAATGACAGAGTCTGTGAAGGAATCATCCATATTCTCGCGCCTTGTTGGCGGCACCGCGTTTACCGGTCTAGGTAGACTTTCTTCGCTTTTTTTCAGCTTTGCTATTGTGTTCATCGTAACACGGGCAATGCCTGCTGAAGACTATGGCTCCTTTGTGTTTCTCCGCCTCATCGTTCTCTTTCTAGGCCAAATCAGCGGTTTTGGACTGGATTCGGCACTCCCTGTATTTATCGGTGATGCTCACGATGCCGATACCAAGCGACGTACTTTTAGCACAGTTATATATTTTCGTTTGCTGATTATTGCCATAGTCAGCCTTATTGCTATCCCGTTGCGAACACAAATCGCAGCACTATTTGGATCGAGTATCGAGCAGGAACTGGTGGTTTTTATCCCCATATTGTTTTTGCTTGAGACATTGCTCTGCTTGATGCAATCAGCACTCCAAAGCTTTTTGCAGTTTGGCAGACTTGGCATTAGCGATTTCATTGCCGGGTTAGTTAACATCATATTGGTTGTCTTTTTTGTACTATGGTTCCGGTTAGGTTTCCTTGGCTTGATATATGCAAGATGTCTGGCTTTGATTGTTGCTTTGATCTTCACTCTTATTAGCCTGCCGGTTGAGAAGCGGCTGGAGTTTGATATCGATATTCTTCGCCGGCTAATCAAGTTTGGAGCACCTTTACAGGTTAACAACATTCTGTCGTTTATATTCAATCGCATCGATACTGTGCTGATTGGAATTTTGCTGGGAACAGAGGGTGTTGCCTACTATGAGATTGCCCGCAAAATCCCGGATTCGCTCACCCCGATCTTTGAAGCCTATCGCATGGTGTATTTTCCCTATATCTCGCGTTTCTATGCCGAGAAACAGCTTGAGCGATTGGCTAAACTATTAAACAACTCCAACCGATTAATTGCGTTCATTACACTTCTGGGCGCGCTCGTTACATTATTGTTTGGTCGCGAGTTGGTCGTTTTGTTTTTTACGGTTGAGTATGAGCCCAGCACATGGCCTCTCATTGTCTTGATGATTGCTTCGTGCTTTTACATGGTGGGGTATATACTGGGAACGTCACTGGTTGCCATCGGCGATACAACTAAACCGCCTATGATCAATACAGCCCACATGCTGGTCACTGTCATTGGCAACCTCTTGCTCATTCCCTACATGGGAATTACAGGAGCGGCACTGGCAACTCTGGCGGGTAACATCATCACTAATCCGCTAAACGTCCACTTTCTGCGGCGGCGAGATATTGCTGTCGATACGCTGCCCTATGTGAAATCGATGGTGATTTTTGGCGTTCACGCGGTAGTTTTCCTGGCACTACCACCGCTCTCCATATGGATGAGAGGCTTGTTCTTCATCCCATTTCTCCTGTCCTCCTTTCTTCTCTCCGTCGTGACTGTTGCTGATGCGAAATTGCTACTCGCCGAGGTGCACCCCTTGCTCTCTCGTGTCTTGGGCTCCATGAGCATGAAATTAAACAAGCCATGAAGATCCTGACCCTCACCGATTTTTATCCGCCATATTACATAGGAGGGTATGAGATCATGTGCCACGACCAGGTGGAAGAGTTGGTCCGTCGTGGACATGATGTCACCGTTTTGACCAGTCGGTGGCAGATGGGAAAGGGTAGGGTTGAAGGAAATGTCAACCGGCTGTTGGCAGTTGTCAATCCTTTTGCCGGGGAGAGCGATGCGGGCTTGCCGTCTTTTCTGGGACTGCGATTAAAGAGGCGTCGTCAGCAGATCCTGATGGGTTTTGCGACATACCAAAATCGGAAGATGACTGGCCAAATGATTGCGGATGTTCAACCGGATGTTGTTTTTGTGTGGAACACAAAGAGCATCGGTATAGGGCCTGTTTTGGCAGCCCAGGAGGCAGGGATCCCGGTGGTCTTCAGTTTGCTCGATTACTGGCTGGCGGATCTGAAAGTATCGCTGGCTTCGTCTTCCGGCCAATTCAAACGATGGTATCACGGTCTGCTCAACGGCTTGAAGGATTTTGACTGGCTCGATGTGCGTCACCTGATTTTAACCAGCCGGGCAGTGAGACAGACCTATATTGATCAGGGGTTTTCATCAGAGCACTTTCAGGTGATTTCCCCTGGAATTACAGCCGGGCTGATCTTGGATAAAGACGAGATACCCGGCAAGGAGACAGCAAAGGATCAAACCCTGAAGCTCCTATTTGTAGGACGTCTGGTACCGGAAAAAGGTCTGGAAGTAGCTTTGCGGGCATTAGCGCAAGCTGTGCAAGATGCCGAAATTGGGCATGCGAAACTGGATATTATCGGAGAGGGAGCAGCGGATTATCGCCTTCACCTGGAAGACCTGATTGCCTCGTTAGGCTTACAAGAGCGGGCCCGTCTGGTCGGTCCACTTGCACGCCGGCAAGTGCTTGAGCGATATCCAGCCTACGATGTGCTGCTCGTGCCTTCGTTGTGGGTAGAGCCGTTTGGCATCATCGTTATCGAGGCGATGGCACGAGGACTGGCCATCATTGCCACCAATCACGGGGGACCATCTGAGATTATCACCGATGGCTACGATGGGCGGTTGGTACCACCCGGCGATCCGGCAGCATTGGCTCAAGTCATCGTGGAATTGGCAGGCAATTCGGAGCTGACATATCAAATGCGTCTTCAGGCGCTTCAAACGGTGCGAGAACGATACACTCTTGAAAGGGTTGTCGATCAGGTGGAGGCTTATTTGAAGACAGTGGTAGACAAGCAATAGCCCGCTGCGAGGAATGGATGCGGATATTATCGATCACCAACCAGATATCGGTGCCTATGCATGGTGGTGCCCCTGTCTATACTTACAATCTCCTGAAGAGAATCGCGGCTAAACACGAAGTATGGCACGTCGCATTTTCGAAAACACCCGAACAAATAGCAGGCGCAGAGCAGTTGCGTACGTTCTGCCGCGAAGTGATCACATTGCCGATAGGCGAGTTCGATGCGCTCGATCAGCCGTTTGATCTGGCGCGCTACCTGGCATTTGGCAAACCACCCGAGTTGAGATTCATCTACTCTCGCCAACTGGCCGATCACATCAAACGGCTGGCACAATCGATTGATTTCGACATCGTGCAGATCGAGCATGGTGACATGGGCCAGTATCTCGATCTGTTCTCGCCTGAAATGAGAGCTCGTTCTATCTGGATGCTGCACGATGTGGATTGGCTCAAATATGCGCGAATTGCGCAGATGGAGCCTAAGCGCGCACGCAAATGGCGTCTGCTGCTTCACAGCAGGATGATGCGCTATTGGAAGCCTCGGCAGGCTGCGCGGTTTGGTCGCTGTACGACCGTCTCAGAGAGAGATCGTACGCTCATGGTCGAGGCCAATCCCAATCTGAATGTTGGGGTTGTTCCGGCGGGCGTCGACACACATAAGCTTCAACCGCTTCCTCCTTATGATTCACTTGCCTGTGTGTTTGTGGGAAACATGAACTATTTGCCGAACAGTGATGCTGCTGTCTATTTTTGCCGGGAGATCTTGCCCTTTATCCATCAAACGCTTCCCGAAGTCGAGGTATGGATTGTGGGTACCAGCCCTCGGCCCGAAGTAGAGGCGCTGGCCGACGATAAAGTCCATGTGACCGGAGCTGTAGAGGAAGTCGAATCTTATTATGAGCGCAGCACGGTCTGCATCATGCCGCTTCGAGCCGGTGGTGGAGCCCGATTGAAGATCCTGGAGGCTATGGCGTTGGGGCGACCGGTTGTGACAACGTCGATTGGCTGCGAGGGACAGGATGTGCTGGACGGGACACACGTCTTGATCGGCGATACACCCGGTACTTTTGCGGAACATGTGATACGATTGCTGACTGATGCCTCGTTGCGTCGACGGTTAGCCATACAGGCCAGGGCTTTGGTTATCGAACAATACGATTGGGATATCAGCGCGCGACGATTATCTGAAATCTACGCAGGATTGATAGGGGCAAATGATGATCGAAGATAAAACGGACTCCGTCCGGCCATCCCTGATTTGGGTGTATCCTACACCGTTAGCTGAGCGGCTCGATGCGGCGACCTGGATATATACTACCCGTGAGCTTCGCCGGCTGGGTTGGCAGGTCACGCTTGTCTGTTATGGCACGGCAGACTGCCGGTCTATTCATAACGTTGATGTTCACTGCATTCCAACGCCTTCACTGTCCATATTTCGGCAGATGAGTTTCCATCTGCAATTCCTGAAATTGGTCTTCCGGCAATGGCACTCGGTTGATGTGATCCTTTTTCACCCTATGTCGACGTTTTGGGTGCTGCCCTTGCGTTTGCTGCGATGGCTCGCCCGGCAGGATCGCCCCCTTGTTGCCATGGATATCCGTACACTGCACATGATTCCTCCGGACAGAGAAAGCATCAAAGACCGGCTACGTAAATGCTACATCGATTTTATGACACTGCTCGCCAAACATTGGGCGGACGGCATTCTGGTGATCACGCCACAAATGGCAGATGTATTGAATATTTCGCTCGACACGCTGTGGGGCATCTGGCCATCGGGTGTAGACGCGGAGTTGTTTAGTAAGGCTGTGGATTTACGCAAGTGGCCGGAACCTGATGAACCGGTCAAACTGATCTATATTGGCAGCCTGAACTACGAGCGTAACCTGATGGCGTTCAGCCGGGCAGTGGTACAGGCAAATGCATCCGGGATGCGCTTCGAGCTTGTGCTGATTGGAAGTGGGATGGAGGAAAATGATCTCAAGGCGTTTGCCGATACTACAGCGGGAGTCATTCGAATGGAACCGCCTGTGTCTCACGACAAGGTACCTGATGAGCTGGCCAAAGCCCATGTGGGTGTATTACCGTTTCCCGATGAAGAGAAATTCCGGGTCAGCAATTTTATCAAGTTGTTCGAATATATGGCCGCGGGAATGCCCATGCTGGCGACTCGGATCGTTGCTCACACGAATGTCATAACGGACGATTCGTATGTCGTCTGGGCAGATGGCAGCGATGAGCATGCCTTATTGTCAGGACTGCAAGCACTTTGGAACAGACGCGATACGCTGGCCCAGATGGGACAGGCTGCTTCTCATGCCACTCGCCAATGGACATGGCATGAAGCGGCAAAAAAATTAAAGAAAGCCCTGGAAACCGGCTTGCATCGGCACCCAATCAAGCACATAGCAGAATGACTATCGTGTCATACCGAGAAACAAAATGCAATTGCTGTCAGCTATATGCCGAACACTGAACACTTACAAATGGAACCCATCAAACAACCCCATCTGATCTGGATCAACCCTTCATCATTGACCGACCAGCTCGATGCTGCCACCTGGCTGCAAACGACCGCCGAGTTGCGGCGTTTGGGCTGGTGTGTCACATTGGTGATTTACGGTGATGCCGATTGCAGGAGCATTGGTGGTGTGGATGTGCATTGTATCCGGACACCCCAGATCTATTTGCTGCGGCAGGTGATATTCCACATCCAGTGTATCTTTCTCATTCTTCGGCAGTGGCGTATCTGTGATGTTATTCTGTTCTATGCCATGTCTGCCCCGTGGGTGCTGCCACTGATCTTCCTTCGATACCTGGTGAGGCATCGTCGTCCTTTGTTTGCTATGGAAACACGCTCGCTTCATATGGAGCCGCCAGGTAAGGAAACTTTCAAAGATACACTCCGAAGATGGTATCACATTGTCATGTCGATCATGGTCATTCGTTGGAGCGATGGGAATCTGGTGATCACCCGGCGTATGGCTGATTCGTTAGGCATCCCGGAAGACAAATTGTGGGGCGCCTGGCCGTCCGGCGTGGATGCAGATCTGTTTGGCGGGGTGTGGGAAACCCGTCGCTGGCCGGAGCCGGAAGAACCCATCCGGCTGATTTATGTGGGTAGCCTGAACTACGAGCGGAATTTGATGACCTTGAGTAAGGCTGTGACGACAGCCAATGACGAGGGTATGAAAATCAGGCTAACGATGATCGGCAGTGGAACCGAGGAAAGCGATCTCAAAACCTTCGCTGAGACGACATCCGGAGTAGTCGAGGTTAAGCCATCTGTGCCTCACTTGATGGTGCCACGGGTACTGAGCGGCGCGCATGTAGGGGTGCTGCCCTTTCCCGATGAAGAGAAATTCCAGGTCAGCAGCCCGATCAAGCTGTTCGAGTACATGGCCGCGGGTCTGCCAATCCTGGCAACGCGAATCGCCTGTCATACCGACGTGATGGACGGGGAGGATTTCGTGTTTTGGGCTGATGGTAGCGATACGGATGCCTTACTTTCCGCGCTCCGGAACCTGTGGCATGACCGGCACGCTCTGAAAGAAAAAGGCCGGCAATCCATGCGAGCAGCTCACGCGTGGACATGGGTCGAGGCAGCCCGAAAGCTCAAATCAGCTTTGGAGATCGGGATGTCTCGCTATCCTCTCGGCAGCCGGAGAGATGGAGGAACCGAATAATTGCCAGAGCGTACGGGTTATTTTATCTTCTCGCTGGATACCGAGTTGGGGTGGGGGCACTTCGATCTCGATCAGATCCGTGCTCGTTTATTCTCCCCCGGCGGTGATCGGGAGCGAGAGTCCATTCGGCGGATACTTGCATTGTGCAGCGAGTATGGCATTATTGGCACATGGGCAATTGTCGGGCATCTGTTTTACGAGCATTGTGAGGATTGTCCGGTCTGTCCGGTGAAAGCCTGGAAGGGAAAATATCGTTCGTTTGAAGAAGCCTTCGGAACGGCTGACCCGTTGTGGTATGGCGCTGATATCGTCGAGATGATCACATCCCAGGGCCGGCAGGAGATCGCGTTTCATGGTTACACCCACGCCATTTTCGATGCGGCGACGATGAGTAAAGACGATGCCCGAGTAGAAATTGAAGAATGGAAGCGTGTGGCTCATCGCGCGGGAATCGAGGCCAAGGCGGTCGTATTCCCAAGGAATCGCGTTGCTTACCTGGATATGCTGTATGAAGCCGGCTTTACCTGTTACCGTAGCGAGCCGTTTTATCCATGGCTGCTGCGCACCCGGTATTTCAATATTGGTTCGATTCTCAGGGCTGTCGATCATCTGTTGGCTGTCACCCGGCTGCCTCTTTACGATGTTCCTCCTGGCGCTCATCTGATGGTAAATGTCGGCGCGTCGCAGCACCTTTTCGACTTTCACCCGCAGATTGAGAAACTATTTGATAAAGTGAACCTGCATCGTCTCCGCCTCAGGCGAATCCGGGATGGTATCCACGAAGCAGCCAGGCAGAAAAAGATGCTTCATATTTGGGCACATCCCTGGGAATTCCGTACCGGGCAGGATTTTGACAAACTGCGCTATGTGTTTGAACACGTGGCCGACGAAGTCGAGCGAGGGCAAATGCGCTCGATCGGAATGGCGGATTTTGCTGCCTTAACACGAGAAACAGAATAGAGGAGTTTTTTTTTGACGCTAAAAGACTCTCCCATTGCTCGCGAACCTGGAATTGCTTATCTTCTCCACCGGTTCCCTCATCTGACCGAGACCTTTATTGTTCGCGAGTTGCACGGGATCCGTGAATGTGACATCGGTATCGAGATTTTCTCCTTGCTTAACCCGCGACCGGGGATAGTGCATGAGGATGTGCGGGAATTATTGCCCCTTGCGCATTACAGCGCTTTTTTATCGAAGGAAGTCATCGGTGCCCAACTTTACTTTATCAAAAAATGTCCTCGTCGCTATCTCCGGGCCTTTCTAAAGGCCATTCGATTGTCCTATCAGGAGCCTGGACTGTTGATTCGAACGCTCCTGATATTTCCCAAAAGCGTCTACTTTGCCCGGCAGATGCAAGCGATGGGCATCCGGCATATCCATGCTCATTTTGCCTGGTTGGGGGGGATTGCTGCCGCC
The DNA here is from genome assembly GCA_016928235.1 of Anaerolineae bacterium. Classification (GTDB taxonomy): domain Bacteria; phylum Chloroflexota; class Anaerolineae; order Aggregatilineales; family UBA3940; genus JAFGMS01. The sequence goes on along the minus strand of JAFGLD010000043.1, from coordinate 10,478 downwards.
ATCATCGCGCATCTATTGGGAATCACCTATACCGTCCACCCACATGCCTTCGATCTTTTCACCCGTAAACCCGAAGCTGTACGGATGCTGCTGGAAGATGCATCTCAAATTGTCACTATATCCGAATATCATCGAGACTACATTGTGTCTATTTGCCCCCAAAAGACATCCGATGATATCATGGTTGTCCATTGTGGACTCGACGTAGCTCAGTTTAAGACAGACCGCAAGGTGGCCAACAACGTTGAGCCACTCATTCTTTCGGTGGGTAGCTTGATCGAAAAAAAAGGACATGAATATCTGATCGATGCCTGCGCTTGCTTAGCAGAGCGCGGTATCCCATTTCATTGCGACATCGCCGGTGGGGGCCCTCGTCGACGATATGAGTTGCTCCAGTCGCGAATCATCCGCAATCATTTGCAGGAGCGTGTCACGCTCCTGGGGCCGGTAAGGCAGGATCGATTGGTCGAACACTATCAGCGCAGTGACATCTTTGCGCTACCCTGCGTGGTAGCAAAGAGTGGGGATCGAGACGGCGTACCGGTTGTTTTGATGGAAGCGATGGCATGCGAGCTGCCGGTTGTCACGACGGCGGTCGCCGGCATCCCGGAGCTTGTCGAAGATGGCAGGACAGGTCTGATAGTCAAAGAGCGTGATGTCGCAAGCCTGGCTGCCGCTCTGGAAAAGTTGATCGTCGATGATCCCTTACGGGAAAAGCTCGGTAAACAAGCGCGTCAAAAAGTACAGGCAGATTTCAATATTCAGCAATCGGCGGCGAAACTGGCCTCTGTATTTCAACGATTAAGCTCATACCCAGAACGGCAAACAGAGGTGCAATGTGAGTAAAGTTGAGACATCCGGCAGCCGTGTCCTCATGCTGTTGGAAAATGCGCCCTATTTACGTGATGGACGGGTGCGACACGAAGCAACATCGCTGGTCGAGGCTGGTTACCAGGTATCGGTGATTTGCCCGGCATTTGACAAAGAGCCATGTTCTGAAGTAGTGGATGGCGTGCAAATCTACCGGTTTCCCGGTCTTGAAGCAGGGGGCAGTGCTATCGGGTATGTGATCGAATATGGGTATGCACTGCTGATGATGTTCACTTGGTCATTGTGGGTATGGATGCGGCGGGGCTTCAATATTCTGCATACGCATAACCCCCCAGATACACTGAGCCTGATTGCTGCATTTTATAAGATCTGCGGTAAGCAGTTTGTCTACGATCATCACGATTTGTCACCTGATTTGTACTGCATCCGGTTTGATAACCGTGGACGAGGCATCATGTATCATACATTGGTGTTCTTCGAGCGGTTCTCTTGCCACCTTGCCGATCATATTATCACTACCAATGAATCTTATCGTACAGTCGAGATCGAGCGGAGTGGGGCATCTGCCGAACATATCACCATCGTCCGGAATGGATCCTATCTGACGGGTGTCGAAACGGCAAAGCCCGATGCGAATCTGCGAGGCAGCGCGGATTACGTGATTGGGTATGCGGGGATCATTGGGTATCAAGATGGTCTTGATTACCTGATCCGAGCATTGGGGCATCTCACGCAAGACCTGGGGCGGCATAACTTCCGGTGTATCATTTGTGGAACCGGAGACGCCCTTCCGAAGATACAGGCGCTCGTGAGCGAATCCGGATTGGATTCCTATGTGCTTTTTGCCGGGTGGCTGTCACGCGACAAGCTGATCTCACACTTACTGGCTGCCGATATTTGTGTTGCGCCTGAGCCATCAAACCAGTACAACGACCGTTCGACGATGATCAAGTTGATGGAGTACATGACGCTTGCCAGGCCAATCGTAGCCTTTGATCTGCCTGAGCACCGCGTGACGGCCGAAAAATCAGCGTTATATGCCAGGCCAAACGACGAGCTGGACTTTGCCCGTAAAATCGTCGAGTTAATGGATAACCCCGACCTATGCAACCAGTTGGGGAAGATTGGCCGGACAAGGATTGAGACCAAACTGGCCTGGCCTTATCAAGCTGACCGGCTTCTGGAAGCCTATCAGTCACTGAAGGGCTCCTGATGGAAGTCGTCAGAACGCTCGAGGCTGATCGCTGGAGAGCTTTTGTAGACAGCCACCCGCAAAGTAATATTTTCCACACACCGGAAATGTTCAAGGTGTTTGCTCTCGCAAAGGGCCACCAGCCGGAGTTGTGGGCAGTGCTTGACGGCGAGGAGATAGTGTCGCTACTGCTGCCGGTTCGAATTACCATGATGAGCCCGCTTCTACGTGCATTGACGACCCGTGCTATTACTTATGGCGGTCTTCTCTGTACCCCGGACCGGCAAGGCTTATTGGCTACCAGGCAACTGCTGGCTGCCTATACCGGACAGATTGGGCGAAGTGTTCTCTTTTCTGAGTTCCGCAATCTACACGATCAGGGCTTGCTGCGTTCGACGTACAATGATTGTGGTTTCGTTTATGAGAAACACTTGAATTATTTGATCGATCTGACAGGCTCGGTTGAAGAAGTCTTTCAGCGCATTGGAAGCCGGACACGGAAGAGCCTCCGGCGGGGTCTGCGCCGCGGCGATGTAAAGCTGACTGAAGTGAGCGAGCACGGAGATGTGGCTGATTGTTATGATCTGATCAAGCGTTCCTACCGGAATGCTCATGTACCATTGGCAGATCGCTCCTTATTTGAGGCAGCTTTTGCGATATTAACGCCGGGTAACATGCTGCGATTTTACCTGGCCCGAGTCGAAGGGATTCCGGTTGCTGCTTCAGCCGAGTTGTTTTATAAGAACACCATCTACGGGTGGTATAGCGGCGTCGACCGCTCATACAGCGACTATATTCCTGGTGATCTGTTGATGTGGCATGTTTTGCGCTGGGGGGCCGAGAACGGTTATCAGGTTTACGATTTTGGCGGAGCGGGCAAACCGGATCAGGCGTATGGCGTACGCGATTTTAAGTCTAAGTTTGGGGGCAAGCTGGTGGAATATGGGCGTTTTGCAATCACCCATGCGCCGCTCCGAATCAGATTGAGCAAGATAGGCTACTCCATCTACCAACAGCTACATCGGCTCTGGTCCGATCGGTGTTTGACTCATAGGAGGAAGGAAACTTAATGGATCATAGCGATTGTATTCGTGTCGACTGGCGAGATTTATGCAAATAACATATTTGTCTTCTGCTCAACGAGACAAATGGGATAATTTTGTAGCTCAGTCCTCGTCATTCATGCTCATGCAGTCCTGGGAATGGGGCAGTCTCAAGGAAACAAGGGGATGGCGGGCCCTGCGGGTGGCGGTAGCGGACAACGATCAGTTGGTGGCCGGCGCACAGGTCCTGGTGCGTCCCATGCCGTTAGGATTGGGCTGCATGGCCTATGTCCCCAGAGGGCCGATTGGCAATTGGTTGTCGGACGAAGTTGCGGCACTGTTATTGAACGAATTACAACATATCGCCTGTGAATACAAAACTCTTTTTTTGCGCATCGAGCCAGCGGTGTTGCATAGTGCCACTCTTGATCCTGTCTTGAAGCAATTTGGATTTGTAGCCAGCAAATTTACCAATCAGCCACGCGCGACGGTCATTCTCGATCTATCACCCGATCTGGCCGATATCATGGCGAGCATGAAAAAGAATGCCCAACGAATTCGCCATGCAGAACGGTGTGGTGTGACTGTACGTACCGGCAACGAAGAAGATCTTCCGGCGTTCTACAAGCTGATGCAAGAAACAGGCAATCGGTGTGGTTTCTTACCACGCCCCAGCGACTATTATGCGCAGCAATGGCGCGCTTTTGCCTGCCGGGATGAAGCGGTATTGCTCTTAGGCTATTATCAAGATCAGTTACTGGGCGCGCGTATGAGTTTTCGCTTTGCCGATCGCGCAGCTGCTTTACATGCGTGCTCCAGCCCTGAGCATTCAGGGCTGCGCGCCAATTGGCTGCTGGCATGGGAAGAGATCAAATGGGCAAAGTCGATGGGTTGCCGTTCGCTTGACTTGTGGGGCATTCCTGATGAAGTTGGCGAGGCCGCCTACCAGGGCAAGGAGCTTCCCAAAACCGGACCCGCGGGCGGTCTATGGGGAGTCTACCAGTTTAAGCGTGGCTTTACAGATCATGTTGTGTACCATGCCGGCGCCTATGATTACGTACAGGCACCGTTGCTTTATTATCCGGCAATGCGCATTCTGAATAACCAATATCTTGATCGACTGACAGCAAAGATAGACTCTATTAAATATACAACTCATCAAGGGTAAACCACAGTGGCCCATAGCGGGTATTGGGAGTAGCTACCGAATGCGAATCGTGTATTTCGTCATGGCGCATAAGAACGCAGAACAAGTCATCCGGTTGATCAACCGGTTAGATGATGAAGATGTTCACTTCTTCATACATGTCGACTTGAAGGCTAATGATGTCTATCAGGCTGTTTGCGCGGCATTGGCAGATCGACCCAACTGCCAGTTTGTCAAGCGAATCCGCGCTGCATGGGCCACCTTTGATCTGGTTCGCATCCCATTGATCTGTATCAAAGCACTGTGTGACAGCGGCCTGTCATATGATTTTGCCGTCAAGCTGAGCGCGCAAGACTACCCGCTGACCAGTAACGCCGTCATCAAACAAACGCTGTCCGGATATACAGGCAAGCAGCTCATCAAACATGCCCCATTACCCATCGATGCCTGGGTCGATGGCGGATGGCGACGTGTCCGTCGCTACTACTTTACCTTCGGCAGCAAGCTCGTGGTTTATCCTCCATATAAGTTCGAGAGTTCAATCGAGAAGATGGTGGCGCGATTATTGTCTTTGTTTCTTCTTTCAGAGCGGAAAATACCACATGGATACCAGGTCTACGGCGGGGAAGCCTGGTGGTGTCTTACTCAGCCGTGTATCGATTACGTCAACCAATTCGTCACAACGCCAAAAGGCCGGGATATACTGCGAGCGTTTCATTTCACGCGTAATACAGCTGAGCTGTTCATGCATACGGTCGTTATGAATTCGCCGTTCAAAGACACAGTTGTCAACCGGAACCTGCATTATATCGATTGGCCGACCGATCAACATAATCCTGAGATATTGGACAAAACTGATTTCGACAAGTTGATTGAGTCAGGACAGTTGTTTGCGCGGAAGTTCGATGTGAGCATCGACAGTGAGATACTCGATATGTTGGACGAGCATATCAAGCAAGTTGAGGATTAATGTGAACCGTGCCCTCTGGCGTAATAATACCCCACAGCGTTTTTGGCAGTGCGTCCCCGATGCGCCCCCAGAAGATTGGGATGCCGCAATAAGACATGCCTTGCCCAGTCTTGGTCTGTCTACGCCATCTCAAAACATTGAAGATATTTTGGTAACTACGTTGGGGGAAGGACAGTTTGGGACGAATCATTGGCAGCTCAGTCTGCTCAAGCGACTCTACTATATGTTGAAACCGCTGCTGCCGCGTTCCGCCATGACTCTGTTGAAGCGATTGAACCGTTACGCCGTCGAGCCACAATTTCCACTCAACTGGCCGATCGAAAAACGATTCGTCCATTTTCAATACGAAATCATGCGCCGGCTGCTTCTTCGGCGTGAGCAGCCTACGCTGACATTCAAAAGGTTTTGGCCGGATGACTTCCGGTATGCTTTTGTGCTCACGCACGACGTTGAAAGTGAAGAGGGACAGGCGCTGGTGCGAGATATTGCCGGGTTGGATGAACAGTATGGGTTTCGATCGTCCTTCAACTTCGTGCCGGAACGGTATCCGCTCGATCAGGCCTTGATCGCCGAATTGAAGGAACGCGGTTTCGAGGTTGGTGTTCATGGTCTGAAGCACGACGGAAAGTTATTTAGCTCATATCAAAAATTTACCGAGCGCGCCTACTGCATCAATGCGCACCTGAAGGAGTTCCAGGCTGTTGGTTTCCGCGCGCCGATGACACATAGGCATCCTGAATGGCTGCAAGATCTCGATATCGAATACGATCTCTCGTTCTTTGATACCGATCCCTACGAGCCATTGCCGGGCGGGACGATGAGTATCTGGCCTTTTTTCATCGGTCATTTCGTCGAGCTTCCCTATACGCTACCGCAAGATTCGACATTGGTCTCGGTGCTGGGCGAGACAAGCCCCAGGCTCTGGATCGAGAAGGTGGACTTCATCGAGCAATACAGGGGAATGGTATTAGTCAATACCCACCCGGATTATCTACCCGATGGAATGGACCGGGATATGTACGAATCGTTTTTGGCAGCCATGCAGTCTCGGAGCGGCTATTGGCATGCCTTGCCGCGTGACGTGGCTCGATGGTGGCGTACGCGAAGCGATGAAGGATCGGATCATAACACTAACCTTGGCACGATCAGCCTCCAGGGTGATGAGATTGTGATTCAATGATGACTGGCCCTCGCATGTCGGCGAGGTGTGTCTATGAGTCATCGGATAGGAAGCTCTTCCTGTAAAAGTTACAACAGCACTCCGAAGACTTTGTGCAAGTTCAAGTTCCTCTATCATGGCAATCTATGATTTTTATGGCAAGCATATGGATTGGACCGGCCATTCATGTTATATATTGGCCTGTATTTGCTGGAATGGTTGGAAGACAAATGACTGTGAGAGCAGATTGGAGATAGTCTGTTTATGGGTCAGCGAGATAAGAAGGTCGACAATGTGCTACTTGTGATGATGGCGGTGCTAATCATTGGAGCTATAGGGCTTATCATGCTCTTGGGGCAGCCCAATGCATTCAATCCGAGCGATCAGCACCCCTACCCTATTGCCGTGGTAAACACGCCAACAGATGGTAAGCCTGCCACGCAAACAATAACGCAATCGACTACTACATACACTCCTGTCGCTACGGGCAGCCCGATAGTGCCAACCGTTACGCTGTTGACACCTGCATTGACGGTAATGTCTACAAAGACATCGATGACTATTGTGCCACCCCGAGGCAATATCTATTTTGTCTCGTTGAGTGGCAGCGATGCCAATCCCGGCACTCAGCAGCAACCATGGCGCTCAATTCGGAAAGCTGCCGGTGTAGCCGTGGCAGGCGATACCATCATCGTGCGGGAAGGGACGTATCAAGAATTGATCGAATTTCACACTTCCGGCATCGAGCGGATGGGTGTAACAGATGTCAATTTGACATCTGGGGACAAAGTATCATTTCCTGACACCTGGCAGGATATCCAACCTGGCGATAGTGTCTACATTTACAATAGCCGGAACGGCAATAATGGCGTCTTTCCGATCATCGAAGTTGAAAGCGGTTATGTCCGGGTAAGTGGCGCGCCCTTCATCGACGAGACTCAGCTTGTGCAAGCGTCGATTGCTACCCCAATCACATTCCGGGTGTTTCAAGGTGAGAAGGTCACGCTCGACCTGAAATTCGAGGATAATCGCGGGTCGCCGGCCAGGTTCATCGGCGCAAGTTATATCATCCTGGATGGGTTCCGGGTAACCCGAAGCTTACATGCCGGCATTAGCTTTGATCGTTCTCATCATAATGTGTTTCAGAATGGCGAGATCTTCAATAACGGGCGCCCAGGTGTTTATGTGATCAACGGCAGCATCTATAATATGATAATCGGCAGTAGCATTCATGATAACGGTGTGTTTGGGCCTGGTGAAGGAGTTTATATCGGCAAGAGCCCTCAGGATGGTGGGCCTGACTCTGCTCATGCGACACATGTGATTGGCAACCATATCTACAATATCACCGAAGACGAAGGTACTGATGTTAAGCCCGGCATCGAAGGAACAGTCATCGCGAACAACGTATACGAAAACTGTGCATCGACCTGGGGGGTGGTGATCATCGGCGATCAGAGCAGTAAGAGTCTGGTGTACGGCAATGTATTGCGGGATAATTCCGGATCGGAAAGTTGGGCCGGTGCCATTACAATTCATGGCCCCGACAACTTGATCTACAACAATCTGATCACCAACAATTCAGGGCTGGATGGGATCTACCTTTTTCGATTCCCGGATAATAAGGTGTACCATAATACCATTTATGGCCACGATGTTGGCATCGGTCTGGACAAGTCGGGGCCTGACATTTCAGGAACCGACATTGCCAACAACCTTCTAAGCCACAATCAGTCGCAAATAGATGGGGACTTGGGAAATGCCGTGCTGGATTGTAATCTAATCGATGGTGAAAGTCTCCTGTTAGGAACAAATGCAATCCGGTCTGTGCCTCTGTTTGTAAACCCGTGGGCCGGTGACTTCCGTCTGGCCGCCGGTAGCCCGGCGATCGATACGTGCTCCGATCGCGGTGTGCAGTTGGATCGCAACCGGCTTCCGCGTTTGATTGGCGGTCGATGTGATATTGGTGCTTATGAATATTCGGGTAGATAATGGTCATCTATCGGGCTGGTAACAGTCGATGCCGTGACACCGGATCGGATATCGTCATCCAATGCTTGTGCCGGCGGCTAAGGGACATCTGCATTTCGATCTGTTTCCGGTCTGGGTGCTATGTTCTGTGATGAGAGACTAGAGGAGAGGCTTGCCATGCGGTCTTGTCGATTATTGTGGGTTGTCATTGTGCTGGTGGTTTTGGTAACTGCCGGATGTTCAACACCAGAGCCAGTTGAGCTTGTACCGACACAGGAGAGACCTGTTCCTATCCAGGTTGGGATTGCAGGTTCTGTTGTGATGGGGACTGGTCAGGTTGTGCTCTCACAACCTGCCGATCTGAGTTTTCCTATTGCCGGCCAGGTTATCGAGATCAGTGTCAAAGAAGGGGATAGGGTTCAGGCCGGTCAGGTGCTTGCTCGCCTTGACCCGACAATCCTGGATGCGGCTCTGGCTCAGGCGGAAGCCCAGTTGGAAGTTTATCAAGCAGATCTGGCGAAAGTCCAGGCCGGTGCATCTGAGCAGGAAATCCGTGAGGCAGAGAGTCTGGTAGAGTCAGCCAAGCACAATACAGCTCTCCAGGAGCTTCGACGTGCCGCCGAGCTGTCTGCCGCTCAGGCTCGCCTCGACTATCTGCGCTCGTTGCCGTTGCCTGAAGACCTTGAGTTGGCTCAGGCTCAGGTGCGTGAGGCAGAGACAGTCGTGGCAAAAGCTCAGGCAGAACGTGATTTGTCGACGCTGGTTGCTCCCATCGCCGGTGAGGTGACCATGGTGTTGGTCGAGACATATGAGTATGTCAATCCGGGAAAGGTGATTATCCAGCTCGGCGATACGAGCAATCTGAGTGTCGAGATCCTTGACATGTCCGAGTATGATGCTACTCGGATAGCGGTAGGCAACAAAGCTACTGTTCTGTTCGAATCGCTGTCTAAGATCGAGGTTCCGGGCGTTGTTCTCTCCATTGTGCAATCTGATGGGACGCTAGGCACCTTTACTGTGACGATCACAATTGAAGATCCCCCGGCAGGCATCCGCCCGGGTATGACAGCTTATGTCGATATTGATATTTCGGAGTAAGGTGGGCCTGTTGGCCTTCCGATGGCATTTGGAAACACTGAGGAAGTGTGCTTCTAAGCCACACTCCCTCTTTCATTTTATCGTATTGTTGGGCCACACATGCAACAAAGCAGCTACAGCATCACTATGACCGATCCGGAATGTCACTTGAGGGGAGAGATGTTTTCCCCTTCAAAATTGAAGGAAATTATTCCCGACATCCAGATGCGGTTAGTGACAGAACCGGGTGAAATCCAAGAATGCAGTAGATACTATGGAGAACCTACGCCATATGGTGCCTGTTGTATCAGCACACCTGAAGAAGTTGAGGAATCACAACGTATTGAATGGATGGCGGATTTTATTGCCAGGTATGTCAACTTGTTCAAGGTAGCGGGAGCAAGCGATATTGGCTATACAGGACTGGCTCGCAGGGCAATATTGAATTCAACCCGCGAGAACTGAAGAAAATTGCCGGCTTAGAGATTCCGCTTTGTATTGATGACACACAGGAGGCATGCAAGATCGTGAGCAATGAAGAAAATCGGAAATTAGAACAATTCATCCAAGATTGGCATTGGGATGAAAAATCTCACAAATTTGCCCAAGAGCTTGGTCTGTATCTTTTTCGGTTTATAGACGATCTAAATAAACAAGGGCTTTCCGAAAAGACCGTGCGAAAGCATACGGGTAATTGTTGGCATATCGGAATTCTTGAATGCCAGTATGGTTACAAAGACAGGTTTTCGCCTAACGCCGCATTTAATAGTCCTCATGCCTCGCACGAATATGAGTTTAGGCGAAAAATGGGTGATTCCAAGTACGCCATCGATTCTTATCAATCGACATGGAAAAAACTGTACCAATACACCCAATCGCTAAGACATTCACAGCACGGGCCGTAATGATTCATATTTCTTGTTGGTCGAAGACTTCAGCCTGTTTTTCGCACTTTAATTCCGTTCAAAAAGGCTGTTTTCACGAGCCGCCGGAGTGAGTTTACAGTTTATAGTTCATAGTTCTCTACTACTCTATATTGCATTTTCTGGAACGCTCTAATACGCCAACATCTCGCTCTGCAAACGCTG
>JAFGLD010000042.1 GCA_016928235.1 Anaerolineae bacterium | reverse complement strand
CCCCGCATTTCCTTCCACTTGCCTTCAAATACGTCTTTGTTCATGCAGATCCTCCAAAACGAGCTTCCTAGACAAAATTTGTTGTCTTAACCCTTCTTAATCAGTATAAGGAGGGAGAGTCTCAAGAGCGTCTCACGATTGCCGGGTGGTAAGTAACTGGCCCCTATCTCTAGCTCTGGCAATTGCGATGCGCCGGCGCTGGGCCTGGATACACGAGACCAGCCTGAGCCGCGCGCCTATACTCCGGCCCATCCAAGAACGGATACAACCCTGGTTCCCCTCGAAGCCCATTTGCCGGCCGGCTTCAACATCGCTTTGTCAAAAGGTGTTGCGCTGAAGGCTGGCCTTGCCTTAACGCATGAGTGTAGCAGTTGGGGTGACGGTGGCGGTAGGAGTGATGGTGGCTGTGGGGGTGACGGTAGCGGTGGGGGTAATAGTAGTGGTAGGGGTGGTGGTAGATGTCGCCGTGAACGCGGGGGTGGGTGTGAATGTCGCATTTTTGACAGAAAACAGTCCCATAATGGCCCCATCGCCACCCCAAAAAGCCAGATATACGAGAGATAACATCAAGCACATCCCCACCAATAGGATGACAATAATGGCGATATTCATCCTCACTCCCAGGTCACGCCGGCTCCGCGGTGTTCTGCTCTGCTCCAGATCGGCTGGATATGGGCCCTCATCCTCACGAGCAGACGGGGCACTAAGACGGGAACGCAGGTAGGCTTTGACATTAAAATTTTCTACCGATCTGGCTTCTTCCGCTGACGAGCCAGAATCCTGCGTCGCTCTGCCACCACGAATAAGGGCTATCCGCTCCTGTGCAGCGCCGCGAATACGGGCTATTTGTTCTTGTGCGACATCGCGGATACTGGTTATTCGATCCTGTCTTGCATTGCGATCGTATTCACTGTCTGAGCGATCATCATACATGATTGGTCTTCTCCATTCTGTGGATATATAAACGGTTGTACGTGAAACCTCGCTGCGCGATCTCAATCGACCTGCCGGTTTTAGATGTCAGTCGCCAATACGAGAAGGCAACATCCACTCAAAGAGCAGCTCCTGATCTTCCGGGGGCGGTGCCGGCTGCAAGAAAATCTCATACCTTGCCAGGTTGACCCCATGTAGCTCCTGCACCCGCTCCCGATACCAGCAGTCAAACGGTAGATCGGAGGCGATGATCTGGTTTAGCGCCTGCCCTATATCGTGGGCCTCCAGGGTGGTGACGGCTGCCGACCCAAAAGCAGTTGCCACCAATGCCAGCCGCTCGCGCGTGATGCCCAGCCGCCGGCGGGAGGCTTCGTAGGCCTGCCTGCGAGCGCCGGACATCTCCTGGCAAAACCGCCGCCAGGATTCCACCTTACCTGCCACGATAGGAAATGTTAAAGTAATGCCGGCCATCAGATACATCCTCCAAATCTCAATTCTTGCTTTTTTCGCGTGGAGAGCCTTCGGCCTTGTCTCTCCCCTTGTCAGACCTGCGGGTCTGACCGGAGGAAAAGCGATGATCGGTGGAGTACCAGCCGGCCCCTTTGAAGATGATTGGAGACAATTGCAGAACACGCTCCAAGGTCCTTTTGTGGCACTCCGAGCAGCGTGTTAACGGCTGGTCGGAGAACGTTTGCATTTGGGTGAATTCGAAACCACAATTCCGGCATCGATAGGTGTAGATAGGCATGCGAGACCTCTTGGGTCATCCGATATTCAAATGTCAAAGAGCCGCTATCAAAGACTTGAGACAACCGTACTAAGCGGCGATTTCCTCCGCGCTGGCCATGACAGGGACAACCATACAACTCATGCCCTGCTCTGTCAGACGCCTTGACTCTTCGATCTCCTCTTGCAAAACAAGTGGGCGATCAGCGTCCTCATAGCCAAGCGCGTCGATTGCCGCGCTGAGCGCGTCTGCCATCTCGCGTCCGGACCGGAAGCGCATGGCTCTGTCTTTTTCGACGCCGCGCAGCAGCGGCGCCTCCAGGCAGGCCGGAAAGTGACTGCTGATCCGGCATGGGGGGATCGGCGGTGTAGTCACGTGGTATTCCGTGATTTCTACATCTGGGCGAGGATTGTACGGCAGACGTCCGGTCAGACACTCGTAGAGCACCAGCCCCAACGAGTAAAGGTCGCTGCGGTGATCAAGGGCATCGCCTCGCTCTTGCTCAGGGCTCATGTACATTGGCGAGCCCACTATGTCGCCTGACGACGCTTCGACCGGATCGTCAACATGCCTCACCAGGCCGAAATCCGCCAGCATGGTGTTGCCCCCATCGTACAACAGGATATTTGCAGGCTTGACGTCCCGGTGCACGATCCGGAAACCGTGGACATAATCCAGCGCCGATCCGATCTGTTCCGCAATGGCGAGAGTCTGGCGGGGCGACAGTGAGCGGCGCAGCCGCAGAACATCGGCTAACGTACCACCACTCACCAGCGGCATGACCATGAAGAGCACACCTTGCTCGCGGCCAAAGTCGATGATGGGGAGGATGTGCGGGTGATAGAGCAAACCTGCAATCTCGATCTCCTTCATGAATCGCTGCTCGTATGCCGCATTGCTGGTGATAGAGTCGCTGATCACTTTGAGAGCAACCTCGGCTTCTCCGCGTGAGCTGTCTGTCGCGCGGTACACGCGCGACATGCCGCTCCAGCCTATCAGCTCATGGACGGTATATCGGCCGATTTCTCGGTACGCGATGGTGTCAAACATGGCTAACAATTCTCCTCACAGCTCTGTTCACCCTATAAAGTATCCTGAGCCGCTCATAAAGTCCCGGTCACTGATAGCGATCGGGTTATGGCTCAGGTTGGGGTGGTATTTGCTTTTCCAGGCGTTCTGTCTTCCTCTTGTTTCCCGCGATAGTGAAGCTCTTTCTTATCGAAGCAGGGATGGTAATCAGCACCCCCAGGATCAGGCCTAAGGCAAAAGCCGCCAACAGCAAGGGGGTCAGTGAGCTGTCAAAGCTCCAGGACAGGAAGTGTACGGAGATAATGCCCGGATTTCCCACAGCGAAAATAACCGCGCCAATGGCTGCCAGCAGCGCCAGAACAAGGGTCAAAATGAGGATTACCATCGGATAGTCTCCTTAGGGACGCAACCGTCTCCCATGCTTGTTTTCACTCTAAACTAAACTATAATAAGAAAGAGTCTCAAGAACGTCTCAAGGAGTTTTGTCGTGGCAGTCCACGAGACACAATTGCGATTGGATTTACTGGGGCCGCCACAGGTGTGTCTTGGTGATAGGTCGCTCACATTCCCAACACGCAAGACGCTGGCCTTGCTGATCTACCTGGCGCTGGAGGGTGGACAGCAGCCCCGCGATCTCCTGGCAGCCCTACTGTGGCCTGAATCAAACCAGGAGCGCAGTTATGCGTCACTCCGCAATACGCTTGGTCACTTGCGATCGGCTCTGAGTGAAGCCCGCGAGCTGGCTAGAAGCTCCTATCTCTCAGTCACACACAGTGCGCTGGCGCTCAACCCGGACGCGGACATTCTGGTCGACCTGAAGATGGTGGAACGCGCCTACGTCCAGGCCCGCGCCGACCGGTCGAGCCGGTCGACGCCGGAGGATGCGGCCAGCCTGCCGCTGCTCCAGGAAGCTGCTTCTTACCATCGCGGCGATTTTATGGCGGGGTTTTCGCTGGGCGACGCGCCCGATTTCGACGATTGGGTGGACATTCAGCGCGAAGTGTGGCGGCGACGCTTGGGACTGATCCTCGACCGGCTGTCTGAGATCCAATTTACCAGAGGTGATTTCGGCGATACAGCCGAGACTGCTTCTCTGTGGATTAGCCTGGATGCGCTCAACGAAGTTGCCTATCGCCGCAAGATGCGCGCGCACTTCGCCGCAGGCGAGCGGGGCCAGGCGCTGGAAACTTATGATGCCTGTCGTGCCATTCTGGCAGCTGAGCTGAGTGTGGATCCGGAACCTGACACAGAGGCGCTGGCGAACCGCATTCGCAGCCAACACTCTCTTCAACACTTCGAACCTCGTCCATCCCGGATCGATACGCCTGTCGCTTTTCTTGGAAACCTGTTTTCTGGGCGAACAGTCGAGCATCAGGCGCTGGTTGATCACTACGAGCGTGCCGCCGCAGGCCGGCTCCAGGTCGTGATGCTGCGCGGCGAAGCCGGGATCGGTAAGACCCTCCTGGCGCAGAAATTTCTGGCATGGGCTGTTGGTCAGGGAGCCGAGGTGCTGGAGGGTCACGCTTTTGAGAGCAGCTATCGAATGTCATACCAACCCCTGTTCGAGATGCTCCGCCCTCTGCTCGCACGGGAAGACATGCCAGTGGACTTGTTAGGGGAGGTTCGGCTGGCCCCTCTAAGTTATCTGCTACCCGAACTGCGCGAGCATTACCCTGAGTTTCCTGCTGCCTATTTAGAGGTGGATGGCGGCCGGACGCAGCTCTTCGAATCGCTGGTGCATTTGACGCTGCTCCTGTCCGGCCGGTCGCCTGTGATGCTGTTCGTTGACGATCTGCAATGGGTGGACAGCGCGACGCTGGATTGGCTGGTGTACGCCATCCGCCGATGGCAAGATAGCGGCGTGCGGATCATGTTGCTGGTCAGCCTGAGGTCAGAAGCCTTACAGCCACCGGCTCAGCTCCAGTTACCAAACTTGATCAACTGGCTGGCTCAAGTGGAACGGGAAGCAGTGCCATTTCATCTCCAACTGGGACTGTTGAATGAGCAAGATACAGTGTCGATGATGCGGTCGATACTGGCAACTCCCGCTGAGGATTTTACTCAATGGCTATTCAAGGAAACTCGAGGGCAGCCGTTCTACCTGAAGGAGACCTTGAAAGACTTGCTCGAGCGCGGAGCGATCCACCCAAAACGGCAGGCCGCGGGCCATTGGCTGTTTGAGGTGGACGCCGAACACGATCTCGGAAAAGCCATCCGTGTTCCATCGACTGTGCGAACTGTCATTCTTTCCCGTCTGAATCGCCTCAGCCCCAATGCGCTTGCCCTGTTGGCGGCCGGAGCCGTCCTCGAGTGGAGGATTACCTTTGAGCGGATGTGTGCCATCTCCAACGTGACAGAAGATACAGGCTTGCCTGCTCTGGACGAGCTGGTCAGCAGCCGGCTCTTGCTGGAAGTGGCGCGATCCGGCGTCTCCAGCGCCTACATATTCACCCACAACATGATCCGCGATGTGGTCTATACTGAGGCCGGTGATGCACGCCGGCGGCTGTTTCACCACCGCGCATTGGATGTTCTTGGAGCGGCAGGAGACTCGGCAGCCGTGCTGGCTCACCACGCCCTGGTCGCCGGGCTGGCAGAGCCTGCTTTCCGCTACAGCCTGGCCGCAGGACAAGAGGCATTGCGGTTGTCGGTGCCAAGCGAGGCGATAGCGCATTTTGAGCGGGCCCGGCATCTGGTGCGGGATGCATCGCTGCCGGGAGCAGCAGTCGAGCCGGATTTGCATAATCTGTATTCGCAGCTGGGTCGGGCCTACGAGCAAGGTGGCCGGCACGAGCAGGCAAAAGCTGTTGGTGGTGAATTGGCGAGCTTAATATCGAAACAGTCTTGACAGGGTGAAGACGGATCTCGCCAGGTTAGGGTGTGAGTAGC
Source organism: Anaerolineae bacterium (assembly GCA_016928235.1). Taxonomy (GTDB): domain Bacteria; phylum Chloroflexota; class Anaerolineae; order Aggregatilineales; family UBA3940; genus JAFGMS01. The sequence goes on along the minus strand of JAFGLD010000042.1, from coordinate 577 downwards.
CATACTAGACATCACAAAAAGTATCTTCTAAGGAATGAACATCGATTAACTTACCCATCCGTAGTCGTGATTGCCAGAAAATCCTTGATGGCATCACTATCGCGGCTGTCGATCAGATCGAACAGAATCGTGCGATTGTTGATGGAGTCAACAGCCACGATCAGGTACTGCTTCTTGCCATTCCTATCATGCAGATGGATCTCATCGAGGCCGACTACGCCGCTGAAGCGCGCTGCCACCCACTGCGTATATTCCGCTTTTCCCAGATCGGCTTCTGCTTCGGCTTGTACCCACTCGAATACGGTAGACTTGGCTACCCGGACGTGGAAGTCGCGCAACATGCGCTGTGGCACACGCCCCAGTGGCATCCCATCCTCGACCACCGAAGCAATTGCCTTCTGCTTGACCCGCTTGGTGAAACGCCCACCCTTATCGACAAAATCCAACTCGGGTGTGATGCGTGCCCAGCAATCCGTGTTGCAGCATTCGCGCACTTCCCGATAGACCTGCAATACCGTCGGCCGCGCCAGATCGATGTCTTGCGGATGAATGTAGTATGAATGATGGCACCTGGTTG
>JAFGLD010000041.1 GCA_016928235.1 Anaerolineae bacterium | reverse complement strand
GTGGGGCACGGTGCTCGACACAGCGCGGCGGCCCGATGCGGATACACTCTACGACTACTTACAAGCTCTGCAAGTCAGAGATGATGGCGTGAATGACAACCGATGCTGCCACCGGAGATACCCTGATCGAGCGAACCTCAGATGTACTGGATGTGCACAAGCTGACGCTCCTCAATCTGTTCAAGGACCCCGCCCTGGTGATACTCCATCTCCTGGCTCATCTGTTAGGCCTGGATTGCGCAGGCCCGGAGCGCCTCCTCCGCGAATTCCTGGCCTATGGTGACCGTATCGAATTCGACCATGCGCAGGGGGTCATGACCGTATACGCCAAGCCGTTCCCGCGTCAGCGCACTCAACTCGCTTACGAGCGGCTGTGCACCCAGTTGGATGAGCGACCTGTCGCTTTCACCCGCGACGGCCGCACATATCGGGTTCTATTCAGTTTGTAAGGCACACGATGTCGGAACACTACGCCAACACAGATCGCTGCCCGTGACACAAACCCGAAAGGTCTAAAACAGCCAATCGTGAGGCAAAGATCCGGCTCATCTCATACGACAGGCTAATCGGCGATCATATACCCATGCCCACGTACCGTGCGTATATAGGGCGACAGGGTTAAGCGAGGTTCCAGCTTGGCACGCAGGCGATTTATGGCAACGCGCACGATCTCATTATCTCCCATCCCACCTGGATAATCCCATACATTCTCAAGCAACTGTGCCACCGATACCGGCTGGCCGGCATGGGCCATCAGGTACCCCAGCAGACGATGCTCCAAAGGTGTCAATGAAATGATATATTCGCCGATTTTGACCTCAGGGCGAGTGATACGCAGACAAACACCGCCAATACAAACAGATTGGGGCTCTATATCTTGTTCATCTGACGTCGTCCGCCGGAGAAGCGCACGCACGCGCGCCAACAGTTCAACCGAAACAGCGGACTTCGGCAAGAAGTCATCACTACCCGCGTCAAGACCCTGCACACGATCGATTGGACGGCTTTTTGACGTCAGGAAGATAACAGGCAGCTTGCTCATAAAGGGATTGGAGCGGATACGACGGCAGACCTCAAGACCATCGATATCAGGCATCATAATGTCGAGAATGACGAGATCGGGACGCAGGTGCAAGATTTTCTCCAGGGCTTGCTGTCCGTTGTTTGCAACGCTGACCGTGTGTCCATCGTTTTGCAACGTGTACCGGATGGCGAGTTGAACCACACGATCATCATCTACGGCAAGAATATGAGCCATGAAGATGTCCTTATGAATTTGCTGCCGGTTGGTACGGCAGTGATGCACTTGCTACCCAGAGCTAATCCGCGGATACCGGCCATCAGATATCAGACATATCGATGTTTCGACACCTGGTCGAGATCTGCCTACCAATGACAGCATGGTTGCTCAGTCAGAATACGCCAAATTCCAGAATCCTGAACCCACATCATCAGGATTCGATCACTTTATCATCGACCAACTGCTGTTGGACCATCTGTCCGTGGGGATCGAAGGTAAAATAGGGTGCATGAAGATGGAATTCCACGTCGATCATCGCCTGCCCTGCGCGGTTCTTTTCTATCGTAAAGATCACCCATTCACGATATTGGCGAGCCTGGTAGGGATTAAATGTAATATGATCCTTGGAGAGGATATTGAATTTGTTGTTCATAATCATGGCAATATCGCATTCGTAATCAAGCGCGGAACTGCCACGAAGGTGAAAGAGATGAAGACGCTTGGATTTCAGTCCTTCTCTGTCAGCGGCGACAATAGAAAAAACGGGGATATTATGTGAGAGGGCGATATCCTTCAATCCTTCGACGATAATAGTGACTTTGTCACCTTCGTCTTGGGCCTTCTCAGGGTAAATTGCCACCTTCTGTAAATAATCGACGAAGAGAATGACATTGCCATTAGTGGCCTGTACCAACTTACCGATCATCTCACGGATTGCCGTGAGGGTGGTTACCGCCGGGCTGGCCTTGAGCAAGATCAACCGATCGGAATACTCGGCCATGCGCGCCAGGGCGGGCGAAGTCTTTTGATTCTCTCTCAAGATACTGCGAAGCGAGCCCTCTGTATCTTTGCCAAGCGCCAACCTTGCGCGTTTGGAGACGATGATGTCCTGTAGATCTTTGATGCGCAATCCGCGGTCAGTCAACATCTCCGGCGGGTTGATGCTCTCAAGGCATAACAATCGATTCATCAGGTGTGCTTCGGGATGCTCGTAGGACAGAAAGAAGGCATAGACGCCGTTATACTTGGCAACGTTCCGAGCTATCTGCAACGCTGTGATCGTCTTCCCGATCCCTTGCGGTCCTCCCAATAAGACAAGCTCACCGCGCTGCAAACCGCCCCCTATAGCAGCATCGAGCGGGTCGAAGCTGGTTGGAACAGGAACGTAGCTGGATAGATCGCCACGTATGACTGCTTCGTTGGCTTCGTTCAAGACCTGAGCCAACGTGCGGGGCATATGCACCCCCCGCGCCGACATACTGCCCGGTTGATCGATCGGATGAGGTTCGGACATAAGTTAATTCCTTACAGTAATCCCTGGGATTGGATGATAACGTTCTCTATGTTTGAAGATGAAGGCTTTTGAGCATAATCTAACGATCTGTTTAGTCATGTCTGACTGGCCTGATTGTACTCCCATTCAGTCTGTTGAAGCTAGTCAGCATCATGGTTCGATCAAGTCTCTTCCTTTTCCGTAACCGGCATCCATCGTAGGCCGTCCGACCTGCGATCGCCAATAGACTGCATTTACGGTATGAACAATCCAAAACTGCCTGCTGCCAACCTGCTCATTGCTCATCAGGCGCGTATGCCGCCATGAAATGATCGTAGATGATGCCGGCTACCCTGGACATCGGTGTGGTGCCGGGCCATTCGGGATTGCGCTGCATGAAGATCGCCAGGGCAAAGGCGCCATAAGGCGTCTCGACGATCCCCGCCTCGCTGAAAAAGTTGACCCGGTATATCTCATCGGCCTGGCGCGTTCCACCCTTAACATACACAGTTACATCGTCATCTTGGGGCAAGAAGTTCAGGAAGACGGCTTCGTCATAGCCCTCTTCCATCCACTCAAGCAGCAGGGCCACATTGTCCGGCTCGATGATCTCACCCCGGTACAGGCGGGCGTAGAACTGCGCCAGCTCGACCGGCGCGAAGGCTTTGTCGCATGGCAGTTGGTAGATCGGGCACACCAGTAGTCTGCCGCCGCCCGGCAAACCAAGCTCCTCATCTCCCTTCGTATACCGCCAATCCAGCTCAGGGATGTAATAACCACCACCATCCAGACAGGCCCAATCCTGCCACTTGAGGACAAAGTTGTTCTGACGGCTGAGACCCTGCTCGGCCAGCCAATCGTTAAAAGGCGGGATGCCGCCAACCTGTTGGAAGACACAGGTGGTATCCGGATTGGCGCTAACCTCCAACATACGGATCAGGTGTTCTTCGTCGGTATCCTTTTTGTCGATCTGCCCCCGTTCGTCCAGCCACAAATAGAATGCCGCCAGTGGCCCCTTGAAGGTGCTCATAGCATGGAGCCGCGCATCCCCATCGATGCTCACAACCTGCCCGGTTTGTATATCGACGAAGCCAATGCCGAGATCGTAGCCAAAGCGATAGGCATTATGCCCTAAATAGCGTTTGATTTCCTCGACCATCGGATCGTAGTCAACCGGGCTCGGCGTGGGAGTAGGTGTCACCGTTGGCGTAGGAGACGGTGTAGGTGTATCGGTGGGCAAGGGTGTGTCAGTCGGCAAGGGTGTCGAGCTGGCCATGGGAATGGTGGCTGTCGGCAGACTTGCAGAACTGCCACACCCCGCCAACCAGATCAGACAAATCGACATCACACCAACCTGTTTTACGATTCGGTCAAGCATAAGACGTCTGAGCCTCCCCGTCTTCATTCACTGTGTAATTCCGTAAGCTGGGATATTTCCAGGCTACCCAGGTAGTCAGCAAAACAGTCGCCAGTCCGCCGGTAAAAATGGCGACCGGCGAACCAAAAGCCGAGGCTACCAACCCGGCCTCCATCTCGCCAAGTTGCGGGCCGCCCTGGAAAAAGATCATGTTGACGCCGGTCATGCGCCCGCGCAAATGGTCAGGCGTGACAAGCTGGCGCAGGCTGGCCCGGATAACCGTCGAGACCGTATCACCGGCGCCGGTCAGGGCGAACAAGACATAGGAAAGGGCGAAGAATGTTGATAATCCGAACAGCGCGGTTGCGATACCATAAACTGCCACGCTGGCCAACAGTACGATGCCCTGGCGCCGGATGGTTTTGCGCAAAGACAGAATGACAGCCGTCAACATCGCGCCAACCGATTGAGCAGTCGATAGAACACCAAAACCTAACGCGCCAACACCGAGGATGTTACCGGCCACCAGAGGCAGCATTGTGCGCGCCGACGCGAAAAAGGTGGCGAAAAAGTCGAGCAGCATGGTACTCCAGATCAGGCGCGATTGGTAGGTAAACCGGATACCTTCCACCAACGATGACCATCCCAGGCCAACACCGCCTGAAGCACCGGCTCCCCGGTAGCTCATTGCAAGCAGCGCAAGAATGGGAGCCACAAAAGACAGCGCGTCGATAGCATAGACCCAGCCGGGCTCGAAGACATGCCAGACCAACCCTGCCAGCGATGGGCCGATGATGGTAGCCGTCTGCCACATAACATTGTTCAGACTAACCGCGTTGGTCAGGTGCTCGCGCGGCACCAGGTTGGGCACAATAGACTGGCGAGCCGGGTTGCCAAAAGCATTCACACCGGAGAGTATCGATGTCAGCAGATAAAGGATCGCTACGCTTGCCTGGCCGGCAAGCGTAACAACGGCCAGAATGCTTGCAAAGATAGCAGACAAGACAGATGTCCAGATCAACATGCGACGCCGGTCGATAGTGTCAGCCAGCATCCCACCCACCAGCGCAAGCAAGAGAACCGGCACAAGACGCACAGCTCCCAGCATCCCTAAACCAATCGCATCGGCTTGTAAAGTGAACGCCTTGTCAAACAAGGCAATAGTATAGATGTTCCCCTTGAGCAGTTCGTAGATGTGCCAGTCGATGGCTGTCACCTGCATTTGTGACCCGATGATCGAGACCAATTGACCAGACCACAGCAGCCGGAAATCGCGGTACTGAAAAGCAGCCAACCGAGGAGGAGATAACGATGGTTTGTCTGATGCCATAAAGCAATCCAAAATCGTAAGATGCGGAGACTCTAACCGACATCTGAGATTAGGACAATGAGGGAAGTGAATCAATAAGGAACGAGTCGCCCGCCACCAGGTGGCATTCGGAAATGGCGTGGTGCGGGGCATGAAGGAGTGAGGGCGATGTCTGGTGGTGGCGCAAGCGCTTAAAGGCAAGCCCATACCCTGCAAAATCCTCACCACCCAACGACTACTGTTTCACGGCCTAAGCAATCTGTCAGGTATGACCATTTGCGAAACACTTAAACAGTTGGGTATGAATAGCTTCTTTACTGCCGGGCTATTTCTGCCCAACTGTACTAGAATGTCGACCACGGTATTCTCGCGTGGTACCGGCAACGGCCTTATGAGCAAATTCCCCTTGCATCCTTGCGGAAGCGCACTATAATCATCGCCGCCTGTGATGAAACAGGTATGTTGGACACCTCTGTGACCAGATTGACAGAATGATCGAAATTTGGTCCGAGGTGACTGAGAAAAGTCACAAGAAATCAATCAGGCATTATTTATCTGTCATGGGCCATAAGATCAAGCTGATTTGCACTCATTTCAGCTTGTGTTAGGATTAGTATTCATTCGGCATCAGCCTGTGACATTCACGGTCGGTTGATTGATATAGAATTTACAGGAGGCGGTTTACGTAAGCGACAATACTAACCAATAAACCTACGTAGGAGGTGTTAGGGGATACATGAGAGATTATGCCTCACCGATTTACCCTTATTGCCTCTTGAAATGTTTGTTGAGTCGGCGTTTACCGGCTTCAAAGCTCTACTATCACAACGGAGAATAGCTGCATGAACACCTGTTTTTTGGAAGAAGCACTGATGTCTCACCTCATGGGGCCAAACGCTGATGAGGATTACGAAGATTGGGACAACGAAGAATTCGAAGATGAGTTCGAAGACGATGACGAGGACTGGGAGGAATATGAAGACGATGACCTGGATGAGAGTCTTGATGAAGATGATGACTGGGAAGACGACGATGATTGGCTAGAGGATGACGAAGAGGATGCTTATTAGCACCCTCTTGTTGAGCGAGATCTTCTCAATATATTCCCGATGATCAGAGCACTTTCCCCGATCGTTGAGGGTGAGAGGTATTTCCTGTTGCACAGCTGTCATATCTCATTGATATACGGAGCCGGTCATTCTTGGCCGGCTCTTTCGATCTGTTCGATAACCGCGTTTTTTAGCCTTCTTCGTCCGGCGAGAGTAACCCCAACTGCATCGCCTCTTCGCCGGAGATGGTATCATCAATCAGGCCACTGGCATCCCCGGCAATGACATCCCAGAAGTCTGTTGCTTCATCAGATACACTCTCCAGTTCCAGGTCCAGGCTGTCCATGTCGAGATCGAGTGTGGGCAAAGGTGATGTTTTGGGCCTGCGTGGCGGGACAATCTCTTCGAAGACATCTTCCAGCTCCACGCCGCCCTCCTCGAAGATATTTTCCGAAACATCCTCAGCCGATTCTGTGAACGTTGTGACGGCTGCCTCGCCAATCATATCGGCAATCTCCTGGGCAGCGGGCTTGCCAAAACGCAATACAGCTCCCATCTGCTTCTGGTTGCCCCCCGGAAAGATGAGCACCAGGAAAAAGTGCATCCCTACAGAAAGCGCGTAGATATCATGCCAATCACCATCATAATAGTGCACCGATGAGGATGGCATATTGCCAAGATAGTTGCCTATCTCGATAGTGGTTGTGAAGTTGTGCGCCAACAGAACGGCCAGCTCGCCGAAGCGCAGCGACTGGTCGAGGGCACCTTCTGTCAACAATGTTTTACCCATCCGGTCAACCAGAATCACCGCACTGGCACCCAGGTCGCGCATCAGCGACGAGAGCTTGCGGGCAACCGGCCCCTCTTGAAACTCAGGAATTGTACCCAACTCATCTGAGATAGTCTCCGGAATTTCCACAGCCTGCTCATCCAGCAGTGCCTGGTTGACAGTTTCGATAAAGGAGTCGGTATCGATGGGCTTCATGAAGATCGCCTCGATCTCTGTATCGCCCAGCTCGTTTGTAACATCATCGATATCTGTGCCTGTAATGACGATCACCTTGATCCCTGGGATGCGGACACGAGCCCGTTTGATCAACTCGGTACCCATCATGCCCGGCAGGCGATAGTCGGTTACCAGGACATCGAACTCCTTGCGCTGAATCTCCAGCAATGCCTCCTCACCGGAAGGGACATCGACGATGAAATAGCCATGGCCCAGAATAGCCAGGCTGTTTCTCAATACACGCGCGACATCACGTTGATCGTCAACGATTAAAATGCGTCCTTCATGTTCGTCGCTCATTGGGCCTCTCGTCTTACAGGCAACACGATCTTGCCTTGATCGAAGATGTGTTCATTATACCCGATCTATTTAGAGAGGTGAATTGGGTACAAACCCACCCTTTTTACCAAATGTGACATTTGTCATATTCGCAAAATTGAATATGTCGATATAATTCATTCAGGAAGGTGAATATGACATTACTCACAAACGCCGAAGATATAGCGGCCATCCTCAAAACCATCTCACCGCCAACCCGCCTGGCCATCCTGTTGGCGATTGGCGAGGGAGAGGCGTGTGTTTGCCACCTGGAAGCCGTACTGGGCAAACGCCAGGCGTACATCTCTCAACACCTGATGGCCCTGCGCCAATCCAACGTCCTGCTGGATCGCCGCGATGGGCGGTTTGTCTATTACCGCATCGCCGAGCCCGCCCTGCTCGACCTGGTACGCGGCGCCGGTCGACTGGCCGGAGTGGATACCGCGGCGCCGGTTGTGCCGGCTGTCTGCGAGTGCCCACACTGTTCGGAGCAAAAACCAGGTTACCGCAAGTGTGCTGCGACTTCTGACAATGCCACTCAAAACCAATAATCGAAAGGCAATCCGAATATGAATGTCGGTTCTTTTCTGCTCGATCTGCTCCAAAGTGGGCTGGGCAATCTGGCGGCCTACCTGGCTGCCCATGTGCTGCTGTGCCTGCTGCCCGCCTTCTACATTGCCGGAGCGATGACGGCGCTGATCCCCAAAGAAACAGTGACACGTTTCCTGGGGCGCAACACGCCCAAATACATCTCTTATCCGGCTTCGGCAGCAGCAGGCTTTTTGCTGGCGGTGTGCTCCTGTACGGTGATCCCGCTCTTCGCCGGGATTTACAAAAAAGGCGCCGGACTTGGGCCGGCGATCACCTTTCTGTTTGTCGCTCCTGCCATCAATATCCTGGCGCTGGCCTACACCGGCCGGATCATCGGCCTGGACCTGGCGATTGCTCGCCTGGTGCTTTCGCTGGTCTTCGGTATCGCCATCGGCATCTTGATGGCGCTCATCTTCCGCCGGGCTGATGCCGATCACGATGCCGCTACCGATGCTCTATTTGCCGGCCAGGCGGCCATGCGCCGCGCTGCGGTAGTGTTTATGCTCACGTTGGCGGCACTGCTGGTAGCAGGAACGTTCCAGTTTGACTTTCTCAAACAGACCTATGTCGACTTTACCCTACCTATCAAAGGCGTTGATGTTTTTCAAGAGCAGTTGGCGCAGCTTGTACCTTTCGACCCGGCTAAAGGCGAAGAAGGCGTCACGGCTCAGGGTGTCGTTTTGATCGGGATGCTGGGCCTGATCGGGTTGGCATCGTGGCGCGGGATCGAGAATATTCACGAGGGTTTTAATCGCTGGACGTGGGCATCGCTCGCGCTGGCCGGCCTGACACTACTGATCGCCGCGCTGGGAATGAACCCCATTTCTGGTGGGGTAACACTTGCTTTCACGGGCAAATTCTTTGGCGTTCTGCTCGCTACACTGGTGCTTGCCTGGCTGCTCAAAACGCAATTAACGGCAGAGGAGACCCGTGATTTTCTGTGGGAGTCGTGGCGCTTTGTCAAGCAGATTTTTCCTTTGCTGGCGGTGGGCGTCTTTGTGGTGGGTATCCTCCGCGAGCTCATCCAACCTGAATGGATCAGGGCGGTGGCCGGTGAGAATACGCTGTCGGGCAACTTTGCAGGAGTGGTGTTTGGAATATTCATGTACTTTCCGACCCTGGTGGAAGTGCCAATTGCGCAAATGTTTCTCTCCCTGGGTATGCATCGTGGCCCGCTGCTGGCCTACCTCATCTCTGACCCGGAGTTGAGCCTGCAAAGCATCCTGATCACGGCTACCATCATTGGGCGGCTCAAGACCTGGGTCTACGTAGGCTGGGTAGCACTCTTCAGCACACTGGCTGGTCTGCTCTACGGCGCGTGGGTCGCTGGAGTCAGCCTGGGGGTGCTTGCGCTATACTTGCTGGCTTTCCTGGCGCTGTTGGCAAACGCGTTATGGTGGATGAGCCGTCGCAATCTGGCAGCCGCTGCGCAGCCTGCCAATCAGGGGTATCAGAATCGCGCTACAGAGGCAGCCCCAATGACACTGGCTTGCCAGGAGTGTGGTGAGTTGATCATGGAACAGAGTTTGTATAACGAAGCGGGGCATTTGTTGTGCAGCATCTGTGCAGAGAAAAGCAACTGAGGCAGGAGAGGGATAGTTGGTCTGCACCCCCTGTTCCGGGCGCACACGAGGTTACTTAGCCTATATTCCGCACTTTCGGGATTTGAAATTTGATCCGTGATGTGTAAGACGTGATGCGTGATCCGCAAAAAACATGCAGACTTGCCAACGTCTTTGACCTTCGACCCGTGTCTTGTAGTCAAAAACTGATCACTGAAAACCGATCGCTAAATCTAGTGATACAACCTGCGAAAAATAGGCTTAGAGTGGTAGACATCTGCTTGTTCCAACTGCTGCGCAGGAGTTACAAATCATGGCACTGATTGAACAGGATGTGGAAGTGGCGGGACGCGATCTCACCCAGCGTCCACGTATAAGCTGCTGTAGATTCGCCTTTTTTGATCACACGCATAGATTTACCGTAGAGTACGCAGAAATCGCAGAGAAAAAAACAGAAAACCTCAGCGGGCTCTGCAATCTCGGCGGGGGAAAAGCCTGATCCCAAAATTGACGAAAGTACAGTAAGCTGCTGCCGCGGACCAATTGGGTGGAAATCACAACCTGAAAGGGGATTAAGCGCATGTCTAACACTTTATTAGTTGTCCTTGTAATCTTCGCCCTGAGCATCATCATGATCATGAGTGGGCGCGGGGGAGGTAATTTCTACGTAGCAGCTCTTGTCCTATTGGATACACCCATGCATACAGCCTCTACAACCAGTCAGTTCATCCTGCTGGCCAGCGCATTGGCCGGGGCGCTAGTCTTTGGCAAAGCCAAGACCCTGTCTTGGCGGCTTGTGCTCTTCTTTGCCGGGCTGAATGCTTCGATGGCCTTTGTTGGCGGGTTCTCTGCCCATCTTTTCACCGGGAACACCTTGAAAATCGCCCTGTCTATCCTTTTGTTCATCGCTGGAGTTGTCATGCTCCTGCCGGAGAAGCAGTACAGCAAAACGGCAGACCCACGCCCCGGATTCTGGAACCTTCAGGAGGGTGAAAACACCTATGTCATCGATCTGAAGGTTGCCATTCCGCTGACGCTTGCCACCGGTTTCTTCTCCGGCATGGTGGGTATTTCCGGCGGGTCATTCCTGATGCCGTTGATGGTTGTCGGCTGCGGCGTTCCCGTACGGGTTGCTGTTGGCACGGCAACGGCTATGCTGGCGGCTACGGCCTTTACCGGTTTTGCCGGCAATGCCTTGCATGGAGGTTTCAGCCCTGGCCTGGCCATTCCGGCTGCACTGGCCGCAGTGGTGGGCGGACTGCTTGGAGGACGGATAGCGCTCCAGACAAAACCAAAAATCCTAAAAACCATATCGGGCCTGCTCACCATTGTGGCGGCAATTCTCATGCTGGTTAATGTCCTGTCGGGCAAGTAGGTGAGCAGGGAGGCAGCAGAACCAGTTGGGACTGAGCAACAAACACGATCATGAAAAGGAGATAAACAATGGAAACCCTGAATTTTGATGATTGGCTTGCCGGGCTTGACCTGAGTTTCTGGGGCACAGCACAACACAAGGTCACTTCGGCACAATTCTTCGAGCGGCAGCAGAGCGAAGGCGCAGTGCTGCTGGATGTGCGCTCACCACAGGAAGCAGACCAACTGGCACTGCCCTTTGCCCTCCACATCCCCATCAACGAACTGCCATCACGCTGGCAGGAAGTGCCTGTCGACCGGCTGGTGGCGACCTTTTGCTCGTCGGTCACACGCGCGGTGGTCGCCTGGGTCTACCTCTATTTGCATGGGGTGAGCAACGTCCGCATCCTGGATGCCCGCTACAACGAGCTGACCGAGGAACTCATACCGGGCAAGGTTTTCAAGCGAATGAAGAGCCAGTAACGGCAAGGGCTGGCAATCAACGAGAAGGTGGCCTGCTCAGGTCGGATTACCACTGAAGCCGAGATGACTACCTAGCAGTTTGTCGGAAAAGCAACTTTGGGTAGTCGTCGGATGAACGAACAAGGCTTTCAACGCCTCAAAATCAGAGATTAGGCATG
>JAFGLD010000040.1 GCA_016928235.1 Anaerolineae bacterium | reverse complement strand
CATCATCCAAGACAAGATTTGGATACAGCGCGATGGGACAGAAACAGGCATTGCCAATGATTTGTTAGCCAAAGGCATCCCCAAAGACCATATTGTCATTGGCTACCACGATCCGGAGGTTCGACAGCACACTGATTTCGCAGCCGCGTGACAGTCCATAGACTGAGGCGAAGACGCGACCAATCTCATGATGTCGTCCCCGTTCCTCGACCCAACAGGCCTTTCTATCTCTTGGAACCCCTAGCATGGCCTGTCGTTCCATTTCGCCTCAGTTCGTCGTTGACAATCTCATCCGCGATATACTAAAGAACAAGGTGAAGAGTGGAGCGTTGTTTTTTTATACCAGTGAGGGAGGTAATACGCCGGTTGAGGGATGGTTCATTGAGTTGTGACAAAAGGCGAGATATTTGTGGGCTACGCCGATACAAAAGAACACCCTTATCTAGGGCAGCATCCGGAATGCTTTGAGGGAATGCTCTGTGTACCGGTGGATTCCCGCCTGCGCCGGAATGACAAGCCGGACCGGGAATGTCAGGTCATTCCTCAACTCACAAATAATCTCTTTCCATATCACGATCCCATGTACCATCCCCTCGTTTTTTATCACAAATTAATGAACCATCCCAGATCGCATATTCGGTAAGTTCTTCAAGGGCTATGATGAGGCACCCTGGTAGCCGGTTGGCGATGGTGGTGTGGGGTGGCCTAACCTGCCACGATGCAGATGCACGGGGCTCGAACCCGCGACTACCTTGGACACGTAAACCCTGCCTATTTGGGCAGTCCCTTGTGTGATGAAGCGAGCATAGAACTCATTTCAGCAACCTATTATCCTTGGGATATGGTGTGCAACCGTTACACTACATCTGCATGCCCGTAATGGTAGCATAACCGGCTACAAACCGAAATCGGCCTCGATCTTTTGGACCAACGCATTGACTATATCAGAATAAGACTTAAAGATGCGAGAGAGGTGCGAGGCGCTCATCAGGGGTAGCTCGTTGTACTTCAGTAAGTCCAACAATAGAGCCTGTAGGCCTTCCTTATCTCCAAACGAAGCCAGCGCGTAAGCGGCAAACACGCGCTGTACCGTTACCCCATCGATGAGATAGCCGCGCATGGTCTGCTGTGTATCTTCTGTCAGTCCAGTCGAGTGGATCACAATATGGCGGATGGCTTTAGCAGCTTTCTGCCGGAGCAGATGGCTGTTATCGACAAGCAGAGGCATTAGCTGCGGGAGGTCTGTGCCCCGCTCAAACCTTACCACCCCATCGATCGCGCGGTGACGAGCAGCGGTTGTATAAGTTGGCCCTGACGCAACCAGCAGAGCATCGTGGATAGACTCATGCTCACCGCCGATCGCTATGAGTGCTGCGACAGCTTCGCTATGCAGTGCATGTTCATTGCCCCGAACGACGCCAATCAACGCATCGACGGCCGGTGTGCTGTCGGCGCATCGACCCAGCCCTCGAATAGCGCTCACTCGAACGCGCATCTCTTCGTCTTCAATACTTCCAATGAGCAGGTTCGGGACAATCGTAACAGGACTACTGAACGCATACAGGAATGAGCGTGCTTGCCATCTGTCGCTGCCATAGGCGGCACTGGCAGCCCGCTCGTAAAGCTTGCCGAGACCGATACAGGCCGCGGCACGTACCCGCCAGGCTTCATCGGTCAGGGCCTGCCGCAAGACAGAGAAGTTCTGCACAGGCTCGTATGGATTATTGCCCAGCGCCATGACCGCTCGCTGACGAGTATAGGGATCGGGGTGGGTACTCATCTCTATCAGCGGTTGTATGATGCTGGGCCTCACTGCATCGAGAGCGGCGATGGCTGCTAACCGGAACTGCCGCCTCTTGTGATGAAGTAGTGGTTGGAGGCGATCAATATGGTAGTTGGCCACCAGCAGCGCAAAACGCTTGATGATAGCTCTGTTTTCCAGCCCTTCCAGGATGCCCGGCAGCAGAGCAAAATCCATCCGCGCTAACGATCTGAGCACCCGGTCACCCTGACTGGCAAGCCCGACTTCCTGCGCGTAGGCCAATAGCGGTTCGACTGCCGGTGATCCTATCTGAGCGAGTGTGTCGCTACACGCGCCCTTAACAGATTCTGACCTAGTCTTCATCGCTTCGAGTAGCGCAGCAACAGCATTCTGTGTGGGAAAGTAGACCAATGCACTGGCGGCTTCGTTGTCATCCCTTGAATAGAGGAGCTTGTCGATCAGGATCTGCTGGCACTCCCCCTTGCGGGTATCGTCTTCTACCTGAGAGGCGATACGGGCCAAGGCAAGCATCGCTTCACGCACAGCGCTAGACGATGTACAAACGACACGGTTTGCCAGCGGATCGAGGGCTGCTTTCCCTGCCAGCACCAATCCCTCTTCAGCCGCCCTCCGAAGCAGGCTGTTCGCATGAAATACCAGATCGAGCAGCAGGTTGATGTTACTGTTGGTAGGCCGTAAGCCAAGAACGGCCACTGCTTCCAACCTGCCAGGATGGCCATCGATCTCAGATGCGTGCCTCAGTAGGTGGCCAGCCATGTCGGTGCCATGATGAGCCAGCAGACGTGCCGCTTCTGCCCGAACGCCCTGGTCAGTATCCCAGAGACCTCGATACAGGGTAAGAAAGGCATCGGGTTCTGAGCCAAGTGCGATGAGCGCCCGCCTCCGCGCATCGGGCTCGGATGAGTTTAGGTAGGCACGAGAGTGAGACTTGCCTTGAGCCCCGCCAATTCCAGGCGCATCATCCGGCTCGGCGGAATGGCTCAGCTGGGGTTCATTACCAGATACGGGCTGTTCTGCCATTGAGTTGTATTCCCTAAGACAGGTATGCTACCAGGAATCGCGAAAATAGGATACGGGCTCGACAGGCGCGCCATGAGCGATCCTTCCTGGATACTCACACCACTTTCCACCAATCAAACACATTGATGATACCCTCCATTTATTTGCCTTAATCATAGCCGGCTGAGCATCTATCGCTGAGCTGCTGCAGCGTCTGAATATCCGTGCTTGTCCGGGTGATGTGTTCGGTGAGGGTAACCGTTGCAACCACGACCCGGATGAAGTGGAGCAGTGTAATTACCACACCCACCTCTGAACAGAAAGCTACCAAGACCGGCTGTGGCCATTGACCGCAGCCAACGCGATCCCGGGATGTTCAAACCACGCGTCATAGCGGCTCGGCGCCGGCATTCAGGATATCAAGGTACCGGTCATAGACAAAAACACGGTTACGACGCCGGCCAGTCAGCTCACGAGCAATGCCCAGCGTTACAAGGGCAGCCATCCCCTTGGATGCAGTCGGGAAGGTTAATTCAGTCTGGCTGCATACAACATCCAGTGTGTTGATTGGCCGCTCTCGCAGCGCGTCGAAAACACGCAAGGCGCTGGGCGCTGCCCGCTTCAAAGCCTGCACCTGGCCGGTGTCTTCCTTGAAGAGATCGAGCAGGCGCTGGGCAGTCTGCACCGCCCCTGTGGCTGTGTTTTCCACTCCTTCCAAGAAGAAATCCAGCCAGGCCTCCCAGTCTCCATCAGTCCGCACCTGATCAAGCAGGCGATAATACTCGGCGCGATGTTGTTTGAAATACAGGCTCAGATACAGTAGAGGCTGGGAGAGGGCGCCACCGTGATGCAGCAGAAGCGCAATAAGCAATCGCCCAATCCGCCCGTTTCCATCCAGGAATGGATGGATGGTCTCAAATTGGACATGCATCAGTGCAGCTTTGACCAATACGGGATAGGGAGCATCTTCATCATGCATAAAACGCTCCAGCGCAGCCATGCAGTCTGTCACCGCATCGGGTGGTGGGGGAACGAAGTGAGCATTCCCCGGGCGCGTACCGCCAATCCAGTTCTGTGTGCGGCGGAATTCGCCCGGCTGTTTCTCGCTGCGCCTGCTGCGTGCCAGTAGTTGTTCGTGCATCTCCCGGATCAGCCGGTTGGATAATGGGAAGCCATCACGCAGCCGCGTCATTCCATGGTCAAGCGCCGCGACATAGTTGGATACTTCGGTGACGTCATCAAAGAGAACGCCAGGCGCCTCCGCCAACTCAAACAACAGCAGGTCAGACAACGAGGATTGTGTTCCCTCGATCTGGGATGACAACACGGCTTCACGCCGGACATAGGCATAGAGGAAGAGATCGGGATCAGGCAACAGCAGCGTGATACTGTCCAGGCGGCCAATGGCGATAGTTGCCCGTTCCAGCAGACGCTGGCGCGGACCAGAGAGAGCCAATGCAGGTTGCGGGGGAAGTGGGTTGGGGATGAAAGCCTGTATGGTTTCACCGCCCACCATAGTGATTTGATAACGACCGGTAGCCTCTCTCTTCATGATGCCCCCCGCTATTGCACGATCCTTTAATAAAATTTCACATTATTTAAGGAATTGCCCAAATCCTTTAATAAGGCCAGCTTATAGTATGTCAGATGTAGGCACAAATCTCCACAATTCACAAAGCTGGGCTTCGGGGATATCTCACAGCTGGTGCAATTGAGCACATCGGCATCATTGGTATGCCACCCCTGAGCAAGAGGTGGCCAGCGAACATTGTTGCTATCAGAGTAACACTAATCGCCTGGCAAGATGCTGTCGGCGAATTCAGGTGTAGGGGTTTGAGGTAAAAATGGAGTAAACTGGCGAGGAGTAAATGTCATCAGACCAACAAGGAAGGGAACCATGTCTCTCCGCCGGCAGATGATCAACCCAGTTCCAGAGGAAACGGTACGAGTGGTCCAAGCTGCGTTTCCCAAAGGGAATATTTACATGACGATGCGAGATGAGTTGGGGACATTCTACCAGGACGAAGATTTTGCAGAACTGTATCCGGCAGTTGGGCAACCGGCCGAAGCGCCATGGCGATTGGCGCTGGTGACAGTGATGCAATATGCGGAAAATCTGACCGACAGACAGGCGGCGGAAGCGGTGCGCAGCCGGATCGATTGGAAATATGCCTTAGGACTTGAGTTGACGGATGCGGGGTTTCACTTTTCGATCCTGAGCGACTTTCGTACTCGGTTGATCAAGGGCGAAGCCGAGCAGGTGCTGTTAGAAAGCATGTTGAGTGTCTTTAAGGAA
Organism: Anaerolineae bacterium; assembly: GCA_016928235.1. Classification (GTDB taxonomy): domain Bacteria; phylum Chloroflexota; class Anaerolineae; order Aggregatilineales; family UBA3940; genus JAFGMS01. The sequence continues at coordinate 1,874 of JAFGLD010000040.1, read as the reverse complement.
CGCGGGTGGCTGAAGGCAGGACAACGGCAGCGCACCGATGCGACACCCCTCTGTGCCAATATAGATGAGACAACTCTGCTCAAGACATTAGTGTAGAATACAGAGAGCAGAGGAGAAGCCAGATGAGCAAGCGAAACAGAATCAACAACAACAATAACAACCCAAATGGGAACCGGCCAGAGTTGGAGGATATACCCAACCCGGAAGTGCAGCCGCGCGCCACGCGCCGCCAGTTCAGTGCGGCGTATAAGCGCCAGATTTTGGCCGAAGCCGACGCCTGCCGGGAGCCGGGCGGGATTGGGGCGCTGCTGCGTCGAGAAGGGCTGTATAGTTCGCACCTGACCAAGTGGCGGCAGCAGATGAGCGAGGGGAGGCTGAACGACAAGCCGCGCGGCTACCCGCCGAATCCATTGGCCGCCGAGAATACCCGGTTGAAGCAAGAGAATAAGCGGTTGCGTCGGGAGCTGGAGAAGGCGCAGTTGATCATGGACGCCCAAAAAAAATTGGCGCAGGTGCTGGGACTGATGGCAAGCGACGATCCCCAGCCGAGCGAGAGCGCATGAACCAGATCGCGGACGAACTTGGCCGGCAGATTGGCGTAGTGTGTGCCTGTGAAGCGTTGGGCGTGGCGCGCAGTAGCCTGTATCGGGCCCGCCAGCCGGAGCGCCCAACCTCGCCGCGCCCGACCCCGACCCGTGCCTTGAGTCAGGCCGAGCGCGAGACGGTGCGCGACGTACTGAACAGCGAGCGATTTGCTGACAGTGCGCCGCGCCAGGTATATGCCACCTTGCTAGATGAAGGGCAGTATCTGTGCTCATGGCGTACCATGTACCGTGTCCTGGCGTTGTATAAGGAAGTACGAGAGCGGCGGGATCAACTCACCCATCCGGTTTACACCAAGCCGGAACTGCTGGCGGAGCGCCCCAATGAGGTGTGGAGCTGGGACATCACCAAGCTGCTGGGCCCAGCCAAATGGACCTACTTCTATCTGTATGTCATCCTGGATGTGTTCAGTCGCTATGTCGTCGGCTGGCTCATCGCCGAACGGGAAGCCGCCTCGCTGGCCGAGACCCTCATCCAGGAGACCTGTGCCAAACAGAGCATTCCGCCTGGTCAATTGACCATCCATGCCGACCGGGGCAGCTCGATGCGCTCCAAGCCGGTGGCCCTACTGCTGGCCGATTTGGGCGTCACCAAGACCCATTCCCGACCCTATACCTCCAACGACAATCCGTATTCCGAGGCCCAATTCAAGACCCTCAAGTATCGACCTGATTTCCCAGAGCGTTTTGGTTCCCTCCCCAGTGCACGGGCTTGGGCCCAGCCGTTCTTTCAGTGGTACAACAATCAACACTATCACACTGGTCTGTCTCTAATGACCCCGGCCATGGTTCACTACGGTTTGGTGGAAACCGTCCGCGATCAGCGCCGGCAGGTCCTTCAGAGCGCTTATGCCGCTCACCCTGAACGCTTCGTCAAGGGTGTGCCTATTGTGCCCAAACCACCCTCTCAGGTGTGGATTAACCCGCCTACGAAGACACCTTTATCCTTATCCGCTGTCTCCGTCAGGTATCTTTCGAACCTGCAAATGTTACCTGACGGAGATTGAAGCAAGAGTCACTAAAGTCTCGTTCGGAGTTGTCTCAAATACTTGACACATTCCGCACATGTCATAGGACATATCCGAGACCTAACGCGCATTGAGATGGTAGGGGAAACCCTGAGCATGTTTTTGACAACAAAAAAGTCTACCAAGTGATCAGCGAAAAGTCTGCCAGTCGGGTCGGTGATTGAAAAAAGTGATCAGCGAAAAGTCTACCAAGTGATCACGAAAAAATAGGCCACGAACATTCCAATATCTGCATTCTCCTTTT
>JAFGLD010000039.1 GCA_016928235.1 Anaerolineae bacterium | reverse complement strand
GGCTCACAGCTGCGAGCCGCGGTGGCGTCAGCAAGTTCTTCATCGGTGAGAAACGCATCCGTACCGCCAAAGACGGTCTGCTGACCGATAAACTGCTCGACACCGCCACCCGATCCAATTGACTGATAGTTGATGGTGACACCAGGCTGCACATTGGCTGTGTACTCAGCAATCCATTCCAGGTAGATGGGGTTGGGGAAAGATGCCCCCGCGCCCAACAGATCTGCCTTCAGCATTTCTTCGGTCGGCTCAGCGGTTGGTGCTGTTGTGGGCTTTTCGGTCGGCTTCTCGGTAGGGCTTTCGGCGGGCTTTTCTGTGGGCTCTGTAGTTGCGGTGGCGCCACCACAGGCTGTCAGGCTCATAGTTACTATCAAAGCAAGAACGATAAAGGACAAACGACTGATGGACTTCATACGAAAATCTCCTCTTCCTAATGAATAGAGTTATGTTGATCTTATTAAACTCTATACGGAACAAGTTAAGGAGACTTTAGGTGAATGTTAAGAATAGATTAAGAAAATCTCCCGGATAAGCCTTCTAACGAGAGTGATGAAACAGGATGTAATGAATGCTCAGCCCGGGAGCCGTTCGAAGACGATTCCCTGGATAGCAGGGCCATCCAACACCAGCAGGTCGAGACTTTCCTCGCCACGAACCAGGCTGGCACTGTAAAGCCTGGCACGGCTCTGGCTAGGAGTCGGCTGTATCGAGGCAACCTGCCAACCCTGAGAGAGCAAATCGATCACGATGTCGCCGGTGGCATAGGTCTGGCACGGTGACCAGTGGCGGGGCTGTAAATACCGATCTAACATTTGTTCTTTCCCTTTCTCTGTTTTGTGCTTTGGGAGAACTGTCGTCGTCATGTGCTACTGGCTATGTTTCGTATTGGAACCGCATCGACCAGGAAGCGTTTTATTCATCTGCTATTTTCGATAAGTGAGTTATGAGCAAAATCCGGCATGTGAATACATCCCAATTGCATCTGTCTCAGATTCTAGTTTACGACCATTTTCTTAAGCACGAGTTAACCGCTAATTAACAGGCAGTTAAGGGTTCAATCCGGCCCAAACTAAACAGATGCACATCAGCAGCAGTACAGAGGGTCTTATCAAGAAGAGGTTGAATTTGTCGCTTGGACAAACCATTGTGGAAGAAGCAGTTGCTCGCTCATGCGTTAGCTGCTTCCGCCGGAAGCCATACCGTAAAAGTAACACCTGATTCGCCACTTGTCGCTTCGATGTGACCCTGGTGACGCTCAGTAAGCTCCTTGGCTGTTGCCAGCCCTAGCCCAATCCCGGGTTTGCCTGAGTAAAGGGCTGCTTTTCCACGAAAGAAGCGTTTGAAAAGATGTTGCAGTTCATCTAGTGCAATTGTGGATCCGGTGTTACTGACACTGAACACGGCCCATTGCTTGCCGTCAGATTGGAACATGTGGGTAGCCACTTTAATCAGACTGCCGGTGACCCCATAGTTGAATGCATTGGTTAGTAATATCCCCAGGATTCGCTCTAGCGATATCGGGTCAGCCTGCACATTCGACATCTGCGGTTGCCTGTCAAAGGCGAGTTTGAGCGCCTTCTGCTCGGCCAATTGCATGTGGTCGGCGACAAACGTTTCAACCAGAGTGTTAAGATCAACCGTCTCAAGAGTCAGAGGTATCTGATCGCGATCCAGACGCGACAGATAGAGCAAATCTGCGACAATACGCTCAAGCCGGGTTATTTCACGCTTCAGAGCAGCCAGATATACATCCTGCTTCTCAGGGCGAAGAGGCAGCATATGGCAATATAGCTTGAGATTGGTAATGGGTGTTCCCATTTCGTGCGAGACATTGGCGGCAAACCTGTCTTTCAGATGATCAAACTCAAGTACCTTCTTGTGGGCAGCCTCCAGCTCTGCTGTGCGCTCGGCTACGCGTCGTTCCAGACTTTCCTCGCTCAACCGTAGTGCCTCCTCCATTCGTTTGCGCTCGGCAATCTCCTCCAGAGCCTGTCGAAGAAGCTTCTGGCGATTACGCAATACAAAATAGGCAGCAATGGTAGAAATGGTCGAGCTAAAAACAATGGTAACGAAGTGCGACTCCCATATTGTTATTTGTGGAAAGATGAGCTGCTTGAACGCCTCGTAGATAGTCATCATGCATACCATTGCTAATGCCGTCAATATGAGTGGAATGATTAGGGTGCTATTCTTTGTTTCAGGTGAGAGCTGATTCTGATCAGTGTGCTCGATATCGGGTTGCTGTCTATCCTCAGGCATCGTCGGTGGCTCCAATAGGGCATAGGGTAGTAACACGTCAAGTTTTCGGTCTGTGCAGTACAGGCGATCAGTTTTCAGTGTTCGACGATTGAACAACAATCGAGATGATCAGTTTTTTTGTCGTGCAACAATCATTGTTCTCATGAGTATGCCCGCAACGAGCGGCAATGCATATAGCTTTTGCCCATCATTTACCATACATTCCTCGTGGCCTGCGCTCTTTGAGCTGTGATTTTAAACTGATCACCTGTCGATCTTCAAAACCGGATCATCGAGTAACAGTGCTCCGGATTCTATGAAATCTTTGTGTTTCAAACAAAGCAACATCTTTTAGTTTACCAACAGTGGCGCCAGGTTGTGTTAACGCTTCTTAGTGCTTCGTACACTGACGTTGATCACAAATGCCAACACAACCCGGACAGTATTCCTGGCGTACTTGGCTAGATGCCCGCGCTTCCAGTGGACTTAACACATTCTTAACCCTCCGTTTACACCCTCTTGAAAGTGCTACGACAGAATGGTGTCAGAATGCTTACTTTTTGTAATATACCAAATTTTAGAAGGATTTCTCGCCAGCATATGATTGAAACACAGATTCATCCCCTCGAACAGTATGATTTAGGCCATCCTATAACACGGGATGGGCACCTCCTTACTTGCCTTTCCCGGCACAGGCTGAGTGATGCCTATGTAGAGATCAACATTCTAGATTCTTCTCTGGCTGATGATGGAGAGGCTGTTGAGCGGTTTGCGCAGATTATCCAGCGAGCAAGAACGTTGCAGAACCCATCGATTCTCAGTGTGATCGAGCAAGGGATATACCAGGGCAAACTGTATTATGCTACCTCCTGTATCTCAGGCGGCACGTTGGGCCAGTTCCTCAAGCTCTCAGGGCCACTCCCTATTGCGCAGGTTGTTCGGTGGATCACACAGTTGGGTGATGCCGTCGACTATGCTCACACACAGGGAATCGTTTTTCCGGGCTTCACCCCATATGATATCCTGCGTGTTGACGACCAACAGGTATTGCTGGCGGATTTCGGCCTATGCGAGTGGTGGTACGAACTGGATGGGCTCAAGGCCCGCGCTATGCCATATGCTGCTCCTGAGTTGCTGCTGCGCATGCCCTACACCCCCTCAATCGACGTCTATGCGCTGGGAATACTTCTGTACCAGATGCTGACTGGACAACTTCCATTTGAGGGAGCTACACCGACCCAGTGGCTCCATGCTCATTGGAGGCAGTCCCTTCCGCCTGCGCAAGCTATTCGCGCCGATTTGTCCGCTGAGACACAGGAGGTTCTCAAGACAGCTACCGCAAAGCTGGGAGCCAACCGATACTCGACGGCTAGAGAGATGGTCGAATGTCTCTGCGCAAGTCTGAATGTTGATGTGCCGGGACAGGAGGATAATGGGAAGAGTGTTCCCGTCAGAAAGCTGGTGGCTTACAGATATCACAAGACAAAGCCCCTCGCATCTCACACCGGCAAACTCAGCATGGGTAGGATGTATGCCGAGGCATTAGTCCAGGAACAGGCCGATCCTGTCCAGGCGATTGCTCTCTATCGCGAGATAGCCGCAACCTGGCCACAGTTTGCCCAGAGTGATGTGGTTGATCGGCTTGAGCGCCTTGAACGTAAACATGGAGCGAATCATCTGCCACGCCTTGTCTCCGAGGCTCGGCAGGCATTGTCATTGGGCGACTGGTATCAACTTGAAACGCTGGCACTTGAAATACTGTCTTATGCTCCCGACTATTCCGAAGCCGAACAGATGCAATCCCTGGCTCGCAGCCGCTCTGCTGCTGATGAGCATTATCGCTCAGCTCACCGTGCTACGGAAACGGCCTGCCATGCAACTGCTGTCATGCTGCTGAGGGAGCTTTATGCGGCTATGCCGCACCATAAAGATCAGGCCAGCTTACTGGTTATCACACCGTCCAATGCCGGTTTTCTGCGGGAAAGAGCAAGTCTTCAAGCACACCAGGCACAAATCCTGGCTCTGGGTTGCTCACCCAATGGCGGGACGGTTGCCTCTGGAGCAACCGATAAGGCCATTGGCATGTGGCAGGCACCGGGGTTGTCACAACACTATGTTGTTCCAGGTCTGCAAAGCTGGGTATGCTCGTTGGCTTTTTCTCCTGACGGCTCCAGGGTGCTGGCAGGTCTATGGGATGGAGATGTCAGGATTTTGGATGCTCTTGGTGGCGGGTACGTGGGCACCATAGCCGGGCACACCAGCCAGGTGCGTGCTATGGCATTTGCCCGGCATGACCCAGATCTATTAGCGACCGTATCGGGCAGCTTTCTGACACTCTGGCATATGCCTGGTGGTGTACGAGAAGCTGTCATCAAAGAGGTCGGGCATGGGGTATGGTCGCTGGTATTTTCCCCTACCACACCTCAATTGATATGTGGGTTGACGAATGGGATGCTTCGGATCCGTGATACGAGTGCCCTTGGATGCCCTGTGGTAAAGGATATACCGGTTTACACGGAACCCATTTATGCCGTCGACTGTTCTCCGGACGGTGTTTGGGTTGCTTCCGCTTCTCGAGATGGGCGGGCCAAACTAACTGAGGCTTCAAGCGGGGAAACGTTGTGTGATCTGCATGGCCATCAGGACTCCATTCTTGATGTGCGGTTTTCGGTTAATGGTGATTTAGTTGCAACTGCCGGAATGGATCGGACGATCAGGATATGGGGCATCCAGACTGGCGAGCTTCTGACTACGCTACACGGGCACCAAGCGCCCATCACACATGTCTCCTTTTCCCCCGACGGGCGATGGATAGCCTCGGCCGATATCGATGGGGTCATCAAGACCTGGAGCATCATTTGAGGTTCTTGCTTTGTAGCACGCTCTCCTGTTTTCCCCTGAGAGGCACAAGGATGACCTTTGTGATGAATTCTTGTGCTTCTCCCTCTTTTGTCGGAAATCTTATACAGTATATCGTTTGCTGATTGTCGGGATCAGGTACTCATCGAAGGCTCGTTCCCGGTCATAATCCGGTTCCCATCCCCAATCGTGACGGGCACGGCTGTCATCCAGATCGACTGGCCAACTGTCGACGATCTTCTGACGTTTTGGATCGGGTTGAAAGGTTACCTGCGTGTCAGGGAAAGCCGCCCGGATCGGCTCCAGCATCTCCCCGGCAGATGGGTTGAAACTGGTGACGTTATAGACATGACTGGTTAGATTCTCGTGAGGAGCACATTCAAGCATAATCAGTGCCTTGATTGCATCGGGCATCACCATGAAAGGCATCTGCGTGTCCTCGCGGACAAAACAAACATAAGGCACCTGTTGAGCTGCGTGGTGGAGCATCTCCGGCCCATAATCGCTGGTTCCGCCGGTAGGCAGCGTAAAGGCGCTGATCAGGCCGGGAAAACGGATCGAGCGAAAGTCTACCGGGTGCTGTTGGGAATCAGCAGCCAGTTGACGGTAATGGTGAGCATAATAGCGACCCAGGTGCTCACCGTAGAGCTTGTTACAGCCATACATGGTGAACGGCATGTTCCACTCACTCTCTCCGATCGCTCCAGCCTGGGTCTTGGTTTCCAGGTTGGGGAGACCATAGACGGCAATCGAGCTGGGAAACAGGAACTTGACCGAGCTGCCAATCCAATCGGACTGTTCGGCGGCCATCTGGAGCAGCCTGAAAGTGCCATCGACATTAACACGGTGGGCTGCCTCAGGTGTGAACTCGCCACGCTTGGAGAGAAGTGCCGCCAGATGGTAGATCAGCGGGAGGGCATACTCGCTGATCAGCCGATCCATCAGTTTCTCATCGAGTATATCTCCCGTGATTGCCTGGTGGCAGCGCTTTTTGATCTTGTCGGGCACGGGGTTGACATCGAGTGCCAGGATGCTGGGTGAGCCGTGTTCGGTGAGGTAGTAGATCAATGCCTGGCCCATCTCGCCTGCCGCACCGGTAACCAGAATCGATTCTTTTCGCAAAAAAACCTTCCTTCAAAATAGCAATGAGCGATGGGTTACAAGCTGTTTCCATTTCCGTATGGGAGGGGAAAGGTGAGGAAATCCCCCACCCCATCAGGGTATGATCCACACAGCCTTATCTACATGTTGTATATTGTCTGCAAGCGAGACAGGGTCGCCGGCAGGGCGATCGGTGACATACAATTTGCCATCGGTGAAGAAGAACACGCGCCGGCTGTCCGGCGACCATGATGCAGCATAGACAGAGGCATCGCTCACTGGGGAAGCTTTATTCCGTCCGACCCGGCCGATCCACAAGCCTGCCGGCTGGTAGGCAAAGCCACTGCCAATCCAGAGCCATTCTGTGCCGTCCGGCGATGTGATCGGTGTGGTGGAGAATGTTGGCGCTATGAGATACGTTATACCGCCTTTTGTTGTGACCTGAATGGAACCATCCTCAGTACAGACAAGAAAGGCTTTCTGACGACTATCCCAGATGTGAGCATCAGCCAGCAGATCCGAGACATACATCGGCTTAGGTCGGTTGATATCGATCAGATACAGTCCGGGCTTCTGAGCCTGTCCATCGATGGCGCATGTGGATGATGCACTGTGTTCATCGAGCACGAGCAAGACGGTATCACTGACCGGATCGTATGCAACTCCGGAGCCGGCATCCTGGACGAAAAACGTCCCTGGCCAGATTGGTGTCACTTTCCCGGTCTCGATGTCGATGGTACGCAGGTTGTGAGCGCCACAAACGGCACTCCAACTGTGGAGCAAGAGGACACTTTGGGATGTCCAACCGGAAAAAATTTCGTCACTGCTTTCCGGCTGGTAGAGCAGTCTGACCTCTCCACTCTCGGCATGAGCGGCCCAGACACCGGCCATGGCATATCCGGCACCCGTTCCAAATGAACTGGCTCCTGCGTAAACGATGTACTGACCGTCCGGTGACCAGATTGGCCTGTAGTCTTGACTTGGATCGTCTCCAAGACGCGTAATCGAGCCGTCAGATAGGGAGTAGACATAGAGATCGGCGGATTGGCCATCCATGGCGCCGATAAAAGCCAACCGTGTGCCATCGGGTGACCAGGCCAGGCTCGGAAGCTCGACGATGGCGTGGGCTATCTCGAAGCCTGGGGTTCCTCTGGCGACACCGGTGCCGGGATTGGTCTCGGTGTTCGTTGACGTAAGGGGCGTGATCCTATCACTTTGACCAGAGGGCAGATTCAAGATCCAGAGATCCAGCCCGCCATGGTTGGGCCTGCCGGCCGTGATGTAGGCTGCTGTTCCTCCGGATGGAGCTGCGATGGGAGATGTCACTGCCGCGAAACTGCCGGTAAGCTGAGACGCTCCAGAGCCGTCGGCATTGGCAATCCAGATGGCACGATTGGCAGCAAATGCCAGCCATGGACCATCAGGTGAGGGCCTGGTATATCCAGACGGAGAGATCTGTTCAGGTTGTTCTATGGCGATTTCTGTTGTGGCATCGATTGGAAGTGATATCTCATCTGGCTGGCTGTCATGGGTGACTGTTGGTTTGGAAGGTGAGGGAGATGGGAGATGTGATCCACAGGCAGACAAAATGGCAGCCAGGGCGATCATGGCCAGGGCAAAATAGATGGGGTATCTTTGTCGCATATCTCATATCGCTCCATATGCTCAGGTTGATGATTGTCTACCGGTCTACCTGCTAACGATAACTTATTTGCACTAAAACGCAACAAGGCCGGTGTTTTTTTCTCCGTCTCCATCCTCCTGACTTCACTTCTATTTGCAAAGACTGTTTTGGACGATTCGATTCAGCAGGTACCGGCTCAGTAGCCCAGGCAAATCCGATATAATGCCTCCATCTCCAGTTTGTTCTCGGCAAACCGATCCCTCATCTCTCGCTGATGCTCAAAGTACTTCCCCGTCTTCTCTCGCACAGCCGGATCGGTAGCCAGCCATACGGGGGTGGCCGCGCCCTGGTCAGGGCTTTCGTGGCCGCCGAAGCCCAGGTTGTTGCTCAAGCGCGAGTTGACATCGCCGGGATGGCAGGCGTTGACTGTCACTCTGTCAGGCTGTAGCTCGTTAGCTAATGCAACTGTCAACATGCGGTCAGCCTGCTTAGACTGTCGATATGCCTGGCCGTTGTTGTAGCCGCGCTGCTTGAACTCCAGGTCGTCGATGTCCAGGTCGCCCGCCCAGTAGCTGGCCACATTGACCACTCTGCCCGGCGCCGATGCCTTGAGAACATCGCTGAAGGCTTGCGTCATCCAGACATACCCCAGCACGTTGGTCGCAAACTGAAGCTCGATGCCCTCCGGCGTCTCCTGCCGCTCGCGAGGCGTTGTGGCCGCATTGTTGACCAGCACATGCAGCGGCCCTGGCCACCGATCTGCCAGAGCTTGAATCGCGGCTCTGCGCGAGACATCGACCAGCTCGTAGCGGACTTGTTCGTTGCCGGTTGCCTGCCTGATCTCTTGCACTGCTCGCTCGGCCCTGGCCTGATCGCGGCACACCAGAACGACCTCGAAGCCTTTCCCTGCCAACTGCCGCGCGATAGCCCGGCCAATTGCACCGGTCGCGCCAGTGACAAGAGCGACACCGGCCGGATTGTGTTCGGTTGGCGTATGCATGATGTTTGTTCTACCTCTTTTTCCTGCTAATGGTCTGTTGGCTGTTATCTGTTGGCTGTTAGTTTTTACTCGATGATCAAGTTTTTGTTCTGTCTGGTTTAGGTGATCAGTTTTCAGTGATCAGTTTTTTTATTGCACAGCAACGACTGTGCTC
>JAFGLD010000038.1 GCA_016928235.1 Anaerolineae bacterium | reverse complement strand
GAGCACAGTCGTTGCTGTGCAATAAAAAAACTGATCACTGAAAACTGATCACCTAAACCAGACAGAACAAAAACTTGATCATCGAGTTTACAGCTAACAGCCAATAACTAGCCGCTAACCGCTGAATAGCTACGACCGGGCAAGTAAACGGATCAGGTGACTCAGTATTATGGTATCTTCTCAATAAAAAGGGGTAGAGTCACGTTCTTCAACACCTTTTTATGCGTCAAAACGTCGTGACAGAGACATTGCCCCTCGGTAACTATTCGGTTATTTGTGCCGGCTGCTTGACAGTTTTGAGTGACGGACGACTTGCGGTCGTTTGAGTGACGAGTCTTAGTTTACAGCTAACAGCCAACAGCTAAACGCTAACTGCTGAATAGTTCCGTTCTTCGAACGATTGGGAAGATACCCAGGATGGGCGGAAGGGGACAGGACATGGGGTGGGGAGACCAGGAGTATGGTAGGAGTATAGCAGCAGTATGGCAGCAGTATGGCAGCAATAGTGTTTGTAAGGAGCGCCATTTGGCTTCACCCCCACGGCGCCAGCGTATCTTCTCAATAATCCACGGGGGGCAACTTCAAGCCCGTTCCTGGTGATCAGTGATCAGTTTTTAGGCGCAAATCACAGGTCGACGGTTAAAAAACCAAGAACTACCCCAAGTTATTGAGAAGATACGTATTATGATACACGCCATTGCCCATTATCTTTTACCCATTTACCTTTTGCGAATGGGTAAGCCTTAAGATGCCCCTTTATCGAGATCTTGTCGGCAAATCCTCACCCATAGGTCTGAGCTTATTTGCGAGCAGCATCATCCCATATCAGTGCCGTGCCTTTCGCGTTTAGGTCTGAGCATGTTATATTTCTGTGAATGACAATGGATGTTGAGGATGAGAGACGATGAACGACGATACCCACCCCTATCAGCAGACAGACCCTGATCCGGAGGACGAGCAGGAAGGGCAGCCTAAACCCCCTCCCAGCCGCCTTGATCGACTGATGAGCGCCAAAGATAAGGCCGAAAAAGAGGCCGCGAACTGGAATGAAATCGAAAAGCTTGGCAAGCCGGTGCCCAGTTATGATCAGTCCGGGCAAGATGTGACCCAACCCTATACGACCGAGCCGTTTCGAAAAACGGGCGATACGCCTCCGGGGCAAGACACACCTTTGCAACCAACCCCGCCGGTGAGCCCTACGCCACCGCGATCGGCGCCCCCGTTCCCCCATCCCACCGATCGCCCGACGTCGGCACCGGCACCACGATCCGCCGATCGACCACCGCATCCGACAGATAGCACACCGCACACCCAGCCTTTCTCTGAGCCGCCGATGCCGGCCCAGACCGATCAGGCTGATATGCGTCGAGGGGTCAGACCGTTGGGCGGTCAGCCTCACCAGCGATACCAGCCACCATCCGGAAACATCGATGAGGTGCGGATCGATTCCAATGGGATGCCGCTTCCACGCCGTGTCCCGCTCGAAGATGCCGATGCCACAATGGTAGGCGAGAGCGCTTTCCGCGATGATGCCTTGAGGCCACTCTCCGAGCCCACCCGGCCACACATGCCCCAACCCGATTGGCAGGAAGCCCGGCCCACGATGCCATCACGGGGTAGGGCGGCAGGCTATCCTCCTGCTCCCCCGACAGCAGCGCCGAGGCGCAAGCCACCGAGGCGCAATATGCAGTTTTCCTGGGGATGCCTGGCCCGTGTTGTCGGTCTTAGCTTGATCGGCTTGCTGGTTGCCGGCATGTTGGGCGGTGGCGCCGTTGCCATCTACTACGCCCAGGTGACAGCGCCGGCCTTCAAGGACATCCACCAGATCAGCGATCTTCAAAAGAGGGCGCTCCAGTTTCAGACCACCCGCATCCGGGCCAACGATGGAACCGTCCTCTACGAATTAAACGACCCGCATGGCGGCTTCCGTGACTATGTCAGGCTCTCCGATGTCTCTCCCTGGGTGATTGTCGCTACCGTTTCTACCGAAGAGCGGATGTATTTCACCAATCCCGGCTTCAGCATCCCGGCCATGACCCGCGCCGTGATCCAGGCTTACCGGGAAGATCGAGATATCGCCGGTACCAGCACGATCACCCAGCAGCTCACTCGCCTGCTCCTGCTCGAAGAAGAGGAGCGTTATGAGCGTTCTTACCAGCGCAAGGTCAAGGAGATCTTCCTGGCATCTGAGCTGGCACGCCGGTTTACCAAGCAGGAAATCCTGGAGCTGTATCTGAACCAGATCTACTACGGTAACCTGGCCTATGGCATCGAGGCAGCTGCCCAGACCTATTTTCAGAAGAGCGCCCACGATCTGACCATGGCCGAAGCATCGTTCCTGACCGGTCTGCCCCAGGCTCCAGCCCGATGGGACCCGGTGACCAACAAAGAATTAGCTCTCGGGCGGCAAGGTGAAGTGCTGACGCTGATGCACCGGGCAGGCTGTATCGATACCGGCAACAGTGGTCTGGACCTGAGCGCCTACTGCGTAACCGAGGCAACACTGATCGCTGCCCAACCCGAGTTCGAAGCGATTGCCAACCGGGAGTATCATGCCCCAAGCTTCCAGGCTCGCTATCCGCACTGGGTGGTGTATGTCCAGCAACAGCTTGAGAAGGACGAAAACATTGGGCCCTCGATCTACACATCGGGCTACGATGTCTACACCACGCTCGACCCGCGCTTGCAAGACGTGGCCCAGGAACAGGTCAACATGGTCCTGTCAGGGCTCACCGACCGCAATGTCAATAACGCATCGGTGGTGATCATCGATCCCCACACCGGAGCAATTCTGGCGATGGTTGGCAGCCGGGACTTCAACGACGAGACCATCGACGGTCAGGTCAACGTCGCCCTGACTCCACAGCAACCCGGCTCATCGATCAAACCGTTTACGTATCTGACAGCCTTTCGCAATGGCTGGACGCCGGCAACCGTCATTTGGGATGTGCCCATCTCTTACGATATTCCCGGCTTTGGCTCCTACGCGCCGGAAAATTACGATGGCCGCTTCCGTGGCCCGGTCACAGCCAGAGCCGCGCTGTCCAACTCCTACAACATCCCCGCCGTCCTGACACTCGATTATGTGGGGGTGCCGGCTTTGCTTCAGACGCTCAATGATGTTGGGATCAGCTCATTGGGCGATGCATCAAACCCCAATCAATATGGCCTTTCGCTGACACTGGGAGCGGGCGAAGTCTATTTACTGGAATGGACAAACGCCTTTGCAACCATCGCCAATGGCGGGCAATATCATCCAACTTTCGCCATCCGGCGCGTCGAAAAAGACGGACAGGTGGTTCAGGAATACGAGATCCCGGAAGCCCGGCAGGCACTTGAGCCTGATCTGACCTATCTCCTGACCTCCATTCTTTCGGATACCGAGGCACGCATCCCGGCTTTTGGCCAGCAGACCCCGCTCAGCCCGCCGTATCCGGCAGCAGCCAAGACCGGCACGACCAACGACTTCCGGGATAACTGGACGATGGGCTTCATCGTCGATCTGGCCGTCGGCGTGTGGGTGGGCAATACTGACAACTCCCCCATGGTCGAGGTCTCCGGCGTGACCGGCGCCGGGCCGATCTGGCGCGGCATCATGGACGGGGCTCAGCAGTGGTATCCGGCCAAGGCGTTTCCCCAACCCAATGGCATTATCGAGCAAACGGTGTGCATTGACGACGGTGCCCTGCCGTCGCCCTACTGCACCGAGCACTCCGAGGTTCGCACCGAAATTTTCGCGGCCGGCAATCCGCCTCCGCCTGAAGATCAGGGGCTTTACCGCCAGCTGCGTGTCGACCAGTTCACCGGGTTGATTGCCAACGAGCACTGCACTGACTACGCCGAAGATAAGTTCTTTATTGTGCTGCCGAACCCCAGCCAATCCATGGGAATTGAAGTGCCGACCTTTGCGCGGGATTGGCTGATCAACACGGACATGGGGCGCGATTGGGCCACTCGTCGAGCCATCCCACTCGACCGCTTCGAGCTGGCTCCCACCGAATCCTGTCAGCCCGATTCGCCCAAGCCGGACATCGTGATCGATTCGCCACAATCCGGCTCCGAGCAGCCGGGCGTGGTGAGGGTGATCGGGACAGCCGATGCCCCTAACTTCTCTCACTACGTGGTCGAATATGGAGTCAGCGAGGACCCCATTGGTTGGGGTGTCATGCAAGGGCCGACGGCTCAAGCCGTACACGGTGGAGCGCTCGCCCAGGCCGATCTATCGGCTTACGGCGACGGCATCATGACGATTCGCGTGATTGTCTACGATACACAAGGGCACCAAGCCGAGCGTCGCGTCGTTTTCAGGCTTGTGGTGCCGACACCCACACCGACGCCAACCGATATGCCGACGCTGACTCCCACGGTCACACTGACGCCATCTCCGGTGACACCAACCATCACATCGACGATTACCACGACCGAGGAACCTGTCATCGAGCCGACAGCAGAATAATAGCTTCAGTAACGGAAAGAATATAGTTATCGATGGAATTTCTATCTAAAGAATATGCAACCATCCGTGAGGCTGCCCGGCGGGCAGCCTCTTTATGCATGGCTGTCCGGCGTGACATGCTCGACAAGCTCGACAGCATGGAGAAGACCGGTCGAGAGCCGGTCACGGTAGCCGATTACGGCTCGCAGGCGCTGGTCCTGCAGATTATCTCCGAGAGCTTTCCCGGTGACGGCGCAGTGGCCGAGGAGCACGCCGCGGATTTCGATACGTTGGCGACCAACGTCCAACGCCAACATGTCATCCGTTATGTCAGCGGGTCTTTGGGGTACCAGGTAACACTGGAGGATGTCAGACGCTGCCTTGATTGGGGGCACCGAAAGAAAACGGAGCGTATCTGGACGGTCGATCCAATCGACGGAACCAAGGGCTTCCTGCGCGGCGACCAGTTCGCCATTGCCATTGCTCTGCTCATTGAGGGACTGCCGGTGTTGGCCGCGCTGGCCTGCCCTCTGTTCCCCGTCGACCCCGCCCGTCCGGACGGAGAAAAGGGAGTTCTTGTCCTGGCTAAACGCAAGCACGGGGCGACCATCGAAGCCTTAACCGGCGGCCCAGCCAGGCCGCTGCGAGTCTCATCCCTATCTGACGTTGCCCAGGCCCGGCTCCTGGAAAGCGTGGAAAGCGGGCACACCGATCACACGTTTTCGGCGCGGCTGTTGTCCGTGATCGGGGGAGGGGGACAGCCGGTTCGCATCGACAGCCAGGCCAAATATGTTGCCCTGGCCGACGGCCGCGCCGAGGTCTACCTGCGGCAGTCGCCGGGCGCCGGTTATGCCGAGAAAATCTGGGATCATGCCGCGGGAGCGATGATCGTCGATGAGGCCGGGGGGCGGGTCACCGACCTGGATGGCCATCTGCTTGATTTCTCACGCGGGGAGCGCCTGTCTGCCAATCGAGGCATCCTGGCCACCAACAGCGCAGTCCACGATGCTCTGCTGGACGCTGTACAGAAGTCAAGCTGACCAACACCACGCAAAGGATCGATCACCTTCCCATGACAACCACTTCTTCCTGGCTGCAAGATGCCATCTTCTACGAGATCTACCCGCAGTCCTTCTACGATACCAACCGGGACGGCATCGGCGACCTGCCCGGTATCATCGAGAAGCTGGATTACATCCAGGTACTTGGCGTCAACGCGATCTGGCTCAACCCGTGCTTCGAATCGCCCTTTCAGGATGCCGGTTATGATGTCAGCGATTACTACCGGGTCGCGCCACGCTATGGCACCAACGATGACCTCAAGCGCCTGTTCGATGAAGCCCGCCGGCGCGGCATCCGCGTCTTGCTCGATCTGGTGCCGGGTCATACGTCGCATCTGCATCCCTGGTTCCAGGCCTCCTGCCGGTACCAGCGCAACGAGTATACCGATTGGTACATCTGGACCGATTCGGGTTGGACCTGGGAGGTGCCCGGTCTGCGACTGGTCGGCGGATACGCTGAACGCGACGGTTCCTATGTGACAAACTTCTTCTATTCGCAGCCGGCGCTCAACTATGGTTTCGCCAATCCCGACCCGTGCCATCCCTGGCAGCAGCCGGTCGACGCGCCTGGGCCGCAGGCTGTCCGCCGGGAGCTGCGCAAGATCATGGCCTTCTGGCTCGACATGGGCTGCTCAGGGTTCCGGGTCGATATGGCCGGCTCGCTGGTCAAGAACGATCCCGGCTGGCGCGAGACCGCCGCATTGTGGCAGGAAGTGCGCGCCTGGCTCGACCTGGAATATCCGGAGGCCGCGCTGGTCGCCGAGTGGAGCAACCCGCCGGTGTCGATCGGCGCCGGGTTCCACATGGATTTCCTGCTCGGTTTCGACTCGGCCGGTTACCAGTCACTGGCGCGCAAAACATCGACAGGAGGGAAAGGCAGTGACCCCTATGGATGCAGCTTTTTCGATCCCGCCGGGCGGGGCAACATCCGCCAGTTTGTCGATGAATACCAATCGCATTACGAGGCCACGAAAGACCAGGGGCTGATCTGCCTGATCACCGGCAACCACGATATCGTCCCTCGCCTGGGCGACGGCCGCGCTAACGATGACATGGCGCTGTATTACCTGTTCCTGATGACCATGCCCGGCGCGCCGTTCATCTACTACGGCGATGAGATCGGGATGCGCTCCCTGGTCGGGTTGCCCGGCAAAGAAGGCGCCCTGGGCCGCGCCGGGGCGCGCACGCCTATGCAGTGGAACGGCGGTCCGAACGCCGGTTTCTCCACCGCACCGGCCGAAACCCTCTATTTGCCCATCGATCCCGATCCGCGGCGGCCGAATGTTGCCGATCAGGAGGACGACACTGCTTCGCTGCTTAACCGCGTCCGCCGGCTGAGCGCCCTGCGCCACGCGCATCCTGCTCTACAAGCCGCCGGCGGCTTTCAGGTGGTCTACGCCGAATGGGGCCGATATCCCTTCATTTATCGGCGTTCCGCGGGCGATGAAACCATCCTGGTGGCTATCAACCCGGCAGCTTATCCCGTCGAAGTCTCTCTGCCCAACCTATCGACGAATGCCACCATCGAGACTCTCTACGGCCTGGCCGATCCCTTCACCCGCTCCGATGACCGCTGGACGATCAAGATGCCCGGTGTGTCCGGTGGCGCCTATCGGTTCGCCTACCGGTTAATCGAGTGATAGCCACTTGCTCGTCCTCAGTGTATGTTACAATATCGACAGCACATCTCGAGATTGGACGGCACGATGAAGAATTTACCAATACCCCGACTCGACAAGAATCCTGAGTTGCATGATTACCTGCTCAAATATTGCCGGCTAGAGAAAGGCGAACTCTGGGTCGATCCATCCGGTAAGCATAAGATAGGTTGCCTGGATGCGACAAGTGAAGCCGATATTCAGTTGCTTATGGAGCACTCAAAAGCGACTCTCGCGATTCAAGATCCGCCCTACAATCTGATTGCGTTCGAGCAGAGAGAGATTAATGCCTATATCGAGTGGTGCAAGAGTTGGGTCAACATCACTGAACTGGCGCTAGAAAACGATGCCTCACTATATATTTGGCTCGGCGCGGATCAAACATACAACTTCCAGCCTTTGCCAGACCTTATGATAATGATGCGCGACACGAGTTTTAAGCCGCGTAGTTTCATTACGATGAGGAATCAAAGAGGATATGGAACGCAGAAAAATTGGATGGCAGTCAGGCAGGAACTGCTCTACTACATAAAAGGCAGCCCCGCTTTTGATGTCGAGGCAGAATACACCGACATCCCCAAGATTTTACGCGGCTATTATAAGGAAATTAATGGGCAAGTGACTGAGAATCTTGAGCGAAGCAAATCGGACAATATCCGCGCCGGGAATGTGTGGGTCGACATTCAGCAAGTGTTCTATCGTATGGAAGAGAATGTTAATGGGTGTTTCGCGCAGAAACCGCTGAAAAGCTGCGAAAGAATCATCAAGGCAAGTTCTTCGAGGGGCGATATTGTCATCGATTTCTTCTGCCACTCCGGTTCGACGCTCATTGCGTCAGAGCTATTAGGGCGGAGATGCTACACGATTGACATAGATCCTGTTTATTGCGAAGTGGCGATTCGCCGCATTGAGCATTTCCACCACACTGGTAAAACCGGGTGGCAGAACAGTAACCCCTTTGAACAGGAATTAGTTGACGATTCGCAACTCAGAGATCTTGTGGGCGTGCAGCCGGAAGCAGTAGGCAGCTACCAGCACTCACTTTTGCCAGAGTAATACTTCTATGGAAAAACTAAAAGCGCAGCTTGCAGAACTGCTGAATCGTTTGGATGACGCTGAAGAAATACACTTCAGACTTCAAGAACTCATTTCGATTTATCCTTTCAGCGAATATGAATACATCATATCTCACCTGCTAGCGTCCGGTAGGTTATTACTCGAAGAATATTACGAACTCCGCAACGAGTATTTCGATCGGAATTTGTATCTCTACCTGTTCGAGATCAGTGCCCCTAGAGGATTTGGAGAGGTTTGGGCACAAGGTCACCTCAAAGAACTTGTACCGAATCTTCAAAGACCCAGTAAGAAAACTGATCCCAATTACTCCGGTGAGTATGATTTCTTCTTGCCACCCAACATTCGGATCGAAGCAAAAGCATCCCGCGCGGTCGATTTCGACTCAAATGCTCCTCTTTATGTCAAGGCGCTTGCATCTGATTCCCAAAGACAGTTTGATATGAATTTCCAACAGATAAAGCCTGCTTGTTGCGACGTGTTTGTATGGCTTGCTGCCTGGCGCGATGTGATCAGGCATTGGGTCATACCATCGCAACAACCCATATTACTCAAAGGGTCAGCACAGAGGGAATGTCGGAGAAGGACAGTTGCATCTTAACAGAGATAACATTCACGAGTTCGACACTTATCTGGTAGATGCCAATAACATTGAAGATGCAATCAAGACCGCGTTCCACAGGGAAATCCGGCTCAGGAAACGCGGCTAACAAGCGCATGCAGGCCGATGCCGCTCCGCTGTCTGGTATCGGGGACGAAAATTGGTTATGTGACACGCGTAGAATTGAAGCACGCTTCGTAAAAGTCGCGGCGCGGCTTACGCTAAACGATAGCAAGATATCGGCTGCTGCAAATAGGAAAGAATGATGCCTAAAACGATGAACATTCGGCTTCTCTGCTGCCTTGGCGTGGGCGTCATTGCGGTGCTCGGCTGCGTATCGGCAATCCGACCAACCCCAGCGCAACCGGTCGCGACACAGCCATCCGCAACATCGGATCGTGACAGCAGTGTCGACTGGCCTACCCAATCCTGGCAGACCTCCTCCCCGGAAGAGCAAGGCATCGATGCGGGAAAGCTGGATGAGATGCTGGTCGCCATCGACAATCGATCGATCAGGCTACATGGCCTCCTGGTCATCCGCCACGGTTTGATTGTGTCTGAGCACTACTATGGCACCTTCGACCAATCTCGCCGCGGCGAGATTTACTCATGTACCAAGAGCTTTACCTCGACGCTGATCGGCATTGCGCTCGACCAGGGCCATTTGAGCAGCATCGACCAGCCTGTGACGGCGTTTTTCGATGACCGCACCTTCGAGAACATCGACGAGCGCAAGCAAGCGATGTCAATCGAAAACCTGCTGACTATGACACCCGGCATAGCGTGGGAAGAGGGTAATGCAACGTACACTGCAATGTATCGCAGCGTCGATTGGGTTAACTACGTCATGGACATGCCGATGGAATTCCAGCCCGGCGCACAGTTCGAGTACAACTCAGGCGCCTCACATGTCCTATCGGCTGTCGTGCAGAAATCAACCGGCATGGACACCATCGACTTTGCCCGCGCCAATCTGTTCGAGCCATTGGGGATCACAGATGTCCGGTGGGATACCGACGCCGGCGGCATGGCGATTGGTGGGTGGGGCTTACAGATGAATCCTCGCGAGATGGCCAGGCTGGGATTCTTGTTTCTCCACAAAGGAGAGTGGGACGGTCGCCAGATCGTCTCCGCCGATTGGGTTGAGGCAGCCACGCGCGAGCACATCGACACTGGCGGCCTGGGATATGGCTACCAGTGGTGGATCGACACCAACTATGGCGGTTATGCAGCCATGGGCCTTTATGGGCAAACGATCTATGTCCACCCCGATCTGGATCTGGTGATCGTCGTCACAGCCGAAGAGGCCGGGCACGATCGGATACTCGATCTGATCTACGAATACATCCTGCCGGCCTGCTCGGCCGATTAAGGCATGAGGTAACTACTCAGCTATCAGCAGTCAGCGTTCTGTGAGAGGTCTCAGCGGGCGTAGTCCGTCCACAGTCCGTCCATCCCATATGGGTGGTGCACAGGGCGCGCCGACAATCTATCAGCAGGATCGGCAAAGTCGTGGAGCGTGTGATGTATTCCATCCATCAACGCCCTGGCCGATCCTGTCGTTCCCGCGCAGGCGGGAATCCACCTGCCACGCTCGTGGATTCCCGCTTTTGCGGAAACGACCTCCAAGGGAAAGCTGAACCCTGCTTCCCCATCACGGTTACACCTGTGATCGTCGAGATTGAGTCCGCCGGATCAAGATGCAGCCAATTGTTCCACACGCCAGCAGCACGACACCGGCAAGCCCAATCGCCCACAAGCCGCCGGCAGATTCGTCACCTGTCTCCGGCAGCTCGGACGGGAATGTGCCGGTTGGGGTGAGGGTTCGCGTCGGTGTCTGAGTTCGCGTTGGTGTCTGGGTTCGTGTTGGCGTGAGGGTTCGTGTTGGCGTTCGTGTTGCTGTCACACTGCCCGACTGGATAGAAGCCGTATCGACGCTGGTATTGTTGTTCGCATTCGGGTCGCTGACATCCAGTGGACGGGCGATCGTGGCCGCGTTGGCCAGCGAGCCCGATGCGCTGGAAGACAGCGTGCCGGTGATGGTGTAAGTAGCCACCGCCCCACTGGCCAGATCGACCGTGGTGTTGATCGTGTTGCCGGTGCCGCTCGCCGCGCCACAGGCACCGGTGCCTGTGGTAACGGCACAGGTCCAGCTGACGCTGCTGATCGCGCCGGGGACGGTATCAGTAAAGGTGGCGCCGGTAATGGTGCTGGGGCCGCTGTTGGTCACTGCAATGGTATAGGTGACCGCGCTACCCGGCACAAGCGTGGTCGGGCTGTGGCTCTTCTGGGCTACCAGATCGGCTGCCCGGATCCAGATATCTCCGAAACTGACCGCACGGGAAGGAATAAAAGCCCAGGTATCGATCCCCTTGTGATCGCCAAATTCATTGGTAAATCCATGGGCCGGACTGGAAACGCCGCCCAGCGCCTGGAGTGGAGACGGGGCTCCTGTCTGGGCGCCAAAAACCTCATCATTGTAGTAGACGGTTGCGTTAGGCGCGCCATCGCCGTTTGTCCGCGTGATGCTGAACCCGTTGGGGTTGTTTTCAACATCGAAAAACGGGAAGTGCACTTCGCCGCCGTTCACCACGATGGCGGCGTTGTAAGCGGATGAGCTGACCGGGACAACGTTGCCCTGCCCATCCAGGCCGTTCCACGTGACAGAATTCACGCCTATCTGCGCCGTTCCTGTCATGATCCGGTCGATGGGATCGGTGAAATCACCGTCCTGGTTGACATCCAGGGCGATCGCGTATCCTCCCTGAGTAGGCGAGGTAAACCTGAAGATTCCCCCCATCCCGGCGCCGGCCTGCCCCGCCGTGCCCTCGATACCGGCAAAGCTGACACCGGTCGGTGTTGGCTGCGTGGGCGGGTTGAGAAGCCACATGTCCCCGTCAGGGGATGGCGCGCTGGACGGCAAGCCCGGATCGGGCGTCTGGAAAAAGATCTTATGCGTGGTGTGCGTGGCGGTATCGGGCAGTCTGGGACGGTGGACGGTGGCATCAGTCTGAAAATTGTCGCTATCACTGAGCTGAACCGAGCGGTATAGACTGTTCCCGGTACCCGGATCGATGAACCCGTCGTTGTTGCCGAAAAAGATGAACCCAAAAGGCTGCTGGCCGTTGAGATCGACATCATAGATAAAGCCGTCCCGCGTCAGCACGGAGACTGTCGCTTCCAGGCTGGCCAGCGATACCCCCGGCGGCTCGGTACCTAGCCTCCCCATATTGAGGGCCAGGTAGTTGGCAAATACCCGCCCAGGTTGAGTCACACCGCTGGTGTTCCGAACGGTGATATCCCAGGCAGCCACAGCTTGCTGTTGGGAGGCATCGATCGGGAAAGCATCGCCAACTGCCCTTGCCGGCGGGTTGCCAACATCTAATGGACTGTACACCGGCGCGTGAAACTCGATCGCGTAGATGCCTGTCTCCCTGGCCGTCACCGTACAAGGGGTATACCCGTTGGTGTTGGGAAGCGGCCCGGAAGTCTCCTTGAGCACTGTATCGATCAGCCCGAAGCCTGTTGCCAGCACATCGCAGCTGCCATCATCAACGCCTGTCGGGCTGCGATAGACGATATCCCGATTGCCGTTGGCACTGGTAGGGACGCTGGAGCCCAGGTTGATCACCTCATCCTCATTGACGTAAACATACAACATCGACTGGCGTCCGATGCCGGCTGTAAGCTGGCCCGACCATTCCAGGTAAGGGCGGTAGCCCCCGCTGGCAACCAGGTTTTGGCTGCCCTCGGCCATGGCGCCCTGCATGTTGAACAGGAGCAGCGCCATCAGCAGGACCGGGAGCAGTACGAACCGCCCCAACAAACGACCATGACGGACTAACCCATTCCTTCGATAAGATGATTGCATCATGACACGCTCCTATTCAGACTCATCAGCCTCCTGGCCGGTAAAGGTCGAGGCATCTACGGGAAGCACCATCCGGTATTTTCCCTTCCAAAACAGCTCAATGTGAAAAGGTCGTCTCCGTGCCTGCTTCGATCTTGCGCTGCTCGATCAGCTCGGCGCGTACAATCAGGCGTTTTTGATATGAACGCGATTCAGGATCCCACTGTGTGCAGGTAATCAATGTCAGCACCGGTGGGATGGTAGGGTAGGCCACTTCGACGTTTTCTTTCCCGGTCTCCTTGATCCACAACACGCGGTAAACATAGGCCATGCCATCACCCTCAACGATAATGATGTCGCCGATGGCCAGTTTAGTCAACAATCGGAAAGGCCCATTGCCTCGCAGATGGGTTGAATGACCTGCCAGTACCGCATTGCCGGGGCCGCCGGGATAGGCCGTGCCTTCCAGATAGGCCACTTCGTCGTAAATCTTCGAGACATCCCAGGACTTACCCACTACTGACGCTCTCACGATCGGCGCGTCGACCTCGATAGTTGGGATTTGCAGCCTGGTAGCCAGACTCCGTGGAGCAACCAGGCCGGTAGGCGTCGGCGCGCTTTCCACTTCTCTGCCGCTGCTCGCCTCAGTCTCGGCTATCCGGTCGATCTCGGTCGGTGTCATGGTCGGGCTGCTGCGCGTGGGAAAACGCAAGAAGTCTCCCCATCCCGGCGTCGATTCGGACATTGACGCGCTCGGCTGCGCGGATGATGACGGCACAGCCGTGTCCTTGAATAGCAGCGTCACCGAGCCGCCGGCCACGCCGAGCAACACAAGCGTGACCACACCGAGCAGGGCCCTTTCATTGCGAGCCTGGCTGCCCATCAGCCTGAGACACAACCCGATTCCCACCAAGGCTACCAGTAGGACCAGGATCAGTATCAGGGTAACGCCCCACCCACCCGCGCCCGGCAGACCGTCGAGGGCCCTGATGTCAAAGGCGTTTGAGCTGCCGATATCCGAAGGATGAAGAATGATCGAGATTAAATGATACATGTATCCCTGAAAAGATGATAACTGATGACACCAATACCCTTGCCGAGATCGGCGAAGTTAAAAAACCTATAGTTAAGGAACGCGAGCACAAACATGAACAAACAGTACCTCTATTGTAATTCAAATTCGCTTGATCGCATCTAAAACTATCATGAAAACTCGTGGCGCACTTCGACGTTCATGAATGCCGTCATTCCCGCTTACTGCCTATTGGCCCTCCACTGTCGGCAGATATGTAATGGTAAGCGTGCTGTTGTCTTACTCTGAATGCACGCGAGGAGCAAAGCGATAATGCAGGCCCACTCGCAGTGTGTCGGAGATGGTGCGTAGGACGCGCATCTTGGTGGCTGTTGGCTTGAGATCGTAGCGCAGGACGAAGGGCACTTCGCCGAATGTGACCCCGCCTAACCGCCCAAGCTGGCATAGGATTTCGACCATGCAGGCAAAACCTTGTTCGGTGATGAAGCTGTCACCATAGGTGGCGTAGGCGCGCCTCAGCACACCAGCGCGGTAGGCCCGGAAACCGCATGAGTAATCGCGCACGCCCTTGATAGGGAAAATGATCTGAAACAGGATGCCCATCACCCGGCTGTAGAAGCGGCGCAGCGGCGGGACACCGTGAACCTCTGCCCCCGGCTGGAAGCGGGAAGCGATTACCACGTCGCAGCCCCCACTCACGCGCGTGATCATGTGGGGGATGACCTCAGGCGGCTGGGTGTTGTCGGCATCAAGCGTCACGACGATATCGCCGGGGTCGGCGTCTTTGAGTGCCGCCTGAAAAGCGGTCCGGATGGCCTGGCTGAGACCCTGGTTGCGTTCGTGCTGAACGAGGGTAATCCAGGGGTGATTCTGGTGGTAGCGACGGACGACCTCCACAGTGGCATCGGCGCTGCCGTCGTCGATGACAACGACGCGGAGGTCAGGCAGGGTGTCCTGTCGTACCTGGGCAATGGAATCGAGCAGGGGGGGGAGGGCGATCTCCTCGTTGTAGGCAGGCAGAGCGATGATAATCATGAATACTCCGGTGGTGACAAGTCACTTTGGACACGAACATTTTACTCTCTACTTCCTTGGAATGCAGCATTTCCAATCAACGTCAATAATACCACGTGATCGGTTTAGGAATGAGAATTGATGAGGAATGCAGCCGGAACGGAGGATCATCGGAGGATCACCGGAGGATCAACAGACGATGACCAGATCCAACACAACAAGACAATCGATTGGTAAGAGCGTGTGTTAAACGTTCCTGCTCAATACGGAAAAGCGGGGTCAGGCATTTCACGGGAATGACAGCATTGGCCAAGGTATTAGACTTTTAACAACTGAATAGTTACGGTTTGTCTGAATATCCGATCTGACGATATGATTGATTGCCGTATATTTCTGAAACAGATAGAGAGGGAAAAGCTGTGCCTGAGAAACTTTCTTTTCGAGATCGATTGGCGCAAGGCGTTATGCTGGCAGACGGCGCTATGGGGACACTGCTCCATGCACGCGGCGCGTCCATCGATACACCGTTCGACGCGCTGAATATCGACAATCCGGCTCTGATTCGGGACGTTCACCGGGCTTATCTGGAAGCCGGCGCGGAGCTGATCGAGACCAACACCTTTGGGGCCAATCGCTACAAACTGGGCGAGTATGGCCAGGCCGATCAGGTCACGATCATCAACCGGGCAGGCGTCGAGCTGGCGCGACAGACCATCGACTTTCTCTCCAAGACTTGCTGCTACATTGCCGGATCGGTCGGCCCGCTGGGGGTGCGACTGGCGCCTTTTGGCCGGGTATCCGTCGAACAGGCCCGCGCGGCCTTCCATGAGCAGATCGAGGCCCTGGTCGCGGCGGGTGTCGATGTGGTGCTTCTGGAGACATTCTCCGACCGGCACGAGTTGGCGGAAGCCTTCCGGGCCGCGCGCGAGGTAAGCGACACTATCCCGATCATCGCCCAGGTGACGTTCACGCGTGACGATCGCACCCTGCTCGGCGATACTCCCACCCAGGTAGCGGAGGCATTGGCTGAGCTGGGCGTGGATGTTATCGGCGTTAACTGTGCCAACGGTCCGGTGCAGGTAACCCGCGTGCTCGATGCCATGCAGACGGCGGCCCCACAGGTCTATTTCTCCGCGCTGCCCAATGCGGGCTGGCCGGAATACGTCGGTGGGCGGGTAATGTACCCGGCTGGGCCAGACTATTTTGCCGACTTTGCCGTGTCGATGCGCAACCGTGGTGTGCGTCTCGTCGGAGGATGCTGTGGCACGACGCCGGAGCACATCGCCGCGATGCGTACCGCGCTGGACAACACCGAGTATGTCAGTGTACAGCCTGATCGCCAGGTTGCCGCTGAAGCCATCGAGGAGGTGATCGAGAGAGCTGCGCCCAGCGAGCTGGCGCAAAAGCTGGCCGAGGGCACCTTTGTGATCTCGGTTGAGATGTCACCGCCCAAGGGCCTGGCGACCGAGAAGATCATCCAGGCGGCGCATATGCTGCGTGAGGCGGGTGCCGATGCTATCAATGTCACCGATAGCCCAATGGCGCGGATGCGCATGAGCCCCTGGGCGGTGTGCCATCTTCTGCAAAGCCAGGGGCGGATCGAGACGGTGCTGCACTTCCCAACCCGCGGGCGCAATCTACTGCGTGTTCAGGGCGATTTGCTGGCTGCCCATGCGCTGGGTGTGCGCAATTTATTCGTCGTGATGGGAGACCCGACCCGCGTTGGTGATTACCCGGATGCGGCCGACAATTACGACATCGTTCCATCGGGATTGGTGGAGCTGATCAATCATAACCTGAACGAAGGGAAAGACTGGGCGGGCAACTCCATCGGCCAGCCGACCAACTTTCTGGTAGGCTGCGCGCTCAACCTGGCTGCTCCGGACCTCGACCGTGAGATCAAAACGTTGCAGAAAAAGCTAAAAGGCGGGGCCGATTTTCTGATTACCCAACCGATCTTCGAGATCGATCTTTACCATCGTTTTGTTGAGCGTTACGAGGAGCTGCATGGCCCTCTGAATATCCCGATCCTGGTCGGCGTGATGCCGCTGGCCAGCCTGAGGCACGCGACATTCTTGCACAACGAAGTGCCGGGCATCGTCATCCCCACCTCGATCATCAGCCGGATCGAGGCAGCAGGAGATGATGCCAGAGCATTAGGCGTAGAGCTTGCGCAGGAACTGGGCAGCCGGCTCCGGAGTGTCGCCAAAGGAATGTACCTGATGCCACAGTTCGGCCGCTACGACCTGATCGCCGAGATCATCGAGGGGATAAAAGAAGACAACTGCCGGAGAGCAGTGGTTGGTTGATATCTATCATCGTTGGGTCTCTGGCAGTGTAATACTGACACCAAAAGCTGGACAAGGAGCAATAATATGCCTTTCGCTATCTACATCACACGTGACTTCGATC
This sequence comes from Anaerolineae bacterium, assembly GCA_016928235.1. Lineage (GTDB taxonomy): Bacteria > Chloroflexota > Anaerolineae > Aggregatilineales > UBA3940 > JAFGMS01. Next base: position 21,161 of record JAFGLD010000038.1, on the reverse strand, counting down.
AGATGAGCAAGGTAGCCGCCGATATTGTCGAGGCTGACATCTGCGAGAAACAGGCAATCAAAAACGAGTACATCCTCGGCCTGGCAACGGGCAACACGCCTACCGGGCTCTATAAGCACCTGGCCCAGGCATTCAACGCCGGCCGGATCGATGCACGCCGGGTCCGCTCGTTCAATCTGGACGAATATGTAGGGCTGCCTGGTGAGAACGCCCAACAGCGTGCGCTCCACCCAGAATCATATAGCTATTTCATGGTATCTGAGCTGTTCTCCCTGCTTGATCGGAAGTTCTGTGAGACGAATGTACCCTGGGGAACACTGGTCGATCAAGAGAAGTTGATCGAGGCACTTGAACAATGTCCGGACTGCTACGAGATGAAAGGGACAGACAAAGGGAAAGCGATCGTCATCAACAATCACGCCGAGGACTTCTTGCGCATGATCAAGGAGGAAATCCTGGACGCCTACGAGCGGAAAATCGCTTCCTTCGGTGGCATCGACCTGCACATTGTCGGGGTCGGTGGACGGGGCCATGTGGCCTTCCATGAGAGCGGCATTCCCTTCGACGCTTATCCTGTGCTGCTCGTGAAACTTGATGACAACACTGTGGAGAATGCTGTCACTGACGGGCACTTCGCAGCCATCGAAGAGAGCCCGCAATACGCCATCTCCATGGGCGCGGAACTGGTCTACCGGGCACGGACCGTCGTTCTGCTTGCCAATGGTACTCGTAAGACTGGCCCGATCTGCGACTCTGTCTTGGGGCCTGTCACCTGCGATGTCCCGGTCTCCTATGGCCAGACATTTGTCGACAAGGGTGGCATGCTGGTCTACGTCCTTGACGAGCCGGCGGCCGCGGGTCTACTGGCCCGCCGGACTGAGGTCGAGGCACGTGGATACCAGATCATCGATGTGCGTGACCAACATTGTGAGCAAGCGGCGGATCTGGCCTTTTATCCCATTTCTATATAGGGCTGGACTTTCGCCTTTTTTCGCCATCTAACAACTCCTCACCGCAGAGAGACGACCAGAGGTCGTTTCAGAGCACACGGAGATTTTTTAGATTTTTCCCCGCGATCTCGGCGTTCTCTGCGGTCAATCTATGCACGCGCACAAAAAAGCGAAACTAAAGGCATTAAGCTCGATACGCTGTTGGCTGTTAGTTCCTGGTTTCCAGGCTCTTGCCAAGGGCCGTTGGCCAATCATGGCGAACAAAAACGGATCACTGAAAACTGATCGCCAGTCAATGGAAAAAACTTAATCATCGATTAAAAACTGCCCCAAGTTATAGAGAAGATACCACTCATCACCCGTCACCCGTCACTCATCACTATTTTCAAGGAAGCCAATGATTTCATTCACGGGCATTAGGATTAGGGTCGACACCCAAGAACCGTCATGCTCGAGGATCGTCGTTTCCGGTTCCTTTTCTCCATATAACCGGGCAAGCTCAGGGACCCGCGTTTCGACGATCCCGTTCAGTTTGCCCTATTCAAAGTGACGCTACATCCCCCAGGTTTATACTTTCCTATTACGACAAGAAAAATCACTTGCATCACACCCCCTCCCTGATTCCTGTCTTGGTACAAATCCCCATTGAAAATCGCCGGTTTGATGATACACTTCGAAAAAACAAGGTGCCGAGTGTTATTGTGATGACTGAGACGAATGACGGCAATAGGGCTAACCCACCAATTCTTCCAACTGCTGTCCTCCCTCGACCCGATCGGGAACATCAACATGGCGATAAGAGCGAACCTCAGCTTCCCTTTTTCCGATTGCGGGCACCTTGACGCATAGGATAAAAAGAAGTAAACTGTGAATAAATACCGACCAGTCGGTATGTTTTTTTGCGAGGTATCGAGAATTATTGTGACAAGTGATGAAACTACCGGCAGCGGGCCCGCTCCGCTGCTCGATCTGCGTTGTATTGTTAAAGTTTACCAGACACCTGCCGGCGATCTTTTTGCCCTGAAGGACATCGACCTGCAGGTTTATCCCGGTGAATTTGTCGCGGTTGTCGGCAAATCCGGCGCGGGCAAGTCGACGCTGATCAACGTCATCACCGGCATCGACCGCCCGACCTCCGGCGAGATCATCATTGGCGGCACTCCCATCCACAGTCTCAAGGAAGACCAGTTGGCCCGCTGGCGTGGCAAGAACCTGGGTGTGGTTTTCCAATTCTTTCAGCTCCTGCCCAACCTCAACCTGATCGAAAACATTACCATAGCAATGGACGTGTGTAACACCTACCCGGTGCGCGAACATGAGAAGCGCGCCCTGGCGTTGCTCGATCAGGTGGGCATCGCCGAACACGGCTACAAGGTGCCTGCCAAGATATCGGGTGGACAGCAGCAGCGTGTTGCCATTGCACGGGCACTGGCCAACGATCCACCGGTCATTGTGGCTGATGAGCCGACCGGCAACCTGGACGAGCGAACGGCAGGTGAAATCTTCGACCTCTTTGAGAACCTGGTCGAGCAGGGCCGGACACTGCTGGTGGTCACGCACGACCGGGAGATCGCGGCTCGCGCAACGCGCCAGGTGGAGATAGCGGACGGCAAACTACAGGGAATAGGGGTTAGGGGTTAGGGAACAGATTAGCGATCAGTTGATGATCCATCAAAACCCTTTTGGTGCATATCGCGGGTCAGGGGGAATCATGGATCAGCCGTCAAATATCAATTCTCAAATATGAAATGTCCGTTATGAAACTTCGAACACGCTGGCGTAAGATTATCAAAGATATTTGGGGCAACAAGACTCGCTCACTGCTGGTCATCTTATCGATCGCTGTAGGCGTGGCGGCTATCGGCATGATCAACAATACTATGACCATGCTGCGCCGCGACCTGTTCGGCGCGCACAGCCGGGGGAACCCGGCCAGCGTTTCGCTCTACATCTCCCCCTTCGATACAGACCTGGCCGGCGCCGTCGAAGCCATGCGTGAGGTCGAGACGGTGCAGGCACATCGAACACTGTCTGCCCGCTTGATCCGTGCTGACGGCGCCCCGGCGGAAAATATCACGCTCGATATCGTTCCCGGCTTCGATAAGGTAGCCATCAACCGGTTCAGCATCGAGCGCGGAGCGGAGATACCGGGCATCCGCAAAATCCTCCTGGAGCGGTGCAGCGCCGATGGACTGGGTATCGACATTGGCGACACCATCATTATCGAGACCGAGGGCAAACAGCGATACTCGCTAACCGTCTCCGGGATCGTCCACGACCTTTATTTGATTCCTTACAACATCCTGGGAGACGCCACCGGCTATGTCTCGATGGACACACTGCGCTGGATGGGTGAGCAGGCCTATTACAGCCGGCTCGACGTCATCGTCGCCGAGAACGAGGGCGACCGCGAGCATGCGCTGGCCGTAGCGGCCCAGGCACGCGACCGGGTCATCGAGACATCCGGCTATCAGGTCTACCGGATCGCCATCCCCGGTATCAACTCCGACCCCGGTGAGCATTGGGGACAGAGCCAGATCAACGGCTTCGTGCTGGTACTCCAGGTGATGAGCGTCCTGGCCATCTTCCTGAGTGGCGGATTGGTCGTCAACTCGATTTCCGCCATCCTCTCCCAACAGATCCGGCAGATTGGCATCCTGCGCTCGATAGGCGCGGTACGAAGCCAGTTGGTCGGGATGTACGTGGCCAACGTGCTTGTCTTGAGCGTCGCCGGCCTGGCGATGGGGCTGCCGCTTGGCATGTTAGGCGCCTGGTGGCTGACCAACTTTGCTGCCGGCTATCTGAACTTCGATGTGACAGCCATCACCCCCGACCCAACAGTAACGATACTTCAGGTTGCCGTTGGGCTGGTCATGCCGATAGTCGTTGCCTTCTTCCCGATTGTTTCCGGGACACGCATTTCAGTTTATGACGCCATCTACCAGCAAGGGTTGGCAGGTGACCGGCAAGAGGGTGGCATTGATGGGCTGCTGGCTAAAATCCGCAATCTGCACCCGCCGGTAATGCTCTCGCTGCGCAATACCTTCCGCAAGAAGGCGCGTCTGGCCTTCACGCTGATCACGCTAACCCTGGCCGGGGCGATGTTCATGTCGGTCTTCAGCACCCGTGCCTCGTTGACCGGGCAGATCAACCAGATCGCGCGTTATGTCGCCTTCGATGCTTCGCTCAGCGTCACGCCGGGCCTGACACGCGCGTCGGTCGAACGGACAGCGATGCGCATACCGGGTGTGACGGTAGCCGAAGGCTGGGTCAGCAGCGGCGGCATCCTGATGCGAGCCGATGGCAGCGAGGGCGATGAAATCCAGGTGTACGGCATTCCCTACAACTCGGTAACTATCGACCCCTTATTGATCGATGGTCGCTGGCTGCAGGCCGACGACACCAACGGAGTGGTCATCAACGATGATTTCCTGGAGCACGCGCCCGAGACGGCTGTCGGCAGCTCGATCACAGTCAAAATTGCCGATCAGAACCGGACATACGAGATCGTCGGCATTGTCTCCAAGCACCTCTCCGGTTCTCGTGTCTACATGACCTACGATACCTTCAGCAAAGCAACCGGACGATCCAACCAGGCCGATATGGTGCGCGTTCGCCTGGATGCTGATAAGATCGGCAGTTCGGCCGAGCAAAAACGCCTGGCAGCAGAGATCGAAGATCGTTTTCAGGATGCCGGGATGAGCCAAAGCAGCAGCCAGACCCAGGACGAGATCTTCGGAAGCTTTACCGGCCCCTTCGACATCATCTTGATGGTGCTGGTCATCATGGCCGGGCTGCTGGCGGTGGTCGGCGGCCTGAGTCTGGCAGGCACCATGGGCATGAATGTCATGGAGCGCACCCGCGAGATCGGCGTGCTGCGTGCTGTGGGCGCCAACAACCAGGCTGTGCGGCAGGTAGTAGTCATCGAGGGAGTAGTAGTCGGTCTGATCAGCTGGCTGCTGGCCGTTGCCGTATCAGGGCCGGCGGGTGTGGCGCTGGCCGGTGCTGTTGTCTATGCTGTGTTCAAGGCACCGGTGAACTTCCAGTACTCTTTCGAAGGCCTGGCCATCTGGCTGGTGGTCATCGTCCTGATCGGCGTTTTCTCCAGCCTGGCGCCTGCTCGCAGTGCTGCCCGGCTGACGGTGCGGGAAGTGTTGGACTACGAATAGCATTGAATGATTGTGTGATTGACGATTGAAAAGCAACAAGCAAGGAGTCATGAACGCTGGGCTGGGTGCTCAGAACTAATGACCAAGGACTAATCACTAACAACTGAGGTATTGCATGTTCTGGAACCGAAAAAGTAAGAAACATTCGCAATTGGTGGGTGGTGAAAGCACGGCGCTGATCGATCTGCGCGGGGTATCGAAGGCTTACAAGACCGATGCCGGGCGCTTTACGGCACTCGATGGTGTGACCCTTCAGATCGGCGAGGGCGAGTTTGTCTCCATCGTCGGCAAATCGGGCAGTGGCAAGACAACGCTGATCAACATGCTGACGGGCATTGATCGGCCCACCGGCGGGGAAATTCACGTCGCCGGGACGGCGGTACATCACCTCAATGAGAGTGACACGGCTACCTGGCGCGGCAAGAATCTGGGTGTGGTCTTCCAGTTCTTCCAACTCTTGCCGACTCTGACTGTGCTGGAGAATGTCATGCTGCCGATGGGCCTGTGCAACATGTACACCCATCAGGAGCGCATCGAGCGGGCCCGGCACCTGCTCGACCTGGTAGGTCTGGCCGATGAAGCCGACAAGCTCCCCAGCCGCCTCTCGGGCGGGCAGCAGCAGCGCGCCGCCATTGCCCGCGCCATGGCTAACGATCCGCCCATCATCGCCACTGACGAGCCGACCGGCAACCTGGATTCTCACACCGCCGAGTCGGTCATGCACCTGTTCGAGTCACTGGTGGAACAGGGCAAGACGGTACTGATGGTCACCCATGACCCTGATCTGGCCGAGCGCGCGCCGCGTACCATTACACTGGCCGGCGGAGAGCTGCTTAACGAGCACCTGGTCAAGGCGCTACCCTCGCTGCCCCACGATCTGCTGCTCGATGCCACCCGCCGGCTCGAAACCAACCAATTTGCCCCCGGCGAGATGATCATCGAGCACAATGCCGAGCCCGACAAGTTCTACGTTGTCACCAAGGGAGATGTTGACATCTACCTGCCGACCCCCGATGGCAAAGAATTGCTGATCGATTCGCTGGGGCCGGGGCAGTTCTTCGGAGAAATTGCGCTGGTCAACGGCGGTCTCCGAACGGCACAGGTGCGCGCCTCGCATGTCAACCCCGTCGAGGTGGTGGCGCTCAGTAAGGAAGTCTTCCTCAATATCCTCCAGGCATCCGGTGAGACGCTGAATGAACTGGTCGATATTATCGCCCTGCGCAACCGGCAATTATCGATGGTAGGCAGTTCTCGGTGAGCGTCTCTCGATTGTAGCCCTGTTCGGGGTCTGGCTACCTGCAACACATTGCGCTAAACTCGATAGTGTCGATCCTCCTCAAACCGGTAGGAGGGCAAACTGATAGTCATAAAAAAGGGAATAGTCATGGCCAGCAAATCGGAAGCCACAAAAAAGACTCCTACAGCAGCGAGATCGAGGCTTTCCAGAAGCCTTCGCAAACATATCAGGTTGTTGAAAGCCGCGGGACGGCGGGAAGAAGCTGTCGCCTTGTGGCAAGCAGCAAAAAAGCTGAGGAATAAATAGCACGAGCTACGCTTGAAACAGTGTCAGAATCGCAGCGAGGAAGGCTCCCAGCCTTCCTCGCTGCTATTTGAGCATCGCGTGTTCATCAGCCCTGCATCACAATCGCCAAGATCTCGTTGAGCACCTGGAGCGCCTCCAGGTTACGCCGGACCGTGCCATATTGCAGAAAAGGCTCGGTGAAGTGATCGACGATATCGCCGGGGGGTATGCTGAGATGATTGTCGCCGGCACTGACGCCATGATTGGGCAGCATCTCGGTTGTCTCCCATATGTCCCAGAGCGGCACGTTGTATTGATAGGCGACCAGCCGGATAGACTCATTCATGGGCTCGACGGGATACCAGGGCTCATACTGATGCGGCAGCGTGCTTAATACCGGGATCACGCCATGGTCGAGTGAGTATTGGACGATGGCGCACAGGTCATAATAAAACTGGGTGTCCGGGCCACCTTGAGAAGCCCATGTCCTCAGCATGATCAACGCAATAGACGGCTTGTAAATTCGATATTCACAAGCCAACGGCGTCTCTCGCTCTTCACGAAGGCATTCCTCGGAGATTGCCCACTGCGGATCGAGCACTGCCGCGGTGTTGAACCCCGGTTTGGCGACATGTCCCACCAGCACAAAAGATCCCCGGAAATGGTCAAGCGCGCCTTGTAGATACTGGAACTCACCCAGATCATACCCCTGCCCTTCGAAGTTATGCAGAAAGCGCGGCGACCAGGACTCGGAGTCGCCCACTTTGGAGAACCGATGCGGGTTGTTTCCCATCTCGAGGCCACGCTGATAGATGCTCTTGAGGTGCGGCCCGACATGCCACAGTCTGACGTAATAGGCCGGGCGCTGGCTAGGGATTGGGGTAGGCCCCGTTTTCGTCGGACGCGGAGTAAAGGTGTAGACAAACGTCTGGCTGGCCTCCAGCGTATCTGAAGGCGTCCAGGTTATGCGCGGCGTGGGCGTATCGGTTGGCGTAAAAGTATGTGTTGGGGAAGGGGTGGCGGTCGATGTCTCCGTTGGCGTGATGGACGGTGTAACTGTATGGGTTGGTCTGGCTGTCGGGAAGGGCAGCGGGGTCGAGCTGGGGGTCATCGCGCCACTATTACCTGCCACAACCCCGCCGGTCAATACAGCCAACCGATCCGGCTGCTCGGCAAGAATCATGATCAGGACAAGCGCAATCAGCCCCAACATGAACACGGCAGCAATCAACGTAATATCTTCCAGCCGCGATGTACTATCTGGCGGGGGTTCCGGGGTCGATCGGCGTGACGGCGCGGTCATCTGAGACGCAACCTCCATTCCTGGAGGCAGCATAGCACCAGTCCCGCGCCTTGTCAAACACCTGTCAACATCCGGCTTATCCGCAGTGCTATGCGTACAATCCGGCTCATTGTATGCGTGACTTAGCTATTTCCGATATAGTCTAACGGATACGGCCATATCAACAAGGTGAGCATCATAACAAATAACCTGCGAACTTATGGAAATTCTCCCTTCACCGTCGCCGTCGTTCACGGTGGCCCCGGAGCAGGAGGTGAGATGGCCCCCGTGGCACGTCGATTAGCGCATAGTCACGGCATCCTGGAGCCAATCCAAACCGCCGTGACACTCGATGGGCAGGTCGATGAGCTGAAGACGCTCCTGGAAGCCCCCGGCAATCTGCCCATCACGTTGATCGGCTACTCCTGGGGAGCCTGGCTCAGCTTCATCGTCGCGGCGCGCTATCCCGGCATCGTCAGGAAGCTGATCCTGATCAGCAGCGGCCCATTTGAGGAGACATACGTCGCGGCGCTTCACTCAACCCGGATGAGCCGCCTCAGCGAGGAAGAAAGAGCCGCGTTTGGCGCGACCATCGCTGCCCTCGGCGATCCTGCCACCGGGGACAAATCGATGCTGCTGGCGCGGCTGGGGGAGTTGGCATCGAAGGCCGATGCGTATGATCCGATCCCCGACGAATTCGAAGAGGTCGATAGGATCGGACTGCAAGGCGACACCTTCCATCAGGTCTGGAATGTCGCTGCCGAGATGCGGCGGAGTGGGGAGCTATTAACACTGGGTAGGCGCATCGAATGCCCGGTCGTCGCCATCCACGGCGACTTCGATCCGCACCCGGCGGAAGGGATCGAGAAGCCGCTGGCGGCTGTTCTTGGGGATTTTCGCTTTATCCTGCTCGAACGCTGTGGACACACTCCCTGGATCGAGCGACAGGCACAGGATGCGTTCTATCGCATCCTGGAAAAAGAGCTAACCTAAAAACGCCCAAAGTAGAGAACCCGTCATTCCCACGAAGGTATTGATCGCGATTCAAAAGTGGACGGTTCTGATATGTCAGGTGAAAATAGGGAAAAATAAATGAAAAGGGAAAGTTGACATATGTCTGACCCATCGATGGAATTTGGAAACAAAGTTAAGAGCCAGGTAGAGACACTGGCAACTGAGGGGAAAGATGCCAACCAGATCGCCAAAATCATCATCGATGCCGATCCGGAAGGCTGCAATTACGGCATAGGCATTGTCCTGGATACCAGGGGCCAGGCGATGGCCACCTCAGCGACACTGCTCAAGCACCTGCGAGCGGAAATCGAAGACAGTGACCGAGGCGACTATCGTAATTCCGCAGCCTTCATGGATAAGCTCAAGGCCTCGATCCTGGCCTGGCAGCGAGTGCCCGAGGCCACCTGGGATTCCTTCGTGTTGGCATTGCCCTCCGATGCCGGGACCGGGGCCGTCAATGCGGCGGCAATAACTGCGCTGGCCCTGTATGGCGATATTGGCTGCATTAGCGTGGAGGAACTTAGCTGGCCGGGCTACAAGGCCATCGCCAAAAGCTGCCGGGTCGTGTACAAAGAATTCCCCAGCAGCGATGTGCTGTCCGACACTGGGATGCTGCCGATTTATCAGGCTGGTCCACAAAACACAACCGGCCAGGTGATCGATAAGGCCGTCATCGCCGAGCGGGCAGCTTCGGCAGCGAGCGCGCAGCGTCTGGTCATCCTGGACCGGGCTTATTCGGGCTTCGAGTATGCTTCTCTCCTGGAAACAAAGGGCTACAATACCATCATGTCGATGAGCTACCAGCATCAGCTCGCTCCCTTTATCGAGCAAGGCGCCCCGGTGCTGATCGCCGTCAGCCCAACCAAGTGTTTCCGAAGCTTCGCGCTCCGCCCGGCAGGCATGCTGCTGGCTTACATCCCCGATCCTGCCATGCGCAAACAGACGACCAACCTGATCAATGCCGTCATGCGGGCCCGTGGCTCTGCATTCGAGTATCCCAGCACGCGCGCGTTTGTCAAGGCGATGATCGCCGATCGCGATCAGCTTGAGCAGGAACACGCCTTCGCGCTAACACGGCTGGCCGAGGCCGCCCAAATCTGGTCGACGCTTGTCCACGGCACAGACATCGAGCCGCTCTTTTCCGGAAGCTACTCGGGGCTCTTCCGCAACCCGAAGATCCGGGAAGGCGCGGATATCACGCTCTACAACGAGCATATCTACCCGGTGATTGCCGACGGACGGTGCCGGATGAACGTGACCGGCATCCCCAATGATGAGGCTCTACAGCAGAAACATGCCAGGGCATTTGCCCGCAGTTGTTACGTGTAAAACTGGGATGTTAGCCTCGATCTATCGATAGCCAGAGCCAAGAGATAATCTAAAGACTTGGACCGCGCCTCATCAAGACGCACACATTGAAAGATGCGGACACAAATGTGTCCGCATCTCTGATGTGCTGTAGACTGGCTATGGTCAGTTGAAAACGGCTGCTCCAACCGGAGCTTGACTATCTGTTCGCACAGAAACCGATGCTATGGCTGCTCTCTCCAGGCTGGAGGATGTTGTTCCACCCCACACCCTCGGCCGCCACTGTGTTGCCACTTTGAGACCAGATGGCATTCCACAATGTGTAAATGGTACCGTCCACAGTAAAGGTGACAGCCCAATCTACTGGTGCGCCCGTATTGTTCTTAACAGTGACATTGGAGCAATAGCCGCTGCCCCAGTCACTCACAGGGGGAGATACCGTCACTGATACACCAGGAGGTGGCGCAGGATTGATCATGACAGTCGCCTTGTTGCTGGGAGCAGATCTGATCTGATGCCGCTGATCCCAGGCATACAAGACATATTCATATGACACATTGGGGGCCAGGCTTTTATCTGTGAAAGAGGTAACTGCTCGGCCCAATGTAGCGATATAGGAGTTGTTTCGATAGAGAAAATATTGATCCACATCGTCGTCGGTTGAGAGCGTCCAGGTAAGGGCAGCACTATTACCACCTTGCGGTGTCCCTGCCAGGTTTGTGGGCGGTCCAAGGGGTACATTGGGGCCGGTGCATTGAACCCCATTGAGGGTGAATGGGCCGGTGGGGATAGCCGTAGACCCCGATCCCTGGAAGCGAAGCTCGCGCTCCCCAGTGCCGCCGCCATAGATGAGGCCGTTTCCTGTATAATCGCTGGGTTGGCCACTGGCTGTTACTTTGGTGCCGCTTTGGCTCAGACTGTCAGCACCCTCATAAGTACCTGCTGCTGTATTGACCGTCTGACCATTAGCATAATCCCAGGTCAGTGTCCAACCGTTGATGGTTGTGACGCTCAAATTACGGATGTAGGCTCGGGAATACGTAACATTGTTCCAGCTATAGGTTCTGTAGTACATCCGGCAGCCAACAGCATCCTTGAGAGCGCTCTGCATAGCGTAGTAGGCCGGCTTGGGCTGATAGTTATCATCGAAAGGCAATGCGCCGCCCTCGCCGGGGAAGACATTCGGAACCCAGGAATATTTATCGGTGATGCCCCAGGTTTGAATGCCCTTACAGGCCGGCTGGGCCAGGCATTCTCTCACAATCCATCCATAGATCTCGGCCTGTTGTGCGCGCTCGTTGTTATCGAGGGGCATCGGAAAGCGCACGTCCAGTTCGGTGATGTAGATCTCGAGGCCCAGGTTGGCAAAACGGTCCATGTTAATGCGAAAGTCATCTATCGCCGCCTGCCCTCTTGCGGCAACATCAGGCCCAATCAGATGCATTTGGAAACCAACCCCATCGATTTTCACCCCATCATTTTTCAAATCTCGTATCATATTAAACGTCGCTTCGGATTTAGGATTGGGAGTCATGAGGCTATTGAACGCGATGTTGTAATCGTTGTAGATTAGCTTAGCGGTACTGTCGATGCTGGCGGCCTTCTGAAATGCGTATTTGACGAAATCCTTCCCCATGGCATTGTACCAGATCGTCTTCAAATAGGTGCCGTCCTCTTCAAAGACTTCGTTGACCACATCCCAGACATCGACATGCCGGTTGCCCTTGTAGTGGTTCAAGACGCCGGCGATGTGATCTTCCATCGCCTGGCGCTTGTTGCTCTCGCTATTCATCCAATTCGGATACTGCTCGTCCCATACCAGGACATGCCCGTGGACCTTCATACCGTTTGCCTTGGCGTAATCCACATGCTTATCACCGGCTGTGAAGGAGAAATTGCCCTTGCTCGGCTGAAGCTGATCCATCTTCATATCGTTTTCGGCCGTCAGGAAGTTGAATTCGCTGGTAGCGATGTCTTTCCAGCCTTGATCCTGACCATTGGGATCACCACGGGAGGCATAACCGATTAAAAGTGGCTCAGGTGCATTCGAGCTCACGAAACTGGCCCATTCTGTAGACAGGACCTTGAGGCGCTTGCCTGATGGCGCCGCGTGCGGCTTAGCCGCTGCCGGCGAAATCGCCAAAAGCACAGATAAGAGTAATCCCAGCACGGCAGCAACAACCAGGACTCCGCGCAGTTTCTTGGTGTTGATATAAGCTTTCACGAATCTTTCTCCTTTTGGTGTTTTGTTCCTATAGCTTTTCAGAAAACATTCTGGACGGCTTTGTACTCACAAGAGATACTGATTTTGTTTAGATCATTATCTGATAAGCTATAAGCAGGTTGATTGTGACTTAAACACTATGATGGATAAGGTGAAGTAACTTGAACTATCCAGCATCCACTTGACCGTAATTCTCCGAAAGTTTCACGGTACAGCCTTCAAATGACTTTGCGCGAAACGCTTAAAGTCAAGAAAGACTGTGATGTACTGATAAGTAAGCCTCCTTTCGGACTGCAGTCGCCAGTCGTAAATCAGCACCAGGGAGAGTCAATCCCTTACCCCGCAGAATGAATTATTACCTCCTTTTGCAACATGCTCGGCCAATCCACGCAATAAAATAAGGTAGTCTGGATTGACCATTCTTGCGTTAACTCAGCCTTTATGGCCTTCCTCTGCAGCCATAAAGGCCGAGAAGATCTAACAAGCTACGGCATAGCAGTTGTACACAACCCTATGAGCAGTCATCTCTTTCCATTACCTGCACTACAAACGTTTGCAATACGGCCTCAAAAAAACTTTCTTGGAAAAGAAAAGGTGATCTTCCGGATATGCAAACGTTTGCAGAAATTTCGTCGAATTAGGTCGAGTGATAGTGGAGACAATTGGAAACACAAGTCATGCTGTGTTGCTGGTTATCTGCCTTACCACCTGACCTCTCCCAGGTAACCAATAGTTACCTTATATATACTATCCCAAGAGGCCATCACTGAGTTGCCAACAACCGGTCAACAATTTGTCAAACGATGAGGTTAAGCAAAAAGTACGAATTGAGAACAGCCATCACAAAGGAGTAGCCCATGAGCCAAGGCTCGCCAAACAGGATGAAAACAGGGTGAGATGACAGTCAGGTTGAAATCCGCCCTGCCTCTGGGGTGTCAATTTGAGAGGGCGTGGAAGGGTTGGTGAGTCAGTGATACCTGAGGAATTTGCCCAGGTGTGTTTTCGCTTGAGTTGGATATGAGCGGCTCGATTCATCGATTAAGCCGCTCGATCCCTTGCGTAGCGAATCATAATACATCACTGAAATGAGGCGCATCCAGTTTGTCTTTGGATTGTTTTCTAATAGACTTTATTGGCGATAGGCGTGTTATGCTTAAACATGGGCTCATTTTATGTGTAATTCTGTTATTTCCGCTTACGCGAGAATCCACCGGTCGATCATACCACTCGATGATCAAGTTTTTTGGACATAGGCACCAAATGATGTGTTCAAGTGCCATTTCTGTGTAAGTAGGAATCGTCAAGCACGACAGGTAGATTCCCGCCCCACGCTTTCGCGAGAGCAGGCATTTCGCGGGAATGACAGGGTTAGCGAAGGTATTGCCATGCCAGGAAAACTCAACTTAAGCGGAACGAATGTGCAAACACAACATATGGAGACTATGTCAGATTGTAAACTGATCACTGAAAACTGATCACCTGTCAATGTTGAAAACTTGGTCATCGAGTACCAGGCACCCCGGAAATATCCCAGGTAAAAACCCCTGTGCCACTGTATTCTGCTCCAGATATTCTTCCGGGCTCGGAGGTTCACTATGCTCCCCGATAGTGGTTGAAGATCCGATACTCGCCTCGAATCGCTCCCTGATTAGCAAAAGGCAACAGCAGGAAGTTCTTGGACGCTGAAGGAGGAATCCCGGCATTTGCTTTCTCGGTAGCAAACATCGGCGTCTGTGAGCAACTTTCCCCTTGTACGCGCAATGCCGGGCCGAGAAGGTCGGAGCAGGTCGCTTCCTCGCTGATGGTAGCGGCCGGGTTGGCACGATCCAGCAGCAGCCGATGATCCTCCGGATAGATCCCATGGTGCCAGTAGATGCTGCCGGACAGATCCTGGACATCCTGGAACAGGCAGTAGACCAGCGGGCCACGAACAACAGCCGCCAGATGATCATTAGCCTGAACGCTGACCGGCATTGGCAGGTGCAGCTCGACTTCGTCGTCGGGCTGCCACTGCTGCTCGATCACTACAAATCCCCCGGCATCTGCCTCCACAGCCGGGCCGTCGTTAACCTGATAGGTTGCCCCATCCGCGAACGGAGGAATGCGCAAGTGCAGGGCAAAGTGAAATGGCTTTTCAAGCGCGACACGGACGACAACTTGACCCTGGGATGGATATTCTGTCTCCTGTTTCAGGATGACCCTCCCCCCTTTGGGTAAATCAATCTCGGCTTCGCTCTCGGTATACATCAATACCGCCGGGTTGGAATCGCGCAGCCCATAGAGGTAGGTTGGCATGCGCCCGGTGATGCGCTGGCCGGCGGCGTTGCAGCAGTTCGGTCCCTTGGGCTCTTCGGCCCGGCCGTTGAGCGGGGTCATATAGCTCCAATTGCTGCCGTCGGCCAACTGGGCTGCCAGGAAGTGATTGAACAGGTCGCGCTCGATCTCGGCGGCATACTTTGCCTCACCTGTCCAACGCAGAGCCTGATCGAGCAGCAGGATCCAGGTATGCTGCGGACAGACTTCGACATTATTGCGGGGATGATAATACGCACGCTGAACGTAACGCTCGCCGGAACTCATCCCGCCCGTCAGGAACAGCCACTCATCGGCAATACGGTCGATGCTCTTCAGGACCACCCGCCGGTATTCCTCATTGCCGGTGACATTGTACAAAGCGGCAATGCCCAGCAGGGTCATGTGATACGTATGGGCATGGATATTGGGGCGCAGATCGTACAGGTCGATCTCACCGGCGGCGAACTGCTTCATCCTGGTCCAACCGCAGGCATGTACCGCGCTGGGATACTGCTCCCACCACTCATCCCACTTTGCCAGCACACTTTCGCCCCACTGCGCATACTGGGGATCGCCTGTCAGCCGGGATAGGCTGACGATCGGCTCAAGGATCAGGGTTCCCTCACCGCCATCGTGGCCATTGCCGGGGAAGCGCCCGACCAGCGGAAATTGACCGGGCTCCGTTCCCCAGGTACAGACTATGTAATCGGCCAGCTTGCGAGCGATTCGCAGCGCCTTCCGGTTATCGAGCAGCTCGTAGACCACTTCCAACCCCAGCAGGACATAGTACATCTCGTACAGCTCCATCCCGCGCACGGGGTTGCGATGAAAGACAGCCGTGACGCCCAGATAGCCGTCTTCCGCCTGGGCCTTCGCCAGCCGGTCGACGATCTCATCGATGCGCGCCAACAGCACATCGTCTTTGGCGATCAGTGCCGTGTAGGCAGCCGCGTCCAGCCACTTGCCGATCTGCTCGCCCATCCAGAACCAATCGTCATGATTTTTGTGTTCATGCAGACGGATAAACTGCTCCGAGAGCAGAGCATCCTTGAGGCGCGCATCTCGATTGGCGTAAAAGCGCCGGCCCATGAAGCCGGCGATGGCATGAATTGACTCTGGGTGGATAGGCGAGACACTGTTTTTCATACTGATCCCCTCATGAGGTACAAAATCCGGACAACGGGAAGAATTTTATCGGCTCACGGCAGCTCTTTCCAGGTAACGATGTACTCAGTGGCTGCGTCAGGCACAGCCGGGCCGGGATCGGCTATTTCCCACTTACCTCTCAAACCAAGTTCATTGGCCGTCATCTCGAAGTGGCACATGGCAATTCCGATATCCACGCGCTGCAAGTCGGCCAGACGTAGTAATCCAAATACCAGAGTACCCTTCCCGTAGCCGGGCGTGCGCTGCACACAGAAATGCCAGCAGCCCTCGCCCTGCACTACCCGCCAGGGCTGCTTGTTCGATGCCGATGGCCCCCGCCGCAGCATCTCGAGCGGCTGGGCATAGTCACCGGCCGCTTCAACAGTCAGCGGGCAGCCGAATTCACCCCGAAAGAACAACATCTCCCAGGGGTGCCGATGCATCGATCCCACAAAGCGTCTGAGCAGCGCATCATCCGGATTGTGTCCTGCTGGAATATACCCCACCGATGTCACTGCCGGGATGATCTCCGCCGGGGTTTTCTCGATCTTCTTTGCAAAGCTGCTCTGAGTAAAACTACCCCCCAGCCAACAGGTGCCCAGACCGAGATCGGTGGCTGCCAGGATGGCCTGCTCCATCAGATAGCCAAAATCCTCCAGGTTTTTCTCGCCGGGTTGTACAGCCCCCACGATGAAGCCGGTCGCTCCCTTGATGAAGCCGTAGGTTCCCAACCCACGCAACAACTTCCGATCATCCTCCGTCGCTGCCACCAGCTCGAACCGCGCAACCGACCCCAGTGGGCCGGCGCGAAGCGTGTCCAGGTAAGCTTGCAGCCGCCGACGTTTTTCTGCGTCGATAGGCCGTTCCTGGTAGGTTCGGCACGAGAAACGCCGCAAGATGATCTCAGTAATTGATTGTCCTGATAACATCATCGTTTAGCCTTCCATCATCTGCCGCGATAGTCGCCGGACAAGTGGGCGAGGCGCAAACCGCATCGAGAATGTCATCAGCTGGTTGAATAACCCCGTAACGGCGACCACACGACCGCGCTTGACGGCCTGGTGGCCGATACGAGCCACGTCGACGGCGCTCATCCCTCCCAGGCGCAACAACCCGACCTTGAACATCCCAGACCGTTCCTGGAAACCGGTATATGTCACGCCGGGACAGAGCGCCGTCACCGTGACGCCGCTGCCACGTAGCTCCTCGGCCAGCGCCTCCGAGAATGAGAGCACATAGGCTTTGGTCGCGCCATAGGCAGCCATCGAAGGCACAGGAGCAAATGAGCCGGTCGACCCAATGTTGAGGATACGCCCGGATTTGCGAGCCAGCATGCCGGGCAGGAACAGCCGGGTCAGCATGGTCAGCGTGATGACATTGAGCTGAATCATCTGCAATGTCTCGACCATGTCGGCGCCGGCGAAAGGTTTCTGAATGCCAAAGCCGGCGTTATTGACCAGTACATCTACTTGAAGCTTCCGCGCCTCGACCGCCTCGAAGATGTCAGTTGGAGCCTTCGGATCGCTCAGGTCTTTGGAGAGAACGACAACGTTGATGCCGTGAGCCTGGGTCAGTTCCGCGGCCAGCTTGTCGAGCTTGTCGGTGCTACGCGCGACCAGGATCAGGTTGTAGCCGTCAGCGGCAAACAGTTTACTCAACTCATAGCCAATGCCACCGGAAGCGCCGGTGATCAGGGCAGTCTGTTTTTGTTGCATAACATCCTCCTGGCAGTCCCCACGAATAACATGGTAAAATAAAACAAACATGAGCACACGCTCACTATCGTTAGCCATTATATGAGCATGTACTCACCTTGTCAAGGAAAATATGAGCGATTACTCAATTCGGAGCGTTCCCCAGCAATCACGCAGCCAGGAACGCGTTGATTCCATTCTCGGTACCGCAGCCGATCTGTTCACGGAGGTTGGATACGAAGCAGCAACGACCAATGCCATCGCCGAGCGGGCCGGCATCTCCATCGGTACGCTGTACCGCTATTTTGCCGATAAAGATGCTATCTTGCGGGCGCTGGCGGCTCGTTATCATCGGGAAGAGCAGGCACTGTTCGATCAGGTTTTCACCGACGATGTGGGCTACCTCCCTCTGCCGGTGCTGCTCGACCGGCTGATCGACCCCTTCCTGGATCTGTACTGTGGCTGTCCGGTGTATGCCCACATTTTGTTGGGTACCGATGTCTCCGCCGATATTGCGGCGGCCTCTCAGGAGATCGAGCAGGAGGTTATTGAGCGGCTGGCCGATATCATGCAGAAGGTAGCTCCTCAGATCGATGCGCGGCAAGCCCGGCTGACTGCCGTCATTTGCAAGTCGGCGGTCAAGTCGTTGATTTCACTCCGCTCATCTTCCAACGATGAAGATTTCAGGGTTCAGATCACATCTGAGATTAAACAGATGTTATTGGCCTATCTGGAAAAGGTATTGGATGAAACAGAGAGTCAGGAAAGACACCGGACACCACGCGGAAAAGCTCGGACGGGCCGTCGACGCTGAACACTGCACATGTGAGGCGCGCGAGGGCGCGCACCAAGCTTCCATCACACAATCGTTTACGTAATGGTCCCATACACTCTGATGGCCGCCTCACCTTCTAGCGGGCAGCGATTCTCGCAGATGCCACAGCCGATGCATAGGTCGCGCACGACGTAAGGGCGCTGCAACGCCATCTCCCCCCCAAACGCATCGGGCACAGTCACGACTTCCAGCTTGATAGCCTTTTCCGGCAGAGGGCACATCTCCTCGCAGACAATACAAGGCGTGTTCGATGCCCACGGTAAGCAGCGGTCGCGGTTGACACTGGCCTTGCCGATCACCTGCCGGCGCTTCTCATCGAGCGACAGGAGGGGGATGGCCTTCGATGGACAGACCTGGCCGCAGGCGTTGCAGCCATAATCGCAGTACCCCACGCGCGGCGTGACGATCGGTGTCCACAATCCCTCCAGACCGGCCTCACCTTTGGCGGGCTGCAAGGCAGTCGTCGGGCAGACTTTCATACATTCAGAGCAGCGCAGACATTTGGCCAGGAACTCGATCTCATCATCGACGCCCGGTGGGCGGATCAACAAGGAGTTTTGCGTCCGCAGACGCAGATCGGCGCGCAGCAGGACGACGCCCGCCGCGCCGACCATACCAGCTTGTAGAAACTGCCGCCGGGTGGGATCGAATGCCTGCGTTGGGGCTACCTGGAAGATCGGCTTCATCGCCATGCCATCTTTGGCACAACCGGCCAGGCAATCCAGGCAGACGGTGCACTCGGTAGGCTGGATGGCGATATCAGCCCCACTACCAGATGCCTCGGCGGGAGGAACCGTGTGGATCGCACCGGGTTTGCAGGTAATGGCACAGCGAGTGCAACCATTACAGGCTGAACTGATCGCCGGGCGGAAGATGGCGATCTTCGAGACCCAACCCAGCAGCGCACCCAACGGGCACAAATAGCGGCACCAGAAGCAGTCGGCCAGCAGGTTCAGGGCGACGATCACCCCAAAAAGAGCGGCAATCAGAAGCGATGAGCCGAAGACCGGCTGGTGGGCCGGCAGCAGCGAGCCACGCAGGGCCCCCTCGACCCAATCGATTGCCGGGCGTAGGAAGCTGATCGGATAAAGCGCCTTCTCTCCGGCGGTGATGGCATAGTTCAGGCTGGGGACAGCCACAGTCGTCATCACCCGCGTGAGTAGAGCCAACGGCTCGAAGATCAGCAGGGTGGCATTGCCCAGCAGCGCCATAACGATGATGGCGACCAGCAGCAGGTACTTGATCGATCGGAGCCGGGGGGAAAGTCGAGCCGCGCGCCGGCGCGCGCCGCGGAATGATACCCATTCGAGCAGTGTCCCGGTTGGACAGACCCATCCACACCACACGCGGCCCGCTAAAAGCGTCGCCCCGATGGTGATGAGAGCCCACCCCAGGCCCTGAACCAGGCCCCGCGATGCCAACGAAGCGACCAGCGCGGAGAGCGGATTTAATCGAAAAAAGAGGTCAGACAGCGGGTTGACCTCCGTACCGCCCTGTCGCTGAAGCCCGGCAAACACGAGATAGACAAAAAGCGCAAAAAACAGAAGCTGGACGGCCCGACGTACACGCCGCCAGTGTGCCCAGGTGATGGTGAGCTTCATAACCGGCCCCTATATAGCAATTTCTTCGATCTTGATGCTGCTCAAATCCATCGTCCCCAGCCCCATATCGGCGGCATTCTTGACGTAGTCAATATCCTCACCTGTCAGGTCAAAGAGGGTGGTCGCATAGGCGTCGGCGGCAACAATGTCGTGGCTGGCGATGATGGTCCGCGCCTGTTTGACATCGTCGAGGTTGCCGCCGGTAGGGCCGTTGGCCATCAAGATACGGTAGCCATCGATCACGGTCAGGCTGGGCCGAACGGCGCTGACCAGATCGGCCACGCGCTGCCCCATGTTCTGATGTATCCTGCTTGGGTTGGTAATGATGCCCAATAAATTTTTGCCTCCCAACGTCAACCGTGCCAGCGAGTGGTGCTTGGCGATCGGGACATTGATCAGCACATCGGTCTCCATAATGTCGCGGTAAAACTCCCAGGAGGTGATGTCTTTGCCGTCAGGGATGTCAAAATCGGCGTACTTGACCGAACTCATGACTTCCATCTCGCCACCGGCCGCCTTGACCGCCTCTTCGATGCCGCTGATGGCATAGGCAGCCGTAGCCGTGCCGCCAAAGCCCTGATCCATGACGCGCACACGTTTGGCACCGGCTCCCAGACATAGGGTCACCAGCGCGGCAACGACCTGCGGGTTGGTGGTGACGGCGTATTCCGGCGTATGGTAAGCCACGCAGATATTGGGCTTGATGATGACGTCATTGCCCTGGCTGACAAACCGCTCGATGCCACCCAGGGCAGCCAGCGCCGCGTTGACCATGCCGGCGGGGTCTTCGCCTCGCGCCACTGCCAGGTAAGCCTGATCGGAGGTGGGCATGGTAGGCTGCCGCGTTGGTGACGCAACAGCATCTTGGGTTGCATCGATGGAGCGAGAAGACGGCTGTGTCGCTCCGGCCTGCTGTGGAGATGCCATCGGGAGCGGATCGGAGCACCCTGTTCCCAACATAGCCCACCCTGCCGCGGCGCCTACGGCGCCGGACAGCCTCAGAAACTCACGTCGAGATAGTTTTTTCATCTTTGGCTCCTCATCCAGACAGTTCACTCATTTCTTGTCTTGCACTCATCTGATTGTACTACAAGTCCGGACCAACGATCAGACAAAAACCG
>JAFGLD010000002.1 GCA_016928235.1 Anaerolineae bacterium | reverse complement strand
GTTCACCTCTGTTTTTGTGAGCCAGAGCATATACACTTTTCCGGATTCAGGGCAAATTGGAACTTTTAGCGTACGGTTAGTATAATTCTACTCAGTTTGCAATCTTAACAAAGTATCAGACTGCAATGAAGAAGATATTGTTCATTCATGAGATGGCAGAGGTTTCTGGCATCGAAGATGCTGTCTACACAGCCATACGTCACCTGGAGCCAGGGCGATTTGGTGCTGTGGTCGCCTGTCCATCCGGCCCGTTTGTTCAGCGCCTTCAGCAATCCCATATTCCGCACATAGCATTTAACTTTCGGATGCTGGCCCTTAAGACAACCCTACCAGGCAGCAGCTACCGAGTGTTCAACCCTTTCGCCCTGCTCCAGAAGGTAGTTGAAGGCCTTCGGCTCGCACGTCTCGTGCGTCAACATCACATCGACCTCATCCATACAAATAGCTTATCGAGTCATATTGCTGGACTCATTGCTGCAAGAATAACAGGCATTCCCATAGTCTGGCATATCCATATTTACATGCTACACCTGTTATACCGGTTCTGGATGCCTGATCGAATTGTTTTCGTATCACATGCTGTCATGCGCGATGCTTTTGGCGATAACCCACCCGCTAAGGCAAGCGTCATCTACAACACTCAGAATCTGATTGGTGCTGATGCTGACTATTCAGCTTTTCACGATGTACGATCAGAGTTTGGCATCCGGGCTGACAAACCCATTGTAGGACTTGTATGCACAATAGATCCTGTTAAGAGGATTGACAAAGTTCTCCAAGCATGGAAGTTGGTACTCGAAGCATTCCCTCTGGCTCATCTTCTTCATATAGGGAAATCGCTCACTCAGCGTGGCAACGAATACATGACTGATTTGACCATCCTGATGCAAAGCCTAAAGATTGAAGACTCGGTCACGTTTGCGGGATTTCGCTCGGACATCGGCAACATCCTAAATACGTTTGATGTCTATGTCTCCTTTACTATCAATGATACACTGTCTATCAGCGTCCTTGAGGCCATGGTGATGGGCCGCCCCGTAGTCGGCGCGAAGTCAGGCGGTATGCCTGAACTCATTCTTCATGAGCAAACAGGCTTATTGGTAGAAGATGGCAACATTGACAAACTGGCCGAGGCAATTGTAAGGCTACTCTGTAACCCGGACCTGCGTCATTCAATGGGAATAGCCGGCCGGGAGCGTGCTTTAAGAGAATTCTCTCTTGACAACTATGTCAGTAAGATCAACGCGTTGTATAAAGAGCTGATATAGGACGCATCGTGCGTATTCTAACTGTGACGGATGAAATATACCCGGATGCAATTGGCGGGGTGGGTAAGAGCCTGATGACTCTTGCCGCTGCATGGGCCGCTCAGGGACATCAGGTAACGGCTCTCGTCCGGCGTATCGATCCTGAATTGCCTCCTCAAGCTCAAATCAGTGGTGTACAGATTGTGCGGTTTTCCAGCATCCCTCGAAACCACCCTCTGTACCGTCTCTACCCGCTGGCAGTCCTATGGAACGCTGCTCGTTGGCTATACCAGCATATAGGGTCATATGATGTTGTTTTCATGAACAATGGCCTGTATATGATACCGATCCGGCTCGCTCGACGATGCAACAGCATACCGGTTGTATATAACTACCATGCATCCCTGATGCAGGAAATTGAGATTGGCGCTCACAGAGGGCAGTACGGGAGCCTTAGCCAGATAGCTCTCATGGTCGGGCGAGCATTCCACATGGTAGAAAACTGGGCCCTGCGCAACAGCACACACATTGTGGTTGATGGTCACCGCCTGCTGAATGACATGCGAAGTTTGCACGGCCGTGCCTGTTTTGACGGAAAAAGCAGCGTCGTGGACCTGGGTGTTGACCTCAAGCGCTATGAACCACTAGACCGCAGTACAGCAAGAGAAAAGCTTGGGCTGCCAACTGATCGAACAGTGATATTCACCGCCCGGCGGTTGGTAGGCCGAGTCGGTCTAGAAAACCTCATCTCGGCAATGCCCGGTGTGCGGGCCAGACATCCCGCCACTGTGCTGCTCATCGCTGGCAAGGGTTTTCTTCGCCCTAAGCTTGAAGCGCAGATCGAGGGACTTGGCCTGACTGAGAGTGTCAAGCTGCTTGGCTTTGTTGAGGAAGAGACGTTGCCAGTATATATGGCTGCTTCGGATCTATTTGCTTTGCCAACCGAGTTTCTGGAGGGGTTCGGGTTGGCAACCATTGAAGCACTGGCTTGTGGGGTACCCGTTGTTGGAACGCCGGTTGGTACTACGCCCGAGATACTTACCCCTATCGAGCCCAAGCTCATCACCCGAGACTCCAGTCCTTCTTCGCTGGCGGAGACCCTTATTTACTGGCTCAATCGACCTCGTGAGATCGATAAGCTCAGGCAAGCTTGCCGGCAGGCAGCTGAGACTCGATACAATGCTGATCATATAGCATCGCAATTGGTTATGTTGTTTTCCGATCTGATTGAGAAGAGTAAAGCACCCTCATGAGGATTTCAGGCGATACAATGGTCATACTCCTTCTTTCAATAACTTGATTTTAGCCTAAGCACAACAAGTGCTATCATCCCAATCCCGCCAATGAACACCCCAATCCACACACTCACCGGCCCATACTCAAACACCACCTCGTGCCGCCCCGCGGGCACATCGACCGCCCGGAAGGCGCCGTTGGCCCGCTGGATGGGAACAGGCGCCCCATCGACCGTCGCCTGCCAACCCGGGTAGAAGGTATCGGCCAGCACCAGCATTGTACTCGAATCGGCCTCAACAGTCACGCCGACGCGATTTGGCTCGTCCAGGGTGATCGTCGCCTGCCCCTCCTCGATCCGCTCACAGACCAGGGCATCGCCCACTTCGGAGCACGACGCCAGCGCCGCGCGGGGCCAGGGGTCAGGCACGCGGTAGGCTTTCACAGGCCCAGCCTCGGCCAGCAACTCAAAACCCGGATAAGGGTCACCTGAGAGCAGCACTCCAACGTTCATCTTTTGGAGCGTGCTCAACACTTCATCAGGTGCTTTGCCATCCAGCGACTGGAGAAGCTGCGCGTGATATCCCACCTGGAGTGGCTCAAAGTTGTTTGCGCCAGCAACGCCGGCATCCATCCCGATATTGGGCACTAATGCCACCCGCATCATATGCTGATCGCCAAACATCAAGTTGTTAAAATCTAAAAAACTATCGATCTTGGCCTGTTGCTCCTGATCGGGCATATAGAATGTCCGATATCCCTCGAAGTCAGCCGCGAAATTCTGAGCAAGTTCGGATGTTTGGTGATAGTAGTCCGCCGGCAGCGTCGGGTTGAGACCCCAATGTGCCGTCACCAGATCGATGGCAAGCAGAGACAGAACACCCACCTCCCACCAGGGGCGCCACCGAGCATCGTAGGCCACCTTTGGGAATACCAGAAATATTCCCCCAAGCATGATGATGGTAATGCCAAGCCGGGTTGTTGCCATAAGATAGGTAGGCTCGATAACATTTGCTCCAATCGCCGCCCCTGCCACGCCGATCAAGACTGACACGCCTCCTACCGTTACCAGGCGCGCATGTTTCAATCCTCGCCGGGTCACCCGCCACCCATCGATACCTACCGCCCCCAGCACGCTGATCGCGAACACGGCCAGCAGCATCCAGCGAGCCGGCGCCTGGAACATCGAGAAGGTCGGTACATGGTGGTACAGCCAGGGAAAAACCGGTGTATATCCACCCAATGATAACACAAACACCAAAGGCAAAGTGAGGATATAAAACGGAACAACACGAACCGCAGACTGAGACGCGATTTTCCGCTCTTGTAGCCAGCGCCCCCCTGCGCAACCGGCCATCAGCAGTGTCAACAATCCAACGTAGACAGCATCTTCCCAATAGGCCCCAGGCCCCCAATAGTTACCAAGCCCAGGGCTTCCAAACAAGTTTGGGGCTATCAGGGTCAGGAAGCGCCAGGGCCAGAAGGAGTATCCCAGCGCGAAACTCTCCTCGACACCTCCCGCCCGCTGCGAAGTCTGTAGCAGCTCGAAGGTCGGAATCAGCTGAACAGCTGCCACAGCCATGCCCAGCAGCACACCGCCGGACACCATCGTCAGAAGCCGGGCACGCCTGGCCCACATCGATCTCCCATCAGGTTGCGAAGAAGTGAGCATCTGCCACAAGGTATAGACCCCGGCCAGCACCATCGAGTAGAAGGTTGTCTGAGCGTGGCCCGACAGGAGCTGCATCGCGACGATCACGCCCAGCAGCAAAACGGCGCGGCGATGGGATCCCATCGCCGCGTTGTCCGGCACAATCCCATCGACTGCCCACATCAGCCAGGGCAGCCAGGGAACAGCACTGGTGATGCTCAGGAAGCCAAATCGAGAAATGAGATAGCCGCTCAAGGCAAAAGCGAGCGCCCCTACCCCCTGTCCCAGGCGCTCGACCCCCAACCGGCGTAAATAGACCGCCATTCCCAAACCGGCCCAAATGACATGTACCAATCCCACTAATCCCATAGCATACTCGGTTGGGATCACCAGGTAGAGCCAGTTGGGGGGGTAGAAAACCGCTGTCTGGTAATTCGCCAGCAGGGGCGCGCCGTTGCCCAGCAGCGGATTCCAGAGCGGCAGATGACCGGCTCCCAGCACATCGAAGGCCATTTTACGCCAGGGATAGAACTGCAAGGTAGGCGTTCCCCAAAAAATGACTTCACCCAGAAAAAGCCGGTGAAACAGCGTAACCACTGCCGCACAGAGAACAATGATGGGAATCCAATTCTGCCATTTGAGCCAACGATGGTCGTGATGCACGTTCGTGTCTAATCCTCACTATCCAATACAATCAACAAATAATTTCCCGTATTTGACGAACGGCTATTTGCCAATCAGTCTGCTCTAGTGTTTCGGGGCATCAGTACACCTGTCGTTATGGCTCGTTCCGAAACACTCAGGCAGTTGAGCAAGAAGGGCATCTGAACTGCGGGTTTATTTGTGTCCCATAACTGTCAACTTAAGGTCATTTGCCATTTGGATTGATGGGCAGCAGATTTGGCAAGCTGAGAAAAAGATCGAAATGTTTTTGAAAAAGATCGAGAAGTTTTCGGAAAAAGATCATGATCTTTTTTGAAAGAGATCGAGAAGTCTTTTGCTTAAGTTGACG
>JAFGLD010000037.1 GCA_016928235.1 Anaerolineae bacterium | reverse complement strand
TGGCGCGGCTGGCAGCGCCTTCATGATTATGCTGCTATTTGGTATCTTGTTAAAGAGCGAAGTCCGACTTATGGGTAATAGATAGGTCTATAATAGGCAGCAGAAGCACGGCAATTCCCATCATATAACAAAAGCTTTGTTTTCGCTGGCTTGACTGGATGCTGTCGGCGAATCCTCAAAACACCTCGTAGGGGCGGGTCTCAGCCCCGTTCGCTTGATGGGGTCGATCCTATTCGCCGACAGCATCTGGACTGGTTGGCGAAAACCAAAGATAAGCGACTAAATGGATATCAGACAACGCATTCCCGTCATCATTGCTTTTATTTTTAGTATGAGTTTAGCCATATTGAGTTGTAGGACAGAGCAGTTTATCAATCTCATTGCTTCGCCGATGCCCACACAAACGGCAACCTCTACCTATACACCGACACCGACACACACATCGACTTCCACCGGCACAGCTACCGCTACTCGTACACCAACCTTTACTCGCACACCAACCTTTACCCGTACACCGACCGCTACTCCCACGCCCACTGCCACGCATACGCCAATCCCTACCGAAACCCCTTCGCCCACGCCAGTCATCTCACGAGGAGATTTGCATATACATACCACTTGCTCAGATGGTCATAATACCTATGAGGAAATGGTGCAAGAAGCTCTCAGACAAGGCCTGAATTTCATCGCCATTACCGATCATCGGTTTGACGGTATGGGAGGGCCATGTGGAGCCAATGGCTGTGACGATAAGCTTTGCAAGAGGGTGATCGAACAGTGCAGCAACGAAACTCGCCTGCTGTGTGTTCCAGGTATGGAAGTAACGGGCAGGTTACATATATTGGCGATCGGCATCTACGAGGGCATTGACGAGCGCCTTCCAATAGCAGAAGTGGTCAGGCAAATTCATCGGCAAGGTGCTTTTGCCATTGCCGCTCATCCCTATCTGGTTCCCTGGGTCTATACCGATCAGGAACTCTATCATTCCGGCTTTGATGCCATGGAATGTGATTATGAAGATCAATCGACCAGGCTGCCCTGTGTCTACAACTCGGATGCCCATGCTGTCCAGCGAATGACTCGACATAATCTGTGTTATGCCGACATCAAGACATACGAAGACCTGAAAAGGGCTATATTGTCAAACCAATGTCACTGGGAAGAGAACGTATCGGATGAAGAGTGAGCAGCTTTTTCGTGCTAGGATCTTGCCGGCGAATCTTCAAAATAGACTTCATCGACAATAGGCATACTATGCGTAAAATCCGGCTTATGTTACGCGTAACTCAGTTATTTCCGGTAAAGTCTAATATCTCGTCGGGACGAGCCCACTTGCCGACAGAATCATGTCACTATGTCAATTATCCATAGTACTTGCTATCCGGCTGACAGCGGACTGGCCTTCTCGATGTCAAATGGATTGCGGCGAGAGTACCAGTTCTTGGGATAATTGGCATTGTCGTAGAGATCGATGAGCAAGCTGACCTTATCCTCGACACACCTGTAGAACCGCATTTCCTGCCGGGTAAAAGCTCGATAAACCGTCCAGTTCATATAATCGACTACCGAGAGACAGGGATCATCCTGTGGCGTCTTGGAGTAGATGGTGTGATCGGTCAGGATGGTGGTCTCCCATTTGGTCTCAAATCGCTCGATGCTGCGTTGGACGGCAGCAACCAGGGGGGTTTTGCTCTGGCGTGGTCCACGCTTGGAAAAGCAGATGTGGTTATCAGTGTATCGATGCAACATATCCTGAAACAATGTCTCGATCAGGTGGTCGTAGAAGAGATTCTCGTCGTGCTTGAACTTGTTTCGGAAAACCTTCTCGTTCTTGCGAGCCACCACGAACTGGGCACGGATATCCAGTGTCGAGATCAGCTTGTACATCTGGTAACGAACCTCCGGCGAATCGTCCTTGGCATGGAATGACTTGGCCGTTTTGGCCAATGAGGGAATACCCTGGAGCAGCGGATCGGTCAACACCTGCTGTTGGAGATCTAGTACCGCTGAACGCACCTTGTTCGGTCTCCGGATCTCGACAAAGCCCAGGAGCAGCAGCGATGAGCTGCCCCCACCTCCAACGATGAGGTTGCCTTGCTTATCATAGAAAGTCGGGTCACCCGATTCATCGACAAAAAACCAGGTACTTCCTTTGGTGGGTTGTTTCATGCTATTCCCTCTTGAAAATAGTGACGAGTGATGGGTGATGAGTGACGAGCCAAATGCTATTTTTCATTCTCTATGGTGAGCTTTTTGATCATCGACAACTCTCTTGAAAAGAGCAATCAGTGTCGGCTTTCGATGTGAAAACTCAGAACAATTTGAATTCCCTCTGGTCAGCTTTGGCGCATCGGGTAGAATAGACTCAGATGATGCAATTGTAACCCATTTTTAGTTACGCGCATTAGGAATGATAATTTGGTAACTTACCCATAAGCTCTGCCGGGAAAGTTGTTTTATCTTCATTCCTAAGATATTTAACACGCATTCCTAACGCTTACGCCTCTATCTCCTGAACGCTCACATCATGTGAGATATGAGACGACTTGGACGATCTGATGTACAATTCCCGGCGGGAGCATATCTATGTGTCAGTCTTCATCTCGTCGAACCGGATTAGGCCGGCTACAAATGCAGACTGTGGAGTATGAATGAGCAATTCGTACCGTCTCATCGATGTTTCTCACACTGTCCAACATGGTGTGGCAACGTACAAAGGACTGCCGGCTCCGATTATCTGTGACTATCTCAGCCGTGATGCTTCGCGCGTTTACTACGCTCCTGGCACCGAGTTCCACATCGGGCAGATCGAGATGGTTTCTAGTACGGGTACCTATTTAGATGCTCCGTTTCATCGTTTTGCGCATGGAAAAGACATCTCGGAACTGCCGCTCGAATCGTTGGCGAACCTGGAAGGCGTGGTACTGCGCCGGGGCCGAATTCGGGGGCGGGCGATTGGCCCATCAGCTTTCCGAGATATCGATGTAGAAGGAAAGGCAGTGCTGGTGCAGACCGGGTGGTCGGCCTATTATGCAACCGAGAAGTACTTCGGCGAGCATCCCTATCTGACCAGCGATGCAGCAGAATACCTTCGTGATGCGGGGGCCGTGCTTGTGGGGATCGACTCACTCAACATCGATGATACAGCCGATGGCACACGCCCCGTCCATACCATCCTGCTGGACAGCGGCATCCCTATTGTTGAACATCTGACAAACCTCAGCGCGCTCCCTGAACAAGATTTCCGTTTTTTTGCTGTCCCAATAAAGGTGAAAGCTCTTGGCACATTCCCTGTTCGAGCTTTCGGATTGGTTAAAACCTGAGACCCTCAAGCAACGATTGGGTATTGGGCGCGGGGGGGGATCCAACTGAACCTGATTTCCTACTATCGAAAAGCGATTAACCGTGTAAAATAAGAGTATCCAAATGTGAGATTAGGTAAATAGAGAACTGAAATGACCTTTATGCAATCACGTGTTGGGATGCTCAGAGGCAAACAGTTAAGACTCCATTAAAGGGTTTCTCTAGGGGGAGAATCACTGCAGATGACAGAAGAACTACAAAAAGCCGTTGAGCTGCTTCGGGATGGTGATATACTGGCTGCCCGGCGGCTACTGTCCGACATCGTCAAAGTTGATCCCAACAATGAACAAGCCTGGCTGTGGCTATCAAGTGCCGTTACGGATGAAGAGCGGCGTCGCGAGTGCTTGGAGCGCGTGCTGCAGATCAACCCGGGGAACCAGGCGGCTCACCTGGCATTGGTGGCTTTAAGCCAACCCCCCGAGCTACCTCCAGAGAAGAAACCCCAGTTTAACCCTGAGCCGCAGCCTCCCGGCTTTGGCTCATTGCGAGAGAGTGCTACAGCGGCATTTAGATCGGTCTCGATGCATCGAAGGGAGAGTGCGCCTGTGGTCAGTGAGATCAGCAAACCGGTTGACGTTCCTCAGGCAGTTTTGGCACCGGCATCAAAGGCCGTGAGCCCATCCAGAATATTGGGCAATGTGTGGATCAATCCCACCGGACGCCCCGACAAAATCGTGGTTTTACACGATAATTCACTGATCGTCTCGAACCCCGGTCGCCGGACTCTGCGCCGCTTCGAATCTGATGTCACAGCCGGGATGCTTCACCTGGATATGCTTGGTAAGGATATGTTATTGATCCCCTACAACAGCATCACCAGAATCATAGCCGATGAACACAAGGCCCAGTTGATCGTTCGTTTTAGAGGGGGGCGGAGAATGCTTTCCGAGAATATCCGTTTTGCCGGTACAGGACTGCGGGATGAAGTATTCCAGGCTATCAAGGATGATGCCGGATCGAGATTTGATCTGATCCACGTCAGGCAAGGTGGTTTCTGGCGCAGTGTCCCGTACATTTTGTTTGCCGGTCTGTTGAGCTACCTGACTTACGATAGTACAGCTATTACCATGAAGATTGCCAAAGGATGGACATTCCCAGTGCTGGAAAGTACCCCACAGCTCAAGGCAATAGCCGTCCAGTTTGCCCAATCCTATGGGCCGGCCAGTGTGATCATCTTTGGCGCAATGTTGGTTATTACGACCTTGTTGTGGGTTATGATGCGAGCTTCTAAGCCCAGGGAGATGCCGGTACTGCGGGCCAGGTAGTCTGGCGTAGTGGGCGTGCCCATCATAGGCAATGAGGTTGCTAACGATTAGCCACAGATGGCGATCAATGGTTATGCGTCAGGAGCTTTTATGGTGTCGGCTGGGCAGTGCCCTCAGGTGGTGCTACCGGCTGTGTCTCGACCACCGAGAGGTTATCAAAAGCTGCTTCGAAGCCACCATACTGTGCGCTCTCGCCTACCAGCCCGACCAAACCGGGACTATACGTAAGCCCATCTCGTTGACTGACCAGTACGCCATTGACCAAAAAGCTGATCCGGCCGCCGGCCAGTTCGACACGCAAATGATTGGTCTGGTTTTCCGTAAGAATGGCAGGCGAAAGCTTGTATCCGCCGATCAGCGATTGCCCCTCACTGCAATTTTGCTGGCAGTAGCCCACGTCGTAACGTCCATCTTCTGTAATGAGACAGTAGAAAAAAGAGCTCATATCGCTGGAGCCAAGCAGCAGCAAGCCAAAACCGCTGGCTTCCGGGCCGCTGTTTAATCGTACGTCAACTTCGTAGATACCATTACCAAAGGCGCGTGTCTGGTTGGTCCAGGCAATCAGACCGGGTTGCTTGATGGTTAAAAAATATTCCCCAGCCTCAACACGCCCGGCGCTGTTCTCACTGTCTCCAAGTAGCCAATCACCCGGATCATCGAAACCAGTAAAATATGGTCCCACAGCCGTAATGACGATCACCGTCGGCCGGGGTGTAGGCTGCACTGCTCCAATAGGCATGTTACAAGCAGAGAGGACAAGAGTCATCAAGACAATCAGGTATATTCGTCTCATCTGCCGTTCACCGGGTTCTTCAATTTGTTCGATCCATCTCACGAATAGGTTGAGATCTGGTGGCTGTTGACTGTCTTAAGAGTGGGCAGCGCCCGACTTTCCTGCCCTTATCAATTGCCTAAAAAGCCATACCCTAAACAATGCCTTCTCCAATCCTGTCACCGTGAATTAAAATTGGACGCAGATTTTCCGGATGGCATTTGTATTCCTTATCTCCATTTTGTGCTCACAACCCATGTGCGCCTGCCGGCTTTTTCGATTACCTGATTTGGGCGAAGGTATTGTGCTACCTGAAGATATCCGGAAAAACCTTTAGAAGATGTCTGATCCATTGCGGCAAAGACCCTAAAGGTTTCCTCAGAGTGCCTTAGGGTTCAGGGGAAACCACCTCCACAAGCACAATTATGTGCTTAACAGGGTCAAAAACCTTTTCTTCGAGTCTTTACTACTGCTTCTCAAACAGAGAATCAACTCAATAGTGCCATAAAACAAGCCATCCAACAACTATGTGGATTTCAACGCCGGTCTCCGGCGCAGTATAGGCAACGATCAGGCAGAAGGCCCCAGCCAGATGGACCAGATACTTCGGCTCCAATTGAGCACAGCAACCCATTCCGGTCCGGTCAGATAGCAGATTTCCTCTTCCGCGGTGTCGCATTGCAAGATAGCTGTATAGGAGGTTTCGGGCGCTACTGCCCAGCCAAGTCGATCCCGTACATTCCCTATCGAAGTCTCTCCACGCCAGACCCTACCAAAGCCATGAGTTGGCTGGTAGGCGCCAAGCGGCAGCACGATCGTCGGATCGGATTCGGGAAGACCCGGATACCAATCATCACTAACATTGTAAAACCCGGGGCTGTTATCATCCTTAAACAGGACATAGATCATCCGGTTGCCGCGCAGCCAGACCATCAACCCATGTTCGAAATACTGGATAGTTCCCTCGGTTAACAGACCTGAACGACGTGGGCAAGTCGATGGCGGATAATCCAACATCCAGGTGTCCCGACAATATACTTGGACCGGTGCAAAAACCACTTCGTGAGGATTTGTCTCAGAATCTCCATAGTAGGCATAAAGTGCGTAAGTTATCTGATTGTAGGTCTGGTGATCGGTGTGTACCTGCCGTGCTCCGTTCAGAGACACATCATGGCAGTCTGTAACAGAGCCGCCGCCATGCTCGACGAACCGGCACAGTACGGCTCGTGTGGCAATGGTTTTCCAAGACAGTGTAAAACTTTCTCCAGGATCGACAGCAGGAGGCGAGGCCACAAACTCTTTGATGAGTGTCCCCGGCGCAAGCGTTGGAATCCGGGTGGGCGTGGCCGTTTCGGTAGGCTGAGCAGCGGGAGCAGACTGCCTCGGCAGCCTGGGGTAAATCATCTGCGAGGTAGTTGGAGACGGCTCGGTAGTCGGTGACGGTGTCGCTGAGGGGCTGGCAGTCGGCGAACTGGTAGGCGGCAGTGTTGCTGTCACGGTGGGCGATGGAATAGCTGTGATCTGAGCTGCCGGATACCCCAGCAAACAACCAGCCTGAATACACAGAATCATTGGCAAGAAGATTGTGACTAACCGGCGCTGTATATGCCCGTTCATTGTGGAATCTCCCATTCTTGAAAGGCTACCCGGAAAATCCAATGAGCAGCCTCTCAATGTTTTTGATGTACTACAGGGTGTCGCATAGCTTATTCATCCTGTTGTTGCTGAGCTTTAGCCGATATCCCTCCTCTCGCCCGCGAGAGAGGAGAAGGTACGCCGGCGTCTTCTCCGGCAGGACGAGACAGGCAGGCTCAGGCTATTCGACACCCTATGTATCTAAATACATGACATCAAGGAAAGCATTACAACAGAGGTGGGGGGGCATAGGCGGTAACGTAAGAGTTTTGGTAGTACCTGGTGATCAGTTTTCTGTTCGCAATGATTGGCTAAGCGATTGGAGAGAGACTGAAAACCAGGAACTACCAGCTATAGCGATCCGGAAAAATTTCACCCATTCGCAAAAGATAAATGGGTAAAAGCTAACGGTCAACCGCGTATCGAGCTTAAATTTCCCTCTATGGAGGTTGGGGACTGGGGGATAGTGCTGACAATCAAGATCTGTCATGACCAGGTAAAAACTGTCGAGCTCCTTTGTGCATTTAGTGGTAATGCCGGGCAGAAACCTTCATCTCAGCGCCCCGGCGCGCCAACTTCTTTAAACAGATCACGATCTGTTTTGCTTAATATCGAGCCGAGCTACCATCCCCGCAGCACAATATCCCCAATGATAACTGCTGCCATAACGATCACTATCAGGATGCCCAACATTTTCCAGAATATGCCATGCTTGTGCTTTTGGGAGGTGGCTTCTTCTAATGGACGCTTGTGCTTGATAGTATCTTCGGTGCATAGCACGATCTGCGCAGTCTGTTCTTTGTTGCGCCGTGTTTCTGCCATGCAATCTTCGGTGATCTCGCGCCGGGCCCGCTCTTGCCTCTCGCGGCGTGCCGTCTCTTCTTCTTCGAAGATTTGCCTGGCAGACGCCCTGACCTGCTCGCTGGGATCGGTGCGGGAGACCACGTCCAGCCGTTCGCGGGCCATCTGCGACAGCTCTCGATTGTGTTCGTCGCGCGCTCGCTTGATCAAAGCAGCGACTGCCCCGCCCCGTACTTCGGTGACACCGCTTTGCAGGGCCATTTCCAGATCATTGGGCAGACGCGGTCCGGTTTCCCAGAAGAACAGGAAGTCGCCGTCGCCGCTGCCGTGCAAATACCCGTGATTGGGCAAAGCACGCGATTGCCGGTGAGCCGAGACCTTCTCTTCGATGTACAGACCAACCTCTTTAGCCCGCAACAAGCCATCGGCCCGCAGGGTTTTATCATCGAGGGCCCTCAGCAGGAAATGGGTGAACAACGAGTACTCCCCCGCGGCGTCATCATCGACCACTTCCTCGCCGCCGGCTGTGATTGCATAACGAGCCGGTCGGGTGAGGAGGTATTCGACAGCGCGGTTGATATCGAACTCGCCGGAGCGCCCACGTAGCGCCAGACCGCCAAAGCAAGCATCGAGCAGATAAAGCACATGCTTGGCCTGGAATGTCTCAGCTTCGTCCAGAATATCATCCATAGCCAATGAGTTCCAGTGGCCGTCTGAATGCGCGAGCGCCAGAAAACCTTTACTACGGCTTTTGATATCGTGGGTGATGCCATGACCGGCAAAATACACGAGCACCCGGTCGTCGGGATCTGTCTTGAGCCGATCGAACCAGCGCAGAATCGACTCGCGGCTGGGTTGATTGTCATACAGCTCGGTAACGGTAAAGCCCAGGACATCGCGCAGGTAACGGGCAACAGCCTGCGCGCCGTGCACGGCCGTCTTGAGCTGTGGCAGATGCTGATAGTCATCGATGCCAATGACGAGCGCCCACGAAGCATGATACGTAGGAGAATATGTGGTTCTGGTTGTTTGCATATCCATACCCTTGATTGAAATAACACGGGGCAGATCGATCAGGGCCTCGGCTATTGACCTTCGATGCTCCGGACGCCCAGGCGCTTGCCGGACGTCTGATCGAAAAAGGCCAGATGCTCATTCGGAAACCGGATTGGGAGTGTCTCGCCGGGATGGACGGATAGATCGATACCTGTTCGTGCCGCAAGAAACGTCTCGTTCAAGCGCAGGTGAAGCACCTGCGCCCGCTCGCTGAAATGTTTATCGATCCCCTCAACTGTGGCCGGGAAGCCGCCCATTTCGATCTGAATATGCTCCGGCCGGATGCCGAGCAGGATTTCCTTTTCTTCTCCCAGTCTATGTGGAAGGGACTCGATCGTGAAGCTCTTACCATGCCACGATTGCTCTCGGAAATAGCCTTCGAAGAGGTTCATGGGCGGATTGCCCAGGAAGCCGGCCACAAAAGCATTGGCCGGCGCGTCGTACAACCGGTGATAAGGGCCGGTCTGCTCGATGCGCCCGGCGTTCATCACGATAATTCGCTCGCTCAGGGCGATGGCCTCCATCTGATCATGGGTAACATAGACTGATGTAATATGATAATAATCGAGCAGTCGCTTGATGTTACTGCGTATCGAGACACGCAGTTTAGCATCGACATTCGAAAGCGGTTCGTCAAACAGGAAAAGCTTGGGATCGCGTGCCAGGCAATGCGCGATTGCCACCCGCTGGCGCTCGCCCCCGGAAAGCTGGGGCGGCTTACGGCGCAACAGATACTTGATTTCGACATTCATGACCTCGGCAATATGCTCGATGCGTGCCGGGATCTTGTGCTGTGTC
This sequence comes from Anaerolineae bacterium, assembly GCA_016928235.1. Taxonomy (GTDB): domain Bacteria; phylum Chloroflexota; class Anaerolineae; order Aggregatilineales; family UBA3940; genus JAFGMS01. Next base: position 16,840 of record JAFGLD010000037.1, on the reverse strand, counting down.
CTGTGAACAATATCGAAGAAGCCAATATTGTCATAGGACTCCAGATGTGGTATCAGGCAGCAATCCTGAAAGACGATGCCGATCCCGCGCTTGTCTACGGGAACTTCGCTCACCGGCCGTCCATCGTAGAGAACCTCGCCGGATGTCGGCTGCATCAAGCCGGCGATGATACGGAGCAGTGTCGATTTGCCGCAGCCGGAAGGGCCGATCACACTGACCGTCTCGCCACGATGGATGGTCAATGTTACATTGTCGAGGGCTAGATCCCGGTCTAATGGCTCCGGCATGGCCTTTTGTCGATGGGAAAATAGCCCCTGTCCTGCCTGGACATCGTGCTCCCAGTCCGGACCGCTGTATGACTTGGTAACATTATTCAATTGGATGGTGATCATGGGTGACCTCAAGAACTGTTCATCAATGAGAAAGCCCGACTCTCCCAGCCAGGTGCTCCAACCCAACCGGCATCATACAGAAGTGATCACTAGAATCATCGAAAGCGGTCACACCATTCTAACACAGTCTGGCCGTTGGTGAGCACCCGCTTTGTCATACTTTCCTCTACCATGTGCGTTAGACTTTATCGGAAATAACTGAGTTAGGCATACAATAAGCTGGTTTTTACGCATAGCACGTCTATTGCAGGTAAAGTCTATTTATCAGCTTGACTTTGCACATTGGGAACCACTCGTCACACCAGTGGATTCCCGCTTTCGCGGGAATGACATCGTGTTGGTGGTCGCGACTTTTTGAATCTCTCTATTTGATCGTGACGTGGGGAAGAATCCTGTTCCTTCGCATACCCCTTCGTAACCATTCGTTTAGACAGGTGCAAAGTCGAGCCAGGCGATGGACTAAGCCAAACCATACCTTCAACAAAATCGAGAAGGCAGAAAACACTATCAGATGAATTGGAAACGGAGCATCTATGTGAGGCAAACTGTTCAGAATGATGTCCGGAAAGCCCGACCCCAACCTTCATGACGCCACACCTCTCGATGTCATCCCCTCGAAAGCAGGAATGACAGCATTGGCGAAGGTATTGGGAAATCCGGAAGCAATTTTAATGTTTCGGAGACATATCTACATCCGTGAAATGGGCCTCCAGGTCAAGGAGTAAGTTCTCCTCTTTCCGGGCAAAACAGATCCCTTCAATCTTTCCTTTTACCTGTTGTGTTGAAGGGTTTATCATCCCGGCTATTTTGAATATTCATTTTTTTGCTTGTGCATCGACGAGTCTTGGAGCCTGCTAACCAACGAGCGGCCCAAATTAACTTTTCCCGCTGATTAACAGGTCTAAGGGCCCATAACCAGTCTCGCGGTGTGCCTTTCGTTGTGGGTTGCTTCAGATGAGCTTCCCGATGTTCGGATCGCGACAGTCCCAACCGTGATAGAAACCCATTGCCACACTCCAACGGGGAGATCGGCTCATTCGCCAGGCGAGCTTGCAGGCGCTCCCATGCCTGCGATGAAGGCTCGACCTGTGCTGCCTCGGCTTTCAAGCCACTGTCCAAATGGCTTTGCAGCCTCGCAAGCATGGATATCTCGTTCCGGCAATCCATGCATTCAGCAATGTGCTTCCGGATCTTCAGTTGTTCGAGGGGAGTTGCCTCATTATCCAGATAGGCAGCAAACAGTTGCCGCAGGTCGTCACATTTCATTGGACATCCTCCTGATGACAGATTGCATCTGCAACTAGAACGCCTTCTTCCTCCATTGATACCCCCAAGGACTTACGCATATTACAGAGGGCCTGGCTAAGTCGTGATTTGACTGTACCCAGTGGAACGTCGAGGATCTCTCCGATGTCGGCGTAGGGTAAGTCGGCATAATAACGTAACACAACAACGGCTCTGAGTTTGTCACTCAAACTGTTCAGTAGTTGTTCCAATGCCTGATCCTTCATGATCTGGCTTTCGGGTGAGGGGTGATGTCCTTGTACATCCCCCAAAGGAAGCTCCAATATGTTTCGCTTGCGCCGGCGGTTCAGACAATGATTGACAGTAATACGATAAAGCCATGTGGTAAAAGCCGCCCGCGATGGATCGAAGGTATTTAGTGAACAATGAACGCTTAGGAAAACCTCTTGCAAGGCATCCTCCGCATCTGCCGCATTTCCCAACATCAGATAGGCTGTTTTGAAAACCAGGTTTTTGTATTGCTGGAAGAGTGTGGCAAAGGTCTCTTCATCCTCAACCTGGATCTGGTCGCTCCACACCATGAAACATCCTTTTATCAATAATGCCACATTAAACCATACGCAGTTTTGTGGCTAAAGGTTCGGTTTGGACAAAGATTATAATACTTTCGGAGTTCCAGGACACCTGATGCCTGATTCCTGACTGTAATGCCTCATCTGTTACGCGATAAGCAAGTTCGCTCATGTCCGACAGCCTGTAATCGGGATGGTGGATATTTTTGCGGCATAGTCGCCAAATGATGTGCTCAAGTGTCATTAGGTGGATTCCCGAGTTCGCGGAATGACGGGGTTGGCGAAGGTATTGCCAGGCCAAGGAAAAGAACGAAAGTGCAAACACAAAATATGGAGACTATTGATCTATCAATGATCTATCAACACCCTCTGCGTTTTATGATTCCAGGGTATAATTTTTCGTATGGCTCATAAGAATATCGAAACTCAACCGCCTCCCCAGACATCTATGGCTTCGCGCCGTTCTATTTGGCAAACCTTTCACAAGTTTAAGCCCCGCATCGTCGCCAGAGGCTCAAAAAAAGCTCAAAAGCTCGAGCAGGAAGACGCTACCCGATCTCTCACTTCTTGGGATGTGATCGTTCGGTTGCTGCCTTTGTGGGCTTTGTTGATCATCATCCTGCTCATCGAGCCAACACTTCCTTTCCAGGCTATCCGATCAGCAGTCCGCTGGGTTGGCACCGTGATCCCCGTTACAACATCAGTTCCCCCTGTGTCCGAGCCTGTATTTATCGTCGAAGGACCCCAAAACACGCCAACTCCCGGCGAGTTGCCAACCCTCAATTGGGACATGGAGATATCACCTATCTTCACTCCAGAGGTACAGTATTGGAAGGGGGCAATCGGCCAATGGTCACAAATCTACCGTGTTAAGCCGAACCTGATCGCTACCCTGATGCAGATCGAGTCGTGCGGCAATCCATCTGCGGTATCTTCAGCCAACAAACTGGGACTGTTTCAAGTTCCCGCATCTAGTTTCCGACAAGGAGAAGATGCACTTACCGCGGAAACCAACGCTCTCCGAGGTTTGACGTTCTTTTCCGAGATGCTCGCCAATGCCAACGGCGATCCGGGGTTGGCATTTGCCGCTTATAACGGTGGCCCATCGATCTTCTACACCTCACCTGCCGATTGGGATTCAGAGACACAGATATACCAATACTGGGGCGGTGGCATTTACGACGAGGCAGAGATGGATCTATCTAAAAGCCCAACCTTACAGGAATGGTTGAAAAAGGGAGGGAATGATCTCTGTCAGCGTGCATCTGAGGCGATTGGGTCATCACAGTAGGCTGGTGCCAACATCGGCCGATCATCCTCCCTTCTGTAATAGTTCTAAAGTAGGATGGACTTGCTCGTTAGAACTTGCTACAATGTAACTATACTATGCACCCTGAGTGCCATGAAATCACAACAACAATGTAGATCGGCTATGGGGGCGGACGAAAAACGCCCCTTTGTTGTAGCACCGTAAGGGTGTTCACTCGCAATAATACAATCAAGAGTCATTGCATTCACTTGAGAGCTATCTCCTCTCTTGTTTGTAGAGTGAATACCAGGGGGCCTATCCTGCCAACGTCGTGTCGCCCCCGAGGGAAAGGCATACCAAAATGGAAACAGGTAGAGATCCGCAAGTGCGGCAGGCTTTTGAGCTTGCCAGGGCCGGGGACAAGGATCGAGCCCATGAGATGCTCCTCCAGCTTCTCAACCAGGATCACGATCATTTCGATGCCTGGCTTGCCCTGTCGCAGTTATCTGAGAGTCGGAAAGAGGCCATCGCATATATGCAACAGGCTCTCCGACTGCGCCCCGATGACGAGACGGCTAATCGATATTTGAATTACCTTCTTCAGGATGAGCAGACCCATAGCGCGCCCACCTATTCATTCCCATGGTTGTGGGGTGGACTTGGCACTATTTTGATTGTCCTTGTGGTTGCCGCTGTCACCCTCCTGACATCCAATCCGGATTCGCAAGGTCAAGTTGACCAAATGGTGATGGTATCAGGAGCACAGCCGGTCTCAGTCCAGGCTGCCGATTGTGCTACCCTGATCAACGACGCTCTTGCGATCTCCGATCAGGGCTGCCGGAGCATTGGTCGCAACCAGGTTTGCTATGGGCACAACACTGTTCAGGCCCAGCTCATCCCCGGCGCCAATGCCCGCTTCGATTTTCCCGGCAGCACCATCCCCATCGATATTCTTGAGAGCTTCATGGCTTCCCCGCTCGATATGCAAAAAGGCGATTGGGGAGTAGGAGTCTTCAAGTTAGAAGCCAATCTGCCCGGTACACTGCCCGGCCAGCTGGTAACCATGTTGGTCTTCGGCAACACTTCGATTACGAATATTACCGGCAATATGCAGGCTTTCTACTTCACCAGCAGCCTGGGCGGTATCCGATGTGATGCTGTGCCCTTCGACGGCATCCTGGTTCGGATGACGGAGGAGACCGGGTTTGCTTTCCGGGCCAACGGGACAGACATTACCTTGAAAGGGGATTCGCTTCTCCAGGCGACTGCCGACAACAATCTGAACGTAACCACATTGAGTGGCAGTGCAAAAGTCAGCGCATCAGGCCAGGAGCAGCTTCTCGATACTGGTGAGACGGTGACCGTGCCATTGGGTGGAGCCGGTGGTATGGATGCCGCAGGACCTCCTACACCACCCCAAACTGCCGACACAACGATCATTCAGGCAGGCGATTGTATGTTGAATGGTACCGGGTGTTCGAACTCTTCCATGACAAGCCCATTGGCTGGAGCAACAAGTAGCACCGTCCCGGAATTGACGGACGAAAAAGTGCTCCCAACTCATGAGCCGGACAAGAAGATAGATGATGAGCAGGACTCGACAGAAGAGACCACAGCAATTCCGCCAACACCATCACCAAGGTCGACGATTGTGCCACCTCTCACCGCTCAAGCAACGCTTAGAGCTGTCTCAACAGTTGTATCCATAGCAACCCACGAAGTGGATGAGACTAAGGAGCCCAAGGAAACGGCTGAGCCAAAGCCTTCCGAGGTCATCAACCCAACTGAGGAGCCCAAAGAACCGAAGGAAACAAAGGAGCCCAAGGAAACGAAAGAACCCAAGGAAACGGCTGAGCCAAAGGAAACCAAAGAGTCCAAACCGATCGAGGAAAATTAACGAACGGACATATTCTATTCCTAAGGTTGGACCTGCTATTCATGGCTTATCGCACTATTGTCATCTCGTCTCCAGCCAAGAGTAAGCCCAGGGGGCAGATTCTGCCAACGTGACATCAGCCCCCTTGAGAAAAGGTGCCTGAATGGGAAAAGACCCTCAACTGCAAGAAGCCCTCCGGCTTGCCAGAGCCGGCGAAAAAGAGCCGGCCCGTCGATTGCTCATCGAGATACTCAGAAGGAACCGCGACGATTTCGATGCCTGGATCGTCATGGCACAGGTAGCCGAAGATCGTAGAGAGGCGATTACCAGTACAAGGCAGGCTCTGCGCTTGCGCCCCGACGATGAGAGAGTCAAGCGATATCTGGAGCACCTGCTTCAGGAGGAACGGTCCGATACACCAGAGAGCATCTCTCCCTGGCTTTGGGGGGGGGTGGGTGCTACTCTGATTGCCCTCCTGGCGGTTATCGCTCTTCTGATCCTCCCCAGGCTGGGGTTGGGCGCTGCGCCAGGCGAGGATATCTCGGGGGCGCAGCCGCCGGCCCAGCCCCCTGATTGTACGACTCTGATCAACGATGCTCTTGAGATCTCCGATCAGGGCTGCCGGAATGTTGGTCGCAATCAGGTGTGTTACGGGCACAACACTGTTCAGGCCCAGCTCATCCCCGGCGCCGATGCCCGTTTTGATCAGCCCGGCAGCACCATTCCCATCGATATTCTTGCAAGCTTCATGGCTTCCCCGCTCGACACACAGAAAGGTGATTGGGGAGTAGGTGTCTTCAAGCTGGAGGCCAACCTGCCGGGCACGCTTCCTGGGCAACTGGTGACGATGCTGGTCTTCGGGAACACCTCGCTCAGGAACGGCTCTGGTGACATGCAAGCTTTTTACTTCACCAGCAGTCTGGGTGGAATCCAATGCGACGCTGTCCCCTTTGACGGCATTCTGGTTCGGATGGCAGAGGGGGCCGGGGTTGCCTTCCGCGCCAACGGCACCGATGTCATCCTGGAGGGGAGTTCGCTGCTCCGGGCTTTTGCCAACGATAAGCTGACGGTGACAACACTGAGCGGCACGGGCACCGTCAGTGCTCACGGTCGCAGCCAGGAATTGGGGACAGGCCAGACAGTAACAGTGCCATTGGGCGGCGATGATGGCATGAATGCCGATGGTCCCCCCTCGGAACCTGTTCAGGTCGAGAAAACGATGCTCAGCCTGGGCTGTGCCCTGACCGGTCAAAACTGCCCTGAAGATAGGAGTGTGGCGCGGGCGGCTACCAATACGCCTGTTCCCGTCGATCCCGGCAAACCAACCAATACACCTGTACCTGTCGATCCCGGCAAACCTACCAACACGCCCGTGCCGGCTCTGCCCGGCCAGCCGACTAACACGCCGGTACCGCTCCCAACCAACACCCCGGAGCCGCTTCCCACTAACACGCCTGTGCCCGCTGCTACAAAGACCAATAAGCCTGGCAGTAGTACCGCTACGAATACACCTAAGCCGGGTGCCACCAATACATACCAACCGACTGTCACCAAAACCAATACGCCGTACCCTACTAACACGCCGACCAAAACACCAACCTCGACATATACGCCAACCAACACGCCCGCATTTACCCATACACCAACGACTACCAACACGGTCACGCCAACTGACACCCCATCACCGACAGCGACTACACCACCACCAACAGTCGATGTGTGCTCGACAATCGGCTTGAGCTGGGGTGGAATCAGCAACAAGAGGGTGACGATTGATATCACCAGCGGAGGTGCAATCAACCTGGAGACGGTATATGTTTCCTGGCCTTCAGATAATGGTGAGTTGAAGAAAATTAACGAGAAGAATGTGAATGCAGCCCCTCCCAGCACAACCGTTACGCTATCCATGTCGGTGAACGACGGCACATCGATCATATTCATGTTTGAGAATGGCGCCACGGAGCCTGGTTACGTGTTCACATTGACTTTCTCTGGGGGATGCATCAAGACCTTGAACCACTAACATCAGCGGGAAAAATGCAAGGGCGATGCAAAGCATCGCCCTTTTTAGATCTACTCAGCCAGACTTTGCACCTATCTAATTGAATGGTTACGATAGATGATTACCCAATGGTACAATCACGCTCAAATTGACCGTCATTGTGATTGACAACGCCTACAATTGTCCAATCGAATAGTGCAATTGCTCTTATCCGGAGAGGCGGAGGGACCGGCCCAATGAAGCCTCGACAACCTGTTCGCATGAACAAGGTGCCAAGTCCGGCAGTACAAGGGTGGCTCAACAGTCACCTTCTGGAAGATGAGAGGTCAGTCTGCTTTTTTGTAAACCTCTTCTATTCCGGATAAGGTCTTTGACGTTCTTAACACTTGAGGAAAACTTTGATGATGACAACTTCTGACCATACCGCCGACAAATCACAACGCTTCTTTTCTGATAATCGATCCACTGAGGCGGTTCATGGCGCCGAGCGACGGCTAAAACCGGAGAGATCGTTGGTGGAGCCGGCATTTTACACATCTACCTATACCTTCGACAATATGGACGATGTCTGCCGGTATCAGGAAGCGCACATCCACGGACACGTCAAGGATCGCTACGAGTACGGGCGCTACGGCAATCCCACCGTGGCGGCATCCGAAGCACGTCTGGCGGTATTGGAGAAGGCCGAAGGCGCCATCCAGGTTGCTTCCGGCATGGCCGCGATCACCCATACTTTCCTGCACTTTCTCTCCTCCGGCAGTCACATCGTCATGACCGATGATTGTTACCGGCGCACGCGCCAGTTCTGCGAGGAGCGCCTGAGCCGCTTCGATATCGCCTGTACAGTGGTTCCATTTGGCGATTACGCCGCGCTGGAAGCAGCCATCCGCCCCGAAACGCGCCTGTTGTTCTCTGAGACGCCGACCAACCCCTACCTGCGCGTGCTCGACGTGGAGCGATTCGCTGAGATCGGACGGCGCCGCCGGGTGCTGACCGCCATCGACGCGACATTTGCAACGCCCGTCAACCTGCGCCCGCTGGAATGGGGCATCGACCTGGTCATCCATTCGGCGACCAAGTACCTGGGCGGCCACAACGACCTGCTGGCAGGCTTCATCGCAGGGCGGAACGAGCTGATCGCGCCGCTGCGTGACACAATCGGGTTCCTGGGCGGCATCTCCGATCCGCAGACTGCCTATCTGCTCCTGCGGGCGATGAAAACCCTCAGTCTGCGGGTAGAGAAGCACAATCGTAACGGTCAACAGGTGGCCGAGTTCCTGGCCGGGCATTCCGCCGTCGAGCAGGTCTGGTACCCCGGCCTACCGTCGCACCCCGGCCACGACATTGCCGCGCGCCAGATGTCTAACGGATTTGGCGGCGTCGTCTCCATCAATGTCAAAGGGGATCGGGCGGCGACCTTCCGCTTTATCGATGCGCTTCAACTGATCTATCTATCGCCTTCGCTGGGTGGGGTCGAGAGCCTGGTACTGCATCCGGCTGCTATGGTCTACCCCGACTATACACCCGATCAGCGACTGGAAGCCGGGATACCAGACAACCTGGTACGGCTGGCATTGGGCATCGAAGATGCTGAAGACCTGATCGTCGATCTGGATCAGGCGCTGGGTACAGTTTAGGAATGGGAATTTATTAACTCACCCATTCATGGGTCCTTGTTGCAAGCTCAACCGGGAAAGTGATTCATCTTCGTTCTTCCTGACTCGTCACCCAAACGACTGCAAGTCGTCCATCGCTGCCTTTACGGAGCCGTCCATGCATTACGATTTTGACACCTGCCCTGACCGGCGCTCGACGGAAAGCGTCAAGTGGCATCAATACCAGCCGGATGTGCTCCCCCTGTGGGTAGCCGACATGGATTTTGTCTCCCCGGAGCCGGTCATCGAGGCCTTACGCCGACGGGTTGAGCATGGTGTCTTTGGATACCCGCAAGAGCCGCCGGAGCTGCGCGAAGTCATTGTGGCGCGATTGGCCGAGCGTTACAACTGGCAAATTCATCCGGATGATATCGTATTCATGCCGGGCGTAATCCGCGGCTTTAACCTGGCCGCCCACGCCGTAGCGGAGCCGGATGCCGGCATCCTGTTCCAGACACCCGCCTATCCCCCGATCCTGGATGTACCCCAGAATACCGGAATGCTTCGACAAGAGATGGCGCTAACGCGCAACGTGGGTGACGCCTACTCGATCGATTGGGATGTCTTTGAGGCATCCGTCACCGGGCAGACCCGGCTGTTCATCTTGTGCAACCCTCACAACCCCGTCGGGCGTGTCTTTCGGCAGGACGAGCTGACCCGCATGGCCGAGCTCTGTCTGCGTCATGGCGTGGTGATCTGCTCAGACGAGATTCACTGCGATCTGGTCTATTCCGGCCATCAACATCTGCCTATCGCGTCGATCTCACCGGAGATCGCCCAAAACACCATCACGTTGATGGCCCCCAGCAAAACCTTCAACATTGCCGGCCTCGATTGTTCTTTCGCAGTGATCCGGAATGAGGCACTGCGCAAGCGATATCAACAGGTCCATCACGGCCTGGTCAGCGGTGTGAATGCGCTGGGCTGGGTGGCAGCTCTGGCTGCTTACCGTGATGGGCAGGAATGGCTGACCCAGACTCTGGCCTACCTGGAAGGCAATCGAGATTACCTGTGCGAGTTTGCGCAACGAGAAATCCCCGATATTGAAGTCATCAAACCCGAAGGCACCTACCTGGCCTGGTTGGATTGCCGCGGAGTGGGCCTCGATAATCCTTACGCTTTCTTTTTGCAGCAGGCCAAGGTAGCTCTCAATGCAGGAGATATGTTTGGGCGAGGCGGCCAGGGATATGCCCGATTGAATTTCGGTTGCCCACGCGCCATGCTAACCGAAGCGTTGGAGCGTTTGCGGGACGCCCTCCAATCTCGTCATAACACATCGAGTAGCTATTCAGCGGTTAGCGGTTAGCTGTAACCTAAAACTCGTCACTCAAACGACTGCAAGTCGTCCATCACTCAAACCTGTCAAGCAGCCGGCACCCATAACTGAACAGTTACCGCGTCGACAACAAATGATCGTTGACAGCGATGCTTTCAATTGATACAATAACGACTAAGTAAGTCGATATTTGACAGCAACGATGAAGCAAACATGAAAATCTCTAAGAAAACCGATTACGCCCTCCGTGCCTTATTTACGCTGGTTGAGCATTATGGTCGGGGACCCATTCCTATCCGGGAGCTGGCACGGCGCAACGATGTCCCTAAACAATTTCTGGAGCACATCATGCTCGATCTGAAATCGCAGGGATGGGTGCAGAGCGTGCCCGGCAAGAATGGTGGGTACATTCTGGCGCAGCGGCCCGAAAAGATACGGATGGGGCAGGTTGTGCGGCACTTTGACAATCTGCTGTCGCCCATCAACTGCATTTCCACCAGCCGGTATGAGCGATGCAGTCAAGAGCCGGTGTGCCGGTTTCGTCGGGTGTTTTTGCAGATCCGTAACGATACTGCTCGCCTGATGGATAATGCCACCCTGGCCTCGGTCTTTTCCGGCCGGCCGGTGCAGGCTCATGAAGTTTTCGATGAAGCCCTGATAGGCGGCGCTGGCATTTAGCTCGCGTTTTTTACACTTTATATACGATCCACTAAGTCGCTATTAGGCAGAGAGAGGAGCAAGTCATGACTATCGCCAATAATGTTACTGAATTGATCGGTAACACACCGCTTGTGCGGATTAATCGATTGGCACAAGGCGCCGCTGCCGGGGTGGTGGCCAAGCTGGAATTCTTCAACCCGGCCCACAGCGTCAAAGATCGCATTGGCGCATCGATGATTGACGCGGCAGAACAGGCCGGCCTGATTGGGCCTGACACCGTCATCGTCGAGCCGACCAGCGGCAACACCGGTATCGCGCTGGCGATGGTTTGCGCGGCACGCGGCTACAAGCTGATCCTGACTATGCCCGATACCATGAGTAGAGAGCGGCGCATTTTGCTGCGGGCTTACGGCGCGGAGCTGATCCTCACGCCGGGCGCCGAGGGCATGGCCGGCGCCATCAACAAAGCCGAAGAATTGGCCGCCTCCGATTCGCGCTATTTTATCCCCCAGCAGTTCCAGAACCCGGCCAATCCCGAGATTCATCGCCGTACGACAGCGGAGGAAATCTGGCGTGATACCGGGGGTAAAGTCGACTTTCTGGTATCGGGCGTTGGAACGGGCGGCACCATCACCGGTATCGGCGAAGTACTCAAAGCGCGCAAGCCGTCCTTTCAGGCTATCGCCGTCGAGCCGGATGCTTCTCCGGTGCTTTCCGGTGGGCAGAAAGGTCCCCATCCCATCCAGGGTATCGGGGCAGGGTTTATCCCGGCAGTCCTGAATACCGCCGTCTATGATGAAGTTATCCGCGTCAAGAGCGATGACGCGATGGAAATGGCGCGTCGAGCCGCACGGGAGGAGGGTCTATTGGTGGGCATCTCATCGGGTGCCGCATTGTGGGCTGCTCTCCAGGTAGCTTATCGCTCAGAGAATACGGGCAAGCTCATCATCGTTATCATCCCCTCTTTTGGAGAGCGATATCTCAGTACATCGTTGTATGCTGACCTGGCAGACTGAGAGCGATATCATCACAGGCAGCTACAGATTCTTGGTGTCTGGGCCCGATTCTCGTTATCATTATAGGGTAGTTGAATTTTGACAAATCCATAATCCAAAACACTCTTATCCAGAGAGGCGGAGGGACCGGCCCTGTGATGCCTCGGCAACCTGTTAACTTAAACAAGGTGCCAATTCCGGCAGATGTTCGTTCTGGAAGATGAGAGGAGCACCGTTATTATAAAGAGCCTCTTCTTGTCTTGCTGAAGAGGTTTTTTGTTTGAAGATCGACCAAGGAGTTTTGTAATGCCAGTCAAAATACCGGATCAGCTTCCTGCTAAACAAATTTTGAGAAACGAGAATATCTTTGTGATGGGTGAGAAGCGTGCCAGCCACCAAGATATTCGCCCGATGAAGATTGCTGTCCTCAATCTGATGCCAACCAAGATCGCTACCGAGACCCAACTCTTACGGCTGTTAGGGAATACGGCACTTCAGATAGAAGTGACATTAGTGCGCACCAATTCCCACAAGAGTAAGAATACACCCGAAGAGCATCTGTTAGCGTTTTACAAAACTTTTGACCAGATCCAAAACGAGAAATTCGATGCCTTGATTGTTACCGGAGCGCCGGTGGAGCATCTGGACTTCGAGCAGGTGGATTACTGGGAGGAGTTGCAGACCATCATGGATTGGGGTTTCAGCCACGTTTTCGCCCTGTTCTATATTTGCTGGGGAGCCCAGGCCGCTCTTTATCACCAATTTGGCATTCCTAAGTACCCACTCCCTGCCAAGCAGTTTGGGGTTTTTCGCCACCAGGTTGTTGAGAAGAATGTCCGGTTGCTGCGTGGTTTTGACGATGTCTTCTATGCGCCCCATTCCCGGCATACCGAAATTCGGCGATTCGATATCGAGCAAGTGCCTCAGCTCAAGATCCTGGCCGAGTCGGATGAGGCGGGAGTTTACATCGTAGCGACGCGAGATGGGAGGCAGATTTTCGTGACTGGGCATTCGGAATACGATCCGGACACGCTCAAACGGGAGTATGATCGGGACGTTGCTGCCGGGCTCCCGATTGCCGTTCCGGTGAATTACTATCCGCAAGATGACCCTGCCCGGCCACCTATCGTTCGCTGGCGTAGTCACGCCAACCTTTTATTCGCCAACTGGATCAATTATTACGTCTACCAGGAAACGCCCTATGATTTGACCCAGTTCGAGCGATTTGTGCCGTTTGGCTTGTGAGTGACAAGTGCCGGCTGCCAGCAGCCGGCTAAAACCCAAGAAAGGGGATCTTTATCATGACAACCGACGAATCTAAGCGCCAATACGGTTTTACAACCCGGCAGCTTCACGCGGGCCAGCAGCCCGATCCGACCACCGGCTCATGTGCTGTGCCGATCTACCAGACAGCATCCTACAAATTCAAAAGCACCGAGCATGCTGCCCGGCTTTTTGCTCTGGAAGAGCCCGGCAACATCTATACGCGCATCATGAACCCGACCAGTGATGTATTCGAGCAGCGCATCGCCGATCTGGAAGGCGGCGTGGGCGCGCTGGCTGTCAGCTCCGGCCATGCCGCGCAGTTTCAGGCCATCTTCACCCTGGCCGGGGCAGGCGATCATATTATTTCGTCTTCCACGCTCTATGGCGGGACCTATAACCAGTTTGCCTATTCTTTCCCTCGCCTGGGCATCGATGTAACACTGGTCGATCCCAGGGATCCGGAGAACTTCCGCCGTGCTGTCCGTCCCAACACCAAGCTCTTATACGGAGAGACCCTCGGCAACCCGCAGATTAATGTTTTCCCCTTTGAGGAAGTTGCCACAGTGGGACGGGAGTTTGGCATTCCCCTGATGATCGATAATACCTTCGCCACGCCCTATCTCGCCCGTCCCTTCGAGTATGGCGCCAACATCGTCGTCCATTCTGCCACCAAGTTCATCGGAGGGCATGGGACTTCCATCGGTGGCGTCATTGTCGATGGGGGGAATTTTCAGTGGTCAGGCAACCCACGCTTTCCTAATTTCAACACGCCCGATGACTCTTACCATGGTCTGATCTATGCCACCCTCGGCACGCCGGCCTTTATCCTCAAAACTCGCGTTCAGATTTTGCGTGATTTTGGCGGCTGCCTGTCGCCTTTTAACGCATTCCTCTTTCTCCAGGGGCTCGAAACGCTCAGCCTGCGCGTTGAGCGACACGTACAGAACGCCCAGGCTGTGGCCGAATTCCTGGAAAGGCATCCCAAGGTGAGCTGGGTAACCTACCCTGCCCTGAAGAGCCACCCCGATTACGCGCGCGCCCAAAAGTATCTTCCCAAGGGAGTGGGCGCCATTCTCGGCTTTGGGATCAAGGGTGGAGCAGAGGCCGGCAAGCAGTTCATCGAAGGCCTCCGGTTGTTCAGCCATCTGGCCAATGTGGGTGATGCCAGGAGCCTGGCGATCCATCCCGCCACGACCACGCACAGCCAGTTGAATGAGGAGCAGCAGGCTTCGGCAGGTGTCACGCCGGACTTTGTCCGGCTGAGTATCGGGCTGGAGGATATCGACGATATTTTGTGGGATCTGGATCAGGCACTCAACCACGCAAGCGCATGAGCGGGGAGAGGATAGGGGCTAGGAATTGGGGGTGGGGAATAGGCATTAGACCTTGCTGGAGTTTCGCCTTTTTTTGAAATGTACATAGATTCGCTACAAAGTACACCCAGATCACAAAGAAAAAGTGTGACTATTCAGTTATTGGTGCTGGCTGCTTGACAGTTTTGAGTGATGGACGACTTGCGGTCGTTTGAGTGACGAGTTTTAGTGGGTCAATGCAGAATTCCGGGGCAGAAGGCGGTTTGGGCACTCAACTTCGAGCAATTGATGGGTAGGAAATGAGGTGAGAACTAAATCATCCCCACAAATCTGTGTAGAGTCGTTTTAGTTTACAGCTAACAACTAACCGCTAAATAGTTACCTGAACCCAAAATTGGCGAAAGCCCAGGACCTTATCGGCAATGGGCGTGCTATGAGTAAAAACTAGTGTTTCGCGGCGTAAGTAAGCCATCAGTTGGCCACCTGCGAAACACTTAAACAGTTGGGTATGAAGGGCTTCTTTACCGCCGGGCTATTTCTGACCAACTGTACTAGCTTGTTTTACGCACAACTCAGTCATTTTCGATAAGGTCTATGAGAGGCTGATGGCTAACGGTAGTTTGTCGTATATAGTAAACTGTTTGGTAATCACTAAAAACAGTAAACTGTAGGCTGCGAACTATTCTTAATGGAGGCTACACATGGTCAGCGACGCAGCACAACAGGCACTCAGTATTTTGCGCGATGGAAGCCAGTTCTCATGGTACGTGATCCCGCTCTTTGCTTTTGTTGTTTACGTTTATGCGGTGGAGATCGAGAGAAAGAACTGGAGCCTGGTCTTCGCCGGTCTTGCCTATTGGGGAATGGACTGGTTTAACGAGATCTGGAATGCCCTGGTGTTTCACTTCACCGGTTATGCGCCGGTCTGGTCCGCGCCAGGAGACACAGCGTTTCTCATCCTGATTGGGCTCAATATCGAAATTTGCTTCATGTTTGCTGTTGCCGGGATCACGTTTGGAAAGATGCTGCCGTCGGGCCCAAAGTTGAAGGTGCTCGGCATCCCCAACCGGCTGTTCTTTGCAGTCTTGGGATCTGTTTTTTGTGTTGCCATCGAGGTGCTGCTCAACGCGATCGGCGCCCTGGTGTGGGATTACTCATGGTGGAGTCCCGGCACGCCCTGGCTGATCTTCCTGATTGGATATCTACCTTTCTTCCTGATATCGTTCTGGGTGCATGATATGAAAACTGTCCGTGCCAAGATGATGGGAGTTGGCGCCCTCTATACTGTCATCGTTGCTTCACTCCTGGTGTTTGGCGTCATCCTAAATTGGATCTGACTAATATCGTGATTGTCGATCAAACAATAAAGTATGCAGGTCATAAGTGTCAACTTAAGCAGAAAACTTCTTGATCTCTTTCAAAAATGATCCCGATCTTTTACCAAAAACATCCCGATCTTTTTTTGACTTGCCAAATCCGTTGTCGATCAACAAAGACATCAAATGACCTTCAGTTGACAGTTATGGTATACAGGTAAGGAACCTTATGAGCAAAGAAGAACACATTCAACTGGAATATACCACCCTGATGGAACAGTACAAGGCGGCCAGAGATGAAATCAACGGGTTGCTCGAAGCATCCCGTCAGATGGTTGGCCTGACTTTCACGGTCATCTCGCTCTTTCTCGGCGTCTCAGCATTTGTTGAGACGAAAATGCCCATCGCCTATCTTATCCTGCCCTTTTTTCTGTACGGATTGACCTGGGTACAGCTTCGCCATATCCTGCTGATGCGCAGAGCATCGGAATATATCGCTACAACTGTCGCGCCGAGAGTGAGGGATCTCTTGAAAGCCCTCTCACCCAACAGCTCTCTCGACACCAGCCACATCCTCGATTGGGAAGAGCGATGGCAAAGTCCCGGCATGCGCAAAGGAGGGTTGTGGCTCCTGCCCGTGCTGGGGGCCGGGTATGGACTTCCTCTTTTCGCTGCTGTCTTATCTCTGGGTGCCTATTTTCTCTTGGTACCAATTGTGCCGTTCCTCGACTGGGTGCTGATCGTTGCCAACCTGGTAGGATTAGTCTACAGCGTTATATTGGGCTTCCTGATCGAGTTTCGTCGCTTTGGATAGTTATATCATTCAGACCATCATCTGGAGCAGATCCTCTGTCAGCTCTTCCGGCGCTCTCGCCAATCGCAGGCTCGCAATGGCGTCGAGGAAGCGCGGGACGTCCACCTGCTCGATGACCGCCTGCTGGCGCATCGAGTTGGGCAGCAGGTGGTGGAACGGCCCCAGAGCCAACATGCGCTCCAGCTTGCGATAGTTATCGGCCAGGTAGG
>JAFGLD010000036.1 GCA_016928235.1 Anaerolineae bacterium | reverse complement strand
TGAGAAGTTGGCCCATCGTTTCTTGTCTTTCCTGAGCTTCGCCGCTGCTCTTATCTGGTTACGATGAAATGTCAACAGAACCTAGGTACTCTGGACATGAGAGAGTATCAATAAGGTTTGGACTCATCCACAAACGCTTCTAATCCTGTTCGCAAACGCTTCTAATCCCGTTTGAGATCACTTCTAATCCCGTTCGTGATCTTCTTTTTTAATCTGTGGCGACACAAGGGCTGCGGCTTGGTGCTTCAGACATGAGAAAACGTCAACAGACCCTAAGGGTTTTGAAAACCCTTAGGGTCTGGAGCAAGCCCCACTTTTCCACGTTGAGCCAAAACTTCTTGTTCTTTTCCCAAAAACATTTCGATCTTTTCCCAAAAACTTCTCGATGTTTTTCCGAAAACATTTCGATCTTTTTTGCAGACCCCACTTTTCCGCGTAGGCCCTGATTTCATTCACGGGTAATGGGTTTTAGCCTCCATTGGAAGAGCAAATGTCAAATCCGGAAAGTGCGAAATGATTAGAGTAGAGAGAACTGCGCACTATAAACTGTCCACTCACTCCGGCGGCTCGTGAAAACAGCCTTTTGAACGGCATTAAAGTGCGAAAAACAGGCTTTAACGTATCGATTGCAGCAGAGGGATCATAATGATCTGGATCAGAATGTAAATCCCAATTGCCACAGCAATCCCCCCCCAGTGCAGCGATTTTGATTTGGCAAAAAAAGCGATTGCAGCCGCGCCGATGACGAACAAGAGAACAACATTTGCACAAATAAGAATGCCCGTCGAGTCTAAGAGCCCCATAGCCATCCCCAGCCTGAGCAGCGCATTGGTAATCACATTGGTGACGATGAGCGCACCACACCCAATGCCCAGGCTACCTCCAAACGCAACCTCCTCCGTTTGGGGATAGGAAATATAACGCAGTCCCCGAGTTGCCTTACAATGTTCACATGAAGTGCGCCAATCTGGGTTGAGTGTTTTGCAGTTAAGACAACGCCACTTTCCTTCCGGAACAGGCTCAGGAGGTACTGCCGCTTCAGGTAAACGCCCTGACACCGAGGTTGTCGGCACACCAGTCATGCTGGCGCCACAGGCTAGGCAATGCAAGTTGCGAATGGGGTTCGGCTCTTTACACTTCGGGCACATCCTTGTTTCTTCCATCTCGATTTCTCCTTGTAGATAATCTACAGCGAACAGTTGAAAGCCGGACTTTTGTTTATGCTTGAGTCTACTCACTACCTATTCGCCGAAACATAGAATGACATTTTCGATTTCTTTTGCATAGTAGGTAGACAGAATATCCGCTATGATGGGCCGATTCTATCATTTCCGCCCCCACGCTTTCGCAAGGGCAGACTTGGCGGTCATTTCGCGGGAATGATAACTCTCACACACAAGGGAGTGATCAAGGGTTTGATGATTTTTGTCTGACCCCCAACAACTATCAGTCGTCCATCAACGACTATCAGTCGTCCGTCACCCCAAATTTATGTGAGAGCCTCACTACCAAACTTTTAACACACTCCGAGATTACAATTCTATTTCTCGTAAGATCGAGCACAGCGAAGGCCAAGATGGTTTGTCGCCATACGAGATGGATTACCTCCACCAACCCGGAAAGACGCGCGTAGACACAAGGGGTCCATGGGATTCCATCCGCCGCCTCGCCGTACACGAGATGTTCCGGTGTCCGGCCCCTGCGGGTTTACTGCCCCATCAGGCAATTCGCTGTAGTACGTTTCTGAGAACCGGTCGTTCACCCATTCCTCTACATTTCCGGTTAAGTCAAGCGCGCCTACCCAGGATGCCCCGCCCAGCTTACTCCCCACTTCCCTGGCTCGGGTAGCAGGATCGGGGCCATAGGCATAAACGACATTATCGGGGACAAACGCATCTCCCCACGGATAGACCAGCCCGTCCGGTCCGCGTGCTGCATATTCCCACTCTGCATCGGTGGGCAGTCGCACGCCACGTTGACGGCAGAAAGCATCCGATTCGTCCCATGTGATGCTTTCTCGAGGTAAATCCTCACCTGTTAGAAAGCCAGAAAAGTGGTTTCCCTGGCCGGCCTTTCCGCCAAACCGCTCAAACTGTGTCTGGGTGACTTCGGTCATGTCGATCCAGAATGGCTCCTCGAAGCATACCTGGTGTACAGGTTGTTCGAAGCGCCCCCCATCGTCACTCCCCATCATGAAACATCCCGCCGGGACGAGCGCCATTTCTACTCCATCGATAACCTCGGTATATGGAATCCAATCAGCGTTGCGAGTCACGCCAGTTTCAGCCAACTTATAGGCATCCTCGTCTGCGACAGGAGGCGTCGATGCAGGGCTGGCAGCCACATGCGGAGATGGATATGTGCAACCTGACATCAGGGCAATCAGCAAAGCTAAAACCAGCAGATGATTGACATTTTGAAATCTGACATGTGTGTGTCTGTCTATCATGGTCTCTCCTAATCCTTTGATTCACAAAGAGTCGACAATCCGCGAGAAAACACGGGGAGGCGACTACGGCGCCCCCAAGAACAAATGGTAGGCCACGATGGCGAGACATACTGTCGTCCACACCATTGCAGCTAATATAACAATTCCAAGACAGCTTACCCATTGCGCCTTGTGCATAGGATCGATGCTGCGCAGCAACGAGGTGGATAACACCAAACCGCGGCCGGCGAATGGGTCATTACTTGCTTGAGGTTGGGCGATATCTGAGGCAAAGACTGACTCTTGGGGCCTGTCTGCTCCTGCTGCTTTCTGTGCCTTTTGAGCACGCTCGACTTCATCCGCCACACTACTGAGCCGGTCGAACAAGAGGCATAGAGGGTCGATCTCTATTTCCAATCGATGCACCGCGTAGTAGAGCCGGTCGCCCTCCAACGCAAACTGCCGGAGAGGAACCGTGAGCAGCATTGTGCGCAACGTGTCGTTAGCAAGCATCCTGGCAGCAGCATCTGGAGGAGTGCTGCCGATGCGAAACTTTTGGTCAAAGGCCGGATCGCCGATCTCGATATCGCGCAGGCCAATGGCTTTACCAAGTGTATCCATAACATCCTGCGGCTGTAGATACAGTGACCAACCTGCCGGATTCTGGAGAAGGATTTCAACTATCGTCAGGTGCGTGGAGCGAGGGCTGAAGAAGCTGAGTCGCAAGGGACGACCTCGGTAATTACCAACCACCGATGGGAAGTTGAATAGATCGCCTGGCCGATAACATAGCCCGGTACGCTCGGCCAGCATGTGCCAGGTCTCTTCTAACTGATTTCGTTGCTCAACAGCGTTGCTGAAGCCTCTAAATCCAGTGATTATTCGCGCTGCAACGAAAGCAATTGTGATAACCACACCGAGCACTAGAAGCACAAACAACAACGCTCCGCAGCTAAAAACAATGAAGGCCAGTTGATCAGCAGTCAGGTTCATTTGTTCTCTCAGGTAAGTAAGATAGAGTAAAGTTAGGTGCAGTCAGTCTCTCGATCATCCGATTACCAGTGCCATTGGCCACAACTATGGATTAACCTTTTTCCGCATTCCATATGGAACTGCACCCGGTGTCGGTCATTCGTCGCACAGATCTTTCCTGATGTCAATTGGATAAACACTTCGGCATATCTCCGGCGGCAGCTCGGAGAGTTGGTTGTTGTCCAGATACAGTGACTGGAGATTGGAGAGCTGACCGATCTCCAGCGGCAGCTCGGTGAGTTGGTTGTCGCTCAAATACAGTGTCCGAAGGTTGGTGAGCCGGCCGAACTCGGGCGGCAGCTCGGCCAGTTGGTTGTTTGCCAGATGCAGATCCTGGAGGTTGGTAAGTTGGCCAATCTCTGGCGGCAGTGTCGAGAGCCGATTACCCCACAGCAACAGTCTCTGAAGGTTAGTGAGACGGCCGATCTCCGGTGGTAAGGATGTAAGTTGATTGTCGGATATGTACAGCTCATGTAGATTGGTAAGTTGGCCAATCTCCGGCGGCAGTTTCGCGAATTGGTTGTTGTCCAGCCCCAGTGTACGAAGGGTGATCAGTCGACGAATCTCCGGCGGCAGTCCGGTAAGTTGGTTGTTGTCCAGAAACAGCGTCTGGAGGTTAGATAATTGGCAGATCTCCGGCGGCAGCTCGGCGAGCTGGTTGTTACTCAGATACAGTGACTGGAGGTTGGAGAGCCGGCTGATCCCCGGCGGCAGCTTGAAGAGTTGTGTGTTGCCCAGATTCAGTGACTGGAGGTTGGTGAATTGGTAGATCTCTGACGGCAGTTCTGTGAGTCGGATATACTGCAAAGATAGGCTTCGGAGATTGCTCAGTTGGTAGGTCTCCGGCGGCAGCATTGAGAGATCATTGCCATCCAGGCTCAGATGCTGAAGATGGGTGAGCTGGCCGATCTCCGGTGGCAGCCTGGTCAATTGGTTGTGATCCAGGTTCAGCACCTGAAGGTTGGTGAGCTGGCCTGCCTCCGGCTGCAGCGTTGAGATCTGGTTATTCCCCAGAGACAGCACTTGGAGGCTGGTAAGCCGGCCGATCTCCAGTGGTAGCTCGACGAGTTTGTTGTGGTCCATCCACAGCTCCTGAAGATCGCTCAGATGAGCGATCTCTGGTGGCAACTCCCCTTGCAAATTATTCGCAACCAGATCGATCTCTACAACATGTCCCCATGAACAGGTAATCCCCTGCCATGTGCACACTGATTGGCTACCCAACCAGCCCCTGTTGCCATGCCAGCTCTGACCTCCCGCCGCCTGGTACAGGGCCACCAATGCTTCACGCTCAGTCGTTGGAGGTTCTGTTGCGTTGCACCCGGCCAGAGCTGTGAGGCTCAGCAAGACCAGGCTCCATCTCGATAGCCAGGTCAGAATAGACAATGATCGCTCCATTTTCCGATTATCCTTTCTCCCGACAGCCTTTCCACATATACAACGAGGAGCAGAGTACTGCAAAATCGCCGATTGCTGTAACACTCAGTCGGGTTGCTCCTAAGCCGTTCCTGCAACTTCGGTATTTACCCTGAGAGGCCAATGCTTAGAGATGTTCCAAGACTTGCCAATGTGCCATGAGCCACACCCTAACAAAGCGTAAAAAGAGATAGTAGACTAATAAGCCGATTTTGAGAGCATTGGCATGGTGGTTGTTATTCCCTCGCCACCAGACCAACAACATACCAGGGGCAACAATGAGGAAGTCAATGGCAAAAACAGGATCACCTCCGTTGCAAATAAACATCAACATAATCCGGGCAAAAGTCCCGGAACAGGAAAACGCAAACTCGATCCAGTAGATCAGAACAAGCAGCTCGCTAACCAGGAATACAGGAATCGCCAACAGCCTCGAACGCCACAAACGAAGGACTTGGCTTTTGGCCCAGATGAGTGCGTTTTGTACCATGGCCTTATAAACGCCTTTCCAGACATAACCTAAGCTACAGTCACCGGGTAAGCAAGGAATACGGTTGCCGCCAACTCAACCAGGTAACCCGGTCAGGATATCTTAAACATCCGGTGCCAACACCAGCAGGACATAACAAGAGATGGCTCAATGCCAGGCCGGGTTGAGCCACATCAGCCAGTTTCGCCAACGGGGCGCATAATCACTCACGAATACACGACCTTCATCATAGGTTGGCGAGTTGTTGATAGAATGAACCGGAAACCGCCACAGCTCTGTGCCATCCTCCGCCGCAAGTGCTACCAGCGCAAGCTGGTGGTCAAGACCGCTGACAACAAAGACAGATTCCGAGCCGGCGCTCGGACGAGGGGAGGTTGGGCTCTGAAAAGCCGAAGCGGAGAAGCTGTCATCCACAATCAGCTTTCGCCAATGCTCCTGGCCGTCAGCGGGATTGAGCGCGACGAGCCATTCATCCTGTACGATAGTAGTAGAAGCATCTCTGTTGAACATCGTCACATAGACATGCTGCTTATTAGCCTCCAGATTTCCCAACCAGAGAAGGAGCGTCTCCGGTTGGGATACAGAGGGCGGGAATGTCCAATCCAACGCACCTGTCATTGCATCATAAACAACCAGACGGCCAAAGCAGTTACAATATAATCCGGATTCAACAGGCAAAACCCGGAAACATGGTTCTTCAAGGCGATACCAGAGCGTACCAGAGACAAGGTCGTAGGCTTCAATGATGGTCGACTCTCCTTCAGAAGAGTCAAATACCACAAAGACTGTTCGGTTATTGGCTGTCACAGGGTCAAAGAATGTTGTGATTTCCCGCGCCTGATCCCAATCAGTTTGCCACAGCGACATCCCTGTTTCAGGATCATGCGCTTGCAAGCCTGTCACGACCTGGTCTGCCCACCGGAGAGTGAGCAGATGGTCCGCTTCCAGCACAGCCGCCAGGGTTCGCGGCATTCTGTCCCCGGATTTGATGCCTGTTATCGTATGCTGCAAATCTCCTGTGGCAGCATCAAGTATGCTGAGCGTGAAATGGTCAAAATCATCTACAACAACGCCTGCCGTAGCCAATGGCTTGGTGTTGACCATTCCCTTTATGTCCTCATCTTCTGATGCATAGACATATTCCCATAGTCGATGGCCTGTTGTGGCATCAAAAGCCATCAGCGCGAATGCCTTGTTATCACCATCACCTTTGAGCAAGACATCTATAAACACGCAACCCCCATCGACAACCGGGTCGCTCACGCGACCGCCTGTGGCAGACACATCATCTGCTACATTTCTGCCCAATCTTCCGGACCAATGAACGCGACCGGTTTTGGCATCAAGCGCAATGAGGATTCTCTCCTCCTGTGTGACAAACCAGCCAATCGCTATAACCACGATCAACAGACCCGCGCCAAGTCTTGCGATGGTAGCGGTCATCCACCCTTGCTGATCTTTGTCTGTAACCCGAAAAATAGCACTCATCCTCCATCACCAATCACCCGTCGATCAAAACTATCAAACAGATACCGCCAATAGCTGAGTAGTTACACCAAATCTATGCCTGGCATGAGAGAGATGTCCCTTATCCGGCTTATTCCAGATGGAACCCGACCAAGAATCGCATCATTTGAGGACATGAGGCATTTAGAAGTGGTTCTTGACCTCACATAACCGGACAAACAGGCTTCAATTCGTCGTTCTCGGTACTCTGATTAGCGTAGAATGAAGGGCTTGTCATTACTTCCGTTGAGCCTCATGTCCTATTCCGGCGTTTTTCCTGTCGGTTGCCTCAAAAGCCTCTCGGCCCTCGAACATGAGATTTTCGGTGAGGCTGCCTTTGACGAGGGCCCCCTACTGTTTCCGGCTAGGGAATAATCTCAGCCCAGTAGAGCCAGTATTGATAACGATCATCGGGCTTCTTATCTTCGAAAGTAATGCGCCAGCTTCCTGGAGTGACTTGAGCGCCCAAGCGATCGATGTGATGATCATTCCCCCAGAACATCATGCCAAAACCCTGTAAGACAGGGTGCTGTCCGTCCAGGCTGCCACTCACCTCTTTGCCGCTCGAGAATCCGCTGATGGTTGGCTTGATTTGGATGTGAGCATTCGGAATTTCGGCATAGCTGATCTGAGCATATCGTGACTTCGATCCGCCATCGTCATCGAACCATGCATAGGCGTACACGCTGCCGTTTTCCGTATACACGCGAGCCGAGATCTTATCTAAATGCATGTCGGTGTAGCCGTTGACCGACATTCGGAAACCGGTCAAAACAGGAGTGGTTTCAGGAGTTGCATCACCGAGTCTGTAGATCGTCGTATTACTATTCAGACTGACGTAGCTCAATTTGTAGATAGATCCCACCGGCAGCTCTTGCCAGCTCATGTCGTACCAAAAGGGATCGTCGTGATTTTTATCTGTGTACAGGACACACCAGGAACCCTCACAAGAGCCTATATAGCTGGTATCGAAGGTTGCAGCGACGCTTGCAATGTGATGATCGCCACCCTTGAAATTGAAGCGGAAACCACTTAACCCGGCTATGCCGCCATTGATGGCCGGTAAGCCACCGCCATGCGCTCCATTTCCGTTTGAGAACTGGGAGAAGCCGCCGCGCTGGAGACTGCCGGCCCGAGCCGGCACAACCGAGACTGCGAGAATGGTGAGAATGGCAGCGAGACCAATAGCGAGTACGGCTACCATCTTGTTCCATCGCATTTTCAGAACAGTATTGAACATTTTTTCCTCCATTTTGAGTATGCTTATACGACAAATTTCATGGACAAGACAAACGATATGTAAAATCCGAGCAGATACCCCTCCTTTCCGGACAATTGAAGTTCAATAGCCAAAATCGCACGCAAAGACACTTCCGCTTGGCAAGCTGCTGTGACGCCGCCTGATGAAGCATAGCGGAAAGCTCACTCAAGGAACTGAGATATTCCTGCTGTGGCTCTAGCCTATGTGGCAGGGTTGCCTACCTTGTGTGGAGTGTCTTGATCGGCCCAATGTTTGGCGGCAACATGTTTTATGGGTTCTGTACTTGTAATATCTCGACGACTTTAGAATATCGAGATTCTCAGCGTACCACCATGGAAATATGATGGAAGTTTCGTGGAAATATGATGCACAACCATAAGCGTCAACTTAAGCTCAATCCTGTAGCGATGAGAGTGTGCTCAGTTCACGCGCACCCACAAACCGGAGTGGTTGCACGGTAACAAACTGCTCACAACGATTGACCAACAATCATTGATGTCGTGTAATCGTCGATGTCGTGTAATTGTCGATCACTGAAAACTGATCACCCAGAATTGGCTTGAAGTTACCCCTCCCCGGATTATGGAGAAGATACGATTGCAGTTTCTTTCTTGTCAATAAATACCCGTCACAAATGAGCTACGGCAGGTGGCAAGACAGACCGCAGACAATCACAGGAATGATCTCGCATACGAGGGCAGGGGAAAACAGAATTTTTGGAGAAGACTCGTCATATGACCACCAATATGACCTCCGGCACTGTGTGAAGTGACCGGGTTTCTATAAGATTAGACCAGGATCAACTATCTATTACACATTTTGGAGGTCAAAATGAATCGCAAAACCCGTATTGTTACTCTACTTACCCTATTCCTCATAGTCCTGTTCATCGCCACCCCTGCGGCATCGGCTTTTGAAGATCGCAACGGCGAGCGAGTGGTGATCGGCAAAGATGAGGTCATCGACGATGATCTGTTCGCAGGCGGAACCGAAGTGATCGTGGATGGAACAATCAACGGTGACTTGATCGCGGGGGGCGAAACTGTGATCATCAACGGCAAGGTCACCGGCAACGTGTTCACGGTTGGATCGGGCATCACGGTGAATGGTGAGGTTGGCCACGACGTGATCGCCATAGGTTCCGTGTTGACGATTGGACCTGATGCGCAAGTCAATCACAATGTTTATATGGCTGGCGCCAGCGTCGAAAGCCAGTCCGGCAGCCAGATCGGCGGCTCACTGGTGATTGGCGCCATGCAAAGCCTGGTCTCCGGGCAGATCACCAACGATCTGTTGGTGGGCAGCAGCCGTCTGCGCCTGGAGAGTACAGTGGGTCGGAACGCGAAGGTCTCGGTCGATACATCGGACGGTGGTTACTCTCCCAGCTACTACCATAGTCCAAATATGCCGCCCATGCCGTCAGTCCCAGCCGGCCTGACTTTTGGCTCAGAAGCACACGTGGCCGGTGACTTTGAATATGTCAGCACCAAGGCAGTCGATGCGGCCAACAGCGTAGCGGAAAATGTGACGCACACCCTGCCCCCGCAAGATGAACAGCTATCCCGGGAACTGGCCCAGCAGAACAGTGCTTCATCCTATGTGTTCGACGCGCTGCGCCGCTTGATAGCGCTGCTGCTGATTGGACTGCTCATTGCCTGGCTTGCTCCCCGCTGGATCACCGGCCCGGCTGAGAATCTGCTGTCACGCCCGCTGCCTAGCCTGGGGATCGGACTGGTTGGCCTGGTTGCCGCTCCGGTCATCTGGTTGGTAGCATTCGGTGTTGTTATTGTAGTCGCGGTGGTCTTCGGACTGCTGAGCCTGGATAACCTGACGGGGCTGACTCTGCTGGCCGGTTTCCCCGCCCTGGGCCTGGCTTTCGTCGCCATTCTGTTCACGCTGAGCTACTTGTGCCAGGCAATCGTCGCCTACCTGGGTGGGCGCTGGATACTCGCCCGCGTCCGCCCGGAGTGGAACAGTCATATCTACGCGCCACTGCTGATTGGCCTGCTCATCATGGGCCTGCTCTTCGCCGCGCCGATCGCCGGCAGCTTGCTCCAATTCCTGGTTATCCTCGCCGGACTGGGCGCCATCGTCCTGGTGGTCATACCGAGAAGCCGGGAATCCCAAACGCCCACCGACGTTCCAGCCGACGCTCAAGTATAACCCCGGAATGTATGCGACCAGGTGGATTGTGCAAAGCACGGATTATGAAAAGCACAAACTAACACCTGGTCGCGTTTTTGTGGTTTAATGGGCCTATGCAACGCTTCTTTCGCCTCGACCGCTTATCGATAGTTTCCTACCTCGCCCTGGCAGGAATAACTGCCGCCGGTTTGTGGGAGATCGATCGCATCCTCCTGCGCTGGCTGGCCTTGAGCTTCCTGGTGGGCATCGGCATTCTGAACAGCCGCCTGCCGGAACAAAACGACTCACCGGAAAACCGGCGCCGGGCAAACCTGATCATCGTTCTGCAAATCGGGTTGGTGGTCACGCTGATCGAAACAACCCAGGCCAGATCGTCCTTTATTCTCCTGTTTTTTATCTTGAGTGTGACTGTCATGCTTTACAACCCGCTGCGAGCGGGACTGCTGTGGCTGGGAGGCTTTACCTTGCTGACCGGCTGGTTTTTCTTCGAGCAGGAAGGCCTGGTCAGTGGGTTGCAAGCAATGGCTATTTATGCAGGCGGTTATCTATTTTTCGGCATTCTGACCCATGCGCTTACCCAGGCACGCCTTACCCAACATCAAAATGCCCTGCTGCTCGATGAACTTCAGGCCAAGAACCGTGCGCTCGAAGAATACGCCGCGCAGGTAGAAACCCTGACAGTAATCGAGGAGCGCAACCGGCTGGCCCGGGAGATGCATGATACCATTGGCCACCGCCTGACAACCGTGGTTGTCCATCTGGAAGGCGCTCAGCGATTGGTATCCGGCGAGCCCAATCGAGCCGCGGCCATGATTGATACCAGCCGCCGGCAGGTACGGGAGGCACTGCAAGACCTGCGCCGGACTGTCGGACGGCTGCGCGAGCCGGTTGAAATCGAGCTTTCGCTAACACAGGCTCTGCGACATCTGGTCGCCGGCTTCCAGGAAACGACCGGTCTAGCCGTTCACCTGGAGCTGCCTGGAAATACCTGCGAGGTGTCTTCCGCTCAACGTCTGGCCCTTTACCGTACGGCGCAGGAGGGCCTAACCAATATCCAGCGCCATGCCGCTGCCCACCAGGCCTGGCTGCGCCTGGAATGCTCACCTGACCGGATTGTCTTGCAAGTGATCGATGACGGCCGCGGCCTGGCGGATGATACCCCCAGCGCCGGCTTTGGCCTGCTTGGACTGCAAGAGCGCGCAGCCCAATTGGCAGGCACGATCACACTTTCAGCCCGGACGGGCAGCGGTACCATCCTGGCGATTCAGCTCCCCAATCAGGAGATTTAGCTCATGGATCCTATCCGTATCTTGATCGTCGATGACCAGCGCCTGATGCGTGAAGGTTTGCGCACACTGCTTGAATTAGAGAGAGACCTGGAGATCGTAGCCGAGGCTGAGGATGGCCAGGTTGCCCTTGAACAGTATGAAGCGAGCCATCCGGATGTCGTGCTGATGGATATTCGCATGCCTCGCCTGGACGGTGTGGAGGCCACGCAACGCCTGCGCCGGCGTTGGCCCGAAGCACGGGTGATCATCTTGACCACCTTCGATGATGACGCCTACGTGTTCGACGGTCTGCGCGCCGGGGCGCTTGGCTACATGCTCAAGGACGTCTCGGGGCATGAGCTGGCTGAAGCCATCCGTAAAGTCGCCGCTGGAGGGGCGCTAATTGAGCCTTCAGTGGCGCGCAAAGTACTGGCCGAGTTCTCGCGCCTGGCGGAACCCACCCAACCAACCCTCGAACACCTCCCTGTTCCTCTATCTGAGCGCGAACAGGAGATTTTGCACCTGCTGGCATTGGGCGCTACCAATCGCCAAATCGCCGGCCGGCTCTTCCTGGCCGAAGGCACAGTCAAAAACTATATCTCGACCATTCTGGATAAACTAGGCGTGCAAGACCGCACCGAGGCCGCCTTGCGCGCTCGTGATCTTGGGTTACTGAAACCTGAATAATTGACGATTGATCGACGATGGTGTCTGAGCCGGGAGCGGCAGATTCGAGGACCCGTTCATGGGAAAAGACCGCCTCTGACATGCGAATGGGCAAGCGTACGGGGAATGAATGCCTGCGGCTATCCGTCTCTGTGCTCATCTTGTTTATCCGACGCTCTCAGCCAGAGTTGATACATCCTGAACAACAGTGGCCCGAGTAGAACTACCACTATCACAAACAGGACGACCATCTCCTGACATCCAACCGTCACTGCCGGTCGGCACCCAAGCACCGACAATAACACGGCAACGCCAAACACCATCTGATACGTCTTTCTTGCCATAAGTTTTACACCTATCGCCTAATGCGCGTTGTTCTTCGTCACAGGTTCTCGCCCTACCCCTTCCCGCTCAAAACCGCGCTTTTCCTCCGGTATAAGCCGATCCGGCAATCCGGATCGTTGCAAGTGCTTGACGAGAAGGTTTCCCTGATTGTCCCTTCGATTCGCCGAATGCACGAAAAGCATATCTTCTCAATAACTTGGGACAGTTTTTACTCGACGATTAAGCTTTTCCCATTGCCTGGTAATCAGTTTTCAGTGATCAGTTCTCAGTCTAAAAACCAAAAGGCAAAGGTTACTATAGAGAACGTTGTCGGTTGTAGATCGGATTTCAATCCGACCTCTGCCATGCTAACGGATTGGCTCACAGGAGAGTCCAGGAGCCATTTTGATCCAAATGGCCGAAACGATGACCATCGCCTCAGTTTTGAAGCTGATCACCCGTCAATGTTAAAAACTTGATCATCGAGTGATGTATTTTGAGCTACGGAAGCTCGCAAGACAGGCGATAGACGACGATTGAAGGAGCGCCAAAACGGTCAGATGGCTCGATCACTGGTGTGGCCTTGCAGCCTGCATCGCGGATGGCGTTCTGTATCTCCACCGGACTTTCGATCTTCGAGAGAACAAGATAGCGGGAAACATCAGTATGACCAAAGACACTCAGATCTTCAGATAGCCAGGCAGGAGAGGCAAACCATGTCAGATAGAGATAGCCGTCAAACAGGTAGTAATCCATCATCCAGCCCAGCGCGTGATAATAAACCACTGATCCTTCAGGCTGCCGGCGCAGATAGCTACCTGCCTGGTCAATCCCATCATAGACACCGTGATCACCCCCGATGGGATAGGTGCTGTTCGACGCTCTCCAGGCCGGCCAGGCAAGCATTGCAGCCAGGAGCAAAGGCAACGCCCATCGAGCCGACCTGCGGGCGATTGTCAGCTTGAGCAGACTATGACGCAGCAAGGTAGCAGCACGCCCGGAGAGGAGCGCAATGAGAGGCACAAGCGGCAGCAGATAGCGATCCAGCACCGGGAAGGCCACCAGCCACTGTAAGCCCAGATAGCCGATCGCGAAAGCCAGCAGGACCAGGCTGATCGCGGCGCCGCGCCTTCGGGGATAGAGCGCCACCTCCAGCGGAGCTAAAACCATCAATAGAATCGCCAGGATCGCGTTCAGCCAGCTCAGCGCGGTCAGATAATGCAGCCAGCCCAGCCACTCGACGGCACGCGGCCAGACCTCGCGGCTGCGGGCCAACCGGCCGGGATCGTTGACCTGGACACCCGCCGACCAAAAGCTCGACGCGCCCTGCCGGGCCACATCCCAGATCAGCATCGAAGCCAACACGAGGCCAAAGGCTAATGCGAAGCGCCAGATCCACCCCCACACACGACGCCAACAAATATTTGCATCGATAGTCTGGACCAGCCCTACCCCCAAGACCAGCGGAGCAAAAAAGAGGGCGTTCTGCTTGGTCGCCATAGCTAACCCAAACAACACCCCCCCCCACCCCCATCGACCCGCGCCGACGACAACCAACGTGGCGAGCAGCCACATCACAAATTGGGGATCGGCAAAAACGGTGGGGGCAAACAGGATGGTGAAAGGTGACAATGCCATCAGTGCCATCGCCCACCAGACCGTCGATTCAGATCGCCATAACTGCCAGGCCAGACGCGCGGTGAGAGCCAGAGAGATCAGACCGGCAAAGAGACCGGGGAGACGCGCCGCCAACTCACTGCCGCCAACAAGTGCAATGCCGCCGGCCAGCGTATAGTAAAACAGCGGCGGCTTATCGACCAACAAAGGAGTGGTCGATAAAAGCGGATCGCGACCGCTGACCACCAACCGGGCCAGGGTCGCGAACAACGCTTCGTCGGGATGAAAGCGGTTATCGGTCAGGGGAGCAATACGAACAGCCGCGCCGATGAGAAAAAGCGCCGTCATCAGCCAGAGACGCGCCGGTAAAGATAACCGTCGAGTACGCATTGCCCCCCGTCGTTTCAATCCACAAAGCGATATTTAAGGAGCGCCCAGATAGCCGGAAAAGCATCCATGCCGGTAATCTTTTTGCCTTCGTGATACTCCCGACCATAGTAAGCAATCGGCACCTCAAAAATCCGGTAGCCTCGCTTGGCGATCTTGGCCGTGATCTCCGGCTCAAACTCGAAGCGCCGGGAGCGAAGCACCATCCCCCGAACAATCTCAGCGCGGAAACACTTATAGCACGTTTCCATATCGGTTAGATCGAGGTTGTACAGGATATTGGTAGTCAATGTCAACATCTGGTTGCCGACCCGGTGCCAGAAGTAGACCTTGCGGGCCGGCCCACCGATAAACCGTGACCCGTACACCACGTCCGCCCTATCCTCTTCGATGGGCTGAAGCAACTTAGGATAATCGCGTGGGTCATATTCCAGATCGGCATCCTGGATGACAAACACGTCACCGGTGGCAGCCTCGAAACCGGTGCGAACGGCGCTTCCCTTGCCCTTGTTGCAGTCATGGTAAATGACGCGGATCACAGGGTGATTCTCCCACTGCTTCATGATGTCGCGCGTACCGTCGGTCGAGCCGTCATCCACCATCACGATCTCATGTGCCAGTTTGGTCGCCAGCACCTGTTTGACGATCTCCTCGATTGTCTTGACTTCGTTATAGACAGGCATAATAACAGATAGTTTCATCTCGATCCTCGTGAGCCAGGCAACAAAAGAGGCGGGTAGTCCGATCTGGCCTGCCCGCCTCCATCACCCATCCCAATGGGAACCACGCTCTATGTCGAAGACAGAACCAGTGTATATCCGGCACGCTCAACCGCCGCGGCGATTTGAGTCTCTGTTACCTGAGTTTCGTCATATTCTACATCAGCAATCTGTTTTGGTGTAACAGACAGCAGCAGATTTGATTCCCGGCATGTCATCTTATGCTCCCCCGACGGCAATTGCGTATTCCATCCATGCCATTTCCTCAACACAACGTCAACGACTACCGGCTAAGGCCGGTAGCTTGGGAAGCGACTGAAAGTCGTCTAAAGCCTGAATTTCGCACTTTGTATAACCGTCTTTGGTGATCAGTTTTCAGTGCTCAGTGATCAGTTGTTAGGCAATAGCGCATAAATTGCTATGAAGACACCCTCTTTGTCATTCCCGCGAAAGCGGGAATCCGCTTGGTGCTTATGGATTCCCGTTTTCACGGGAATGACAGCACGAGCGAGGTGCTATTCACACAAGACTATGGCAGAAACGTAGCAAGTGTTGCGCTACTGCGTTTTTAGCCTCCAATTGCAAGTCTCCAGCGTTTGCAGAGCGAGATATTGGCGTATGAGAGCGTTCCAGAAAATGCAATATAGAGTAAAACTCACTCCGGCGGCTTGTGAAAACAGCCTTTTTGAACGGAATTAAAGTGCGGAAAACAGGCTAAAGCTCACCAATATTGAAGTTGTCGTCTTCGACAGAGGGGGTTCTTGGCCTTGCTCTCTATGGCCTTGGTCATTGTTTCAGCCTCTGAGCTTCAAGTCCGTATAGTTTTCAGTGATCAGTTCTTAGTCTAAAAAACCAAAAGGTGAAGGTTACCACAGAGGCCATTTCCAATTGTAGGTCGGATTTCAATCCGACCGCTGCCATGCTAATAGATCGGCTCACGCATCCCAGAGAATTGGAAAGCTCCTTTGACCGAAAGATGCGTTCTGTGGGTAGTCGATATGCTGGCTAAACAATCTGTTAGAATGAGCTGTTTTGGAATTGCAGAGCAAAACTATAGAACATTACAATATACGACAGCATCATAGCTATTAGACCCAAACCAGGTATAACTATCCCCGCAATGGCACTAAGCCTGTTTGGGTTGTGCTTGCCTATCCCGATGATCCCAAATACCAGACCTCCCAAAGCGACAGATGGGCTTCCCCAGAAACACAAAGACACGATGTCACCCAGCCACCTATCGACATAACTGCCGGTAACGGCTTCCTACACAATCATACCATCTAAAATTGCCACTACAATCAATGCGACTATCCCAGGCACTATGCCAAACAGGCTGAATATTTGTCCGTCATGCGTTTGTTTGTTATCGAGCATGTATGCCTATCTCTCCTCATGGATCTTGATTCTAAAGCTTCGGCACTAACAGACAGAGTTAATCGAGTGGGTGGAATCGCTCCCACCCCCTAAACCAGCCAATCCTATCGCTGGTAATCATAAGTCTAATGACAATCCCCCACCACCGTCCTGGCTGGTTGGATCGAGCGGTATGAGCTTATCGCGACGCAGGGCATGGGAACAAGATAACCGTTCACAGATCCGCTTATAGGGGACGATCAATCCATAAGGCTCGGATCGATCATCCGTAACCTACGAATCAAAATTCATAGGTTACGGATTGAGTGACTTATGCCATGTCCTCGTTGGGCAAGCCGCTTGCAGTGGGTCTCTCAGGCATAACCCGGCCAACTCTATTACTGAGCGACCCTATCAGCCCGATGACACTCCCACCGCTCTGACCGGTTGGATCGAGCGGTGGGAGCTTATCTCAACGCAGAGCGTGGAAACAAGATAAAGTTTACCGATATATCAGTGGAAGGTAGGTCTTGTAAGTTGGCCCCCCTACCGTCCAGGTAGGTACAGCATTGAACCAGGCAGAAAAATTTAGTGAATCAATGGGTCCGAGGGTAAAACTCACCATCGAGGAGGTGCCCGTATTGAGTGTCACGACACCTACCCGAGATAGATGCGTTCGATTGGGCTCGTAGACTGTAGGCATGGGAGTCTCAAATTCATAATAGTGATACGTAAGAAACACGGTCTCATTATTAGCAAGTGCCAAGTCCACAACATAATCCTGGACCATGTCATTTCGCTCCTGGGCCGTTTGCATCGTTGGAATGGAAACCCAATCGAGTATTTTATCTATGATTTCAGGAAGCTTGAAGAAGTTGGGTATCACGCTGATAATGTAGTTGTTTATGTCGTCGTCGGCATGCAGCGATCTTAGTATAACCATAAGGTCATGGGTGGTGTAAATTGGAGCATCAGTTTCCACTGTACCTGGCACAAAGACAGCCGAATACTCACATTCATAAGCCATGCCACGTGTGCCGGAACAACCCGCACCCGGGAGCACCGGCAACAGCTTTTCATTTTCTCTTTGCCCCGCCTCGCAAGACATTCTAGCTTCTTCATACGGGATATCTTCACAATTGTGTCCAGTAGGATCGACAAAGCGCGTCGGGTTATTATTGACATACGCATAGCGATCCAACCCTTGGATCCCTTCGGGGATGATAGTGTCAGCCTGAATAAACCGACCCAACACGGGAGAATAGTACCGGGCATTGTAGTCCATCAGCCCAAAGCCGTCGTCGCGCTGGCCGGTGAAGGTGTAATCGGTGACCTGGTCGCCGTCGGTCCAGTAGGGCTCGCCGAAGGGCAGGTAGCGGCTCTCAGAAACGGGCGTGCCGTCCTGGTTGGTAACCAGACTGGTAGAGCCCAGGTGATCGCCGTTCAGATAGAAAACACCCTCACTGGTACGCATAGCCACGCGCTGCCCGCCCAGGTAGTAGTATTTCGTCACTCCCACGGGCGTGCCGCCACCGCTGCTGCCATAGCGGAAGGTGAACATGGTCACCCAGGCCGCCAGATTTCCCGCGTTGTCCTTCGTCTGCACCCGTAGGAAGGTGGTGCTGTTGTCAGGAACATCTCCCACCGGATCATAGGCGGGGGTGGTTGGGGACGCGGTGATCGAGGTGCCATTGGCGTCCGTACCCCAGTAGACGTTGTAGCCGGCCACGCCGCTGTGGGCATCGGATGCCCCACTCCAGGTGAAGGCTGGGTCTGAGACATCATTCTGCTCGACATTATTTTGAACACCATGCGTCTCGGTGGCTGGGGGTGTCGGGTTGGTGGGTAACGTGACATCATAGCGGAAGGTGAACATCTTCCGCCAGGCTGATTTATTTGTTGCATTATCTTTCGCCTGTACCCACAGATAGTAGGTACTGCCGCTGGCAACCGCGCTCGGAGCGGTGAAACCGGGTGATGTGCTCGTATGGGTAGTCGGTGGATTATCCGAGTAGTTACCTGTTCCCCAATAGATGTTATATCCGGCCATCCCGCTGTATGTGTCCGTCGATGCTGTCCAGGTGAAAGACGGTGTCGATATACTGTTCTGCCAGACATTATTTTTAGCCCCATGTGTCTCAGTAGCTGGGGGTATCGGATTAGATGGCAGCGTGGTTTCATAGCGGAAGGTGAACATCTTCTTCCAACCTGATTTATTCAGGACCTTATCTTCTGCCTGCACCCACAGATAGTAAGTGCTGCCGCTGGCAACCGCGCTCGGAGCGGTGAAGCTGGGTGATGTGCTCGTATGGGTAGTCGGTGGATTATCTGAGTAGTTACCTGTACCCCAGTAGATATTGTATTTAGCTATTCCGCTACCCGAGTCTGATGAGGCGGTCCAGGTAAAAGATGGCGTTGATGCACTGTTCTGCCAAGCGTTATCTTTGGCGCCATGTGTCTCAATCGCTGGGGGGATCGGGTTGGACGGCGAAACGGTATCCGGGTTGTAGTTCAGGCGGATTTCATCCATCTGGGGTGTCGATGCGCCACCGGACAGCAGCACTTCTACCTGAAAGTAACGGTAATTTCCTACTGAAGCCGGCCAGTTATTCGAGGCCGTCGGATTGGGTATAGCATACCAGGGGGCACACGTACCAGTTCCGTTTGCTCCTGTACAAGAACGTCCGCTGATGATGAAACCGGTCGAGCCACCCCAAGAGCCGATCAAATTGAAGCTTTGCCAGGCTACCCAGCTCTTGCCGCCATCGACCTCGGCACGCCAGGTACCAATGCTGGTATAGGGGTTGGTATGTCCATTATTCTTTGAAAGCAAGAAGTTATCAAAGTAAGCCGCATATGCTTTGTTAGGAGTTGGCGGATCGGCAGGTTTGTACCACTGTGTAGAGTTCAAGGATAACGAGCAATTACCATAAGCCCCTGTACCCAATTCGTTTTCTGTACGCTTGCCCAGGAATGTGAAGCCGGCATCGCCTGAACGCTTGTAATAGAATTCCCATGTTGTCCCAGTCCGGACAATACGTAATGAACCCTTATCGTATGAAGAATCGTCGCTCTGGAAATCCAGCCTTCGATTACCATCATCTTCCCACCCTCTGAAAATTCCCTCGATTCGATATTGGCGATAACTGGAGCTGGGGTAGTAATTCGCCGCAAATGCAAAGCTGAGATAGTTTGAGTTTTGGCATGTCAAACTCATGCCCAGGCGTGGCCCTACATCAACGTTGGTGTAGGCCAACATACCATAGTCGACTTGAATGTCGAAGTCTCCTGACAGTGTCAGGTTCTTGAAAGCCAGGGAACGGTTGGTTGTCGACGCCGGGCGCTCCGCGCGAGAGTTTTGCTCAACTAACGAACTAGAGCTGACAGTATAACGAGCAGGATTCAACTCGTTGTCGCTAAAGTTGTCGTTGTAAGTGAACAAACGCATGCTGCCGTCCAGGTCGTAGACGTCGACTCTGTCAAGGAGATATCCGGTTAGGAAGTCAGCTTTGCTTGTCCACGTACGGGTAGTAGCCGCCAGAAGTGGGCTCAGGGCTTGCTCTTCGGGTGCCTCACTGGGCGGGGCTGCCGGCCTCGCAATGCCCACAGCCTTCTGTCCGGGCATCTTGAGCAGATCGGTAAACCAATCCCAGATATCATTCAAGCCACTCGATGGATCTTCGAGCCTCTCCTCCCCGGCATTCTGAGATAGCCCCACCGGTTCATCTGCACCTATCGTCCGATCGTCTAAGGCATTGTCAACATCAATATCCTCGATATCGATATTCGTCCTGGTCGGTGGATCTATAGGCAGAATGTTATCGTCTTTCCCATCATCAGAGTCATCAATCGGGCTTAGTCCTGGCCCAGCCTCCTCGAAGACCTCTTCATAGATGCCGCCAACATAGACAGTGATGCGATTCCATTTTCGATCCGCTTCCGAACCGGAAACTCTCTCGATCTGCGCAATGCGATTACCATCGCCATCATAAACATAACGAGTCTCGTAAGCTTCACCATTCTTGACCCAGTTAACCTGTTCAAGCTTGTTTTCTACCGTCCAGGCCTGGGTATATTCGATCCCGTTTTCGGTGCGTGTGACCATGTTGCCGTTGGCATCATACTCATACCGGTTATCTTCTCCCATCCCGGTGGCTGCATGGGGATGCGGCTCAGACCAGCCGGGATATGTATAATCCAGGGTCTGCCCGTCTGTTGTCTTGGCATTTAGCCGGCCCAGATCGTCATAAGCAAATTTTTGAGTATAAGCCCCCGTAGGCCCACCATCGGAGACGGCACTCATCAAGCGATTGAGCTTGTCGTACTCATATTTGGTTTTCTGGCCACCAATAACATGAGAATCATCTTCCAGCCCCTCGATGTTTCCAATGGCATCATAGTGATAGGTGAGGTTGA
Source organism: Anaerolineae bacterium (assembly GCA_016928235.1). Lineage (GTDB taxonomy): Bacteria > Chloroflexota > Anaerolineae > Aggregatilineales > UBA3940 > JAFGMS01. The sequence continues at coordinate 55,176 of JAFGLD010000036.1, read as the reverse complement.
GCAAGTCATCGCCGACAGTCAGGTTTTCGAGCCTGCCACCCTGTATACTGGGCTTGTAGAAACTGTACCGGGTATGCAGGCCATTGCCGGCCGTCAGGTCATAAAGACGACCAAACACATCGAACAAGGCATCGCTCGCATACTCGACGTTCAACGAGCTGCTCAAATCGATGGGGCGCATTTGATTGTCGTAGGTGGTCGTGACGATCTCCCCATCAGGGTAGGTAACAGTTACCGGTTGATCTGCCCGATTATAGGTATAGCTGATGGTATAGGGCTCCTCCGGACCAAATTGGGTCAGATCGTGAACCTCGCTGGTGACCCGTCCACGCACATCGTACGTCCAACTGGTCTTGCCGGAGCTATAGATCATACCGGTACGCCGTCCGATGCCGTTGTTTCCGCCCGCTATATTATCGTAGACATATTCGACGGTGTAGGAGTCAGGAACAACCGGACAGACATCGCCGCTGTTGGCATATCGCTTACCGCTCAGCCGGTTGAGATTGTCGTAATACAGGCAAACACGCTGGCCCTTTGCATCATCCTGATAGCTCAGATTACCAAGAGCATCGTAGCTGTAAGACCAGACACCCATATCGGGATCGTTCATCTCGATCTTTCGCCCGGCCAGATCGTAGCTCAATGTAGTTGTAATCATTTTTGCTAAAGGACCTGTCGACAGTTGGTCAACCCTCACCAGGCGGTCGGCGACGTCATAATGGTAGCGCACGTTTGCCCCTTCAAGGGCCTCCACCAGAGTAGTCCGCCCCCAGATGTCGGAATAGCTGGTGGTGTGGGTACCGCGCGGATCGGTAACGGTGGTATACAAATCACCATACTCATACCCGGTTACCGTCAGATCGGGCGCCGTGACTTGCTCCGGGCGTCCCAGATCGTCATACGAAGTCGTGGTGACCTCGTGTCCGTCGATAGCTTGCCCACGCCAGGGGGTAGGGCTGGAACCCCAGCTTGTCCATGCGCCAATAGCATAGGGCACCGTCTGCTTAATAAGACGACCGTTGTCATCGTACTGATAGTCGACAATCACATCTTGCAGATCGGCTCCCACATTCACGCGCGTTGTTTGTGCCTGGATGAGCTGCCCAAGCCCGTTATAGAACTTGCGCTGGCTGTAGTAGTCTGTGCCTTCAACTCTCTGCCACATTTCCACCATCAACGGCACAGGATCACTCCCGCCCGGGTAAGCATCATAGTAAACAATCTGGTTGGTCGGAGCATCATCATTCTCGCCCGGCTTGATGACTTTCCTGAGCCGCCCAAAGCTATCATAGGTGACCCGGGTCATGACCTCATTAGCAGCCTCGTTAGGATCCTGCCGGCTGACCGGCACCCCCAACGAGTATCCTGTGGCATCTGTTCCCGGAACAGCGATACCGGAATAACCAAGTATCGTCTTCTGCCCCAAGTCATTTTTGGTCCACAGAGCATAGGTGTGATAATGGTCTACCTGGCATGCTTCCTCACCAACTGTTTCACCTCCACCGTAGCAACTATAAACGTTTTGGATGCCTGCTGTGGCAGGCTCGTCAAACGTCCCCTCACCCGTCCAGGTTGTGACGGTTATCCGGTTGCCGTAGTCGTCATAGGCATATTCTGTGTCACGGTACCGGCGGTCGTTAAAGCCCTCTCCAACATAGCGCAGGAGGTCACGCTCACCGGTCAGATGACCGATCGTCGGCGGCGTGGCGAAGTTCTCGTCTCGATGAACGTAGAATGCATCGTCATAGAGATACCAGTGAGAAGATAGGATATAGTCTTGCGCCCAATTACCGGCATTGTTCAACAATGCATCAATAGCCTCATAGCACGAGCCGTTCTGAGATCCGGCAGGGCATTCATAGGTGTTGGTATGACCCGGCAATCCCACCAGGTAAGTATCGCCTGCCGCATTGGGGTGGTATGCCGTCCAGCTCACACGATGATCTTGAAAAGCCCTATTGTCCCAATTCCAGGAAGACTCGATCACCTGGGTCTGGTTGCCGTACTGAGCATTATCCTGGTATTTCGCTTCGTGTTTGTAGTAGGTGCTCTTTCCAACCCACTCGGCATCGCCTTCGAAGGCATAGCTTCTGGACTGGATCGGGTAGGCCCAGGTCTTTGACAGACAGAACTCCCCGCCATCATTTACTATCTTGAGGCAGAGCATCTTCTCGGTGTCCGCTTCATAGAGTGTCTCGTTCAGCGAATACAGACGGCTCTCATTGTATTCATCCAGCCAGATGGTCGCGTTTTTGACCTGGGCCATGAACTGCCAATTTTGGTCTCTCCACTCGCTGCCCGTAAAAGCGCGATAGTGTTCCGCGTACTGCGCCGGATCATCGCGCTGCCAGACGCGAACCATGAACTGCTCATTATCTATTCCTATCAGCAGGACATACCATTTGTCCTGCTCAATGTTCATGAGGCTCCCGTCGCTATGGCATTCAGACTCATTTATCTTGTCGTCCCACTGGCATATTTCGGCATTGGCAGCCCCATCACTGAGGATCGAGAACCCCCACCGTCGATACTCGGGTTGGTCCCAATCCCCATGTTGCAACGTCAGATTGATCTGGTCATTCTCAGTTACTTCTCCCCGGCGAAACTGGAGCATCGCAAACTCGCCGTTACCGATCGTATGAGCGCCGGCGTCGCCTTGCCATCGAGTAACGCTCACCCAATTGCCTTCAGGGGAACCCTGGATTCTGAGAGCAGAGTCGCCGTTGAGACGCTCAACATTGATAAGGTCTTCAGTGCCGGCACTCCGATGCCATAGATTTTCATCCAAGGAGTTGAATGGCTCTGTCATCTCCCGTGTATGGGTCACTGTGGCAGCAGTGTTACCCCTAAACTCGTCATCCTGATAGAAAAAGGTCGCGTTGACCAACCCGTCCGGGGCAATCTCTTCCACCATGCCATGGCCGCGGAACTCGCTGTAAGCCTGGGTATACTGTTTGGCGAAATCCAATGTGCCATTGTCTTTACGAATGCCATCAACATAAGCAGAGTGCTCCGGATCGTTGGTGGCCGGCTCGTCATAGCGATAGGTGAGTGTGGATGATGCGCCGGTTATTGCATCGGTGATCGTTTTAGCCGTCACCCGATAGTAGGTGGGCAGCCAACGAGCACGGAAGAGAGTCATGGAGCAGTCTTCACATGTTACACTCCACCGAGCCTGATTATCTACTGTCGACGACAGATCAAAAACCTCCTCCAGGGTTGTGCTTTTCCCCGGCGATAGGGCCACAGCCGGTTCAGGCTTATTTGCTGCTCCGGTAAGGCCTATCTGAACGGTTGTCCCTGCCGATAAGGGATGCGCCGACAGTTCAGCGTGCAGCTCGTAACGTCCGCCGGGATGGAACAGGCCGACAGGAATAAGGCGACTGCTCAAATCATGTATTGGTAAGTACTGCTGCTCATCGCAATCTCCGCCCCAACCGCCTTCCGAGGAGGGACAAAGCAAGGTGAAATCCTGTTCGAATTTGCTGTTATCCGAGCTGGTAGTATCGCTCCATTTGTCATAGGTAAAAGATACCTTTCCGCCATAACCATTGGTAGCCCACTCCAGGTGCATGGCATCGCCATGGGTGATGCCATCGCCGTAGTTAAAAATCGTAGGGGGCAGCGATGTGGCTCCGCCAAATCCATACTCCTGGATTTTCATTAAAGTCAGCGTTTTGCCACCCTTCGACCAGGTATAGTTCGGGAAGATGGGAGTATTTTCGATAGACGGATCGTTATCGTTGGCATAGGTCAGCACATACTTACGTATGATTTGCTCGTATGTATTGTTGTTATCAGCATCGTGCTGTATCTGGATTTCTTTTAGCCGTGACCGCTCAAAGAAGTATTGAGGGTTTTTGCCATAGTACCACTCGTGTTCCCAATCGCCCCGATGATAGATATCATGTATAGGCATATCTTCTTGCCTGACAAACTCGATACGGTATGGACTATAAGTGCCGTCACTGAAACGATAGAGAATGTACTCCGGATAGATGGCATTGTCTACGCCATAGGCATCGGGTGATACAGGCTGATCACATAGTTCGGTGAGCCGCGTTGGTTCATCGGTTCTGTTGATGTAGATCAACTCCTGTCCAAAATTGTTACGCACCCGGGAGAGCGCCCACTTCCAGGTGACCGGTTCCTCAGGATTGCAGGCATGATATTGTGCCCGGTTATTATTTGGCAACGCAGCCTGTTCACCGAAGAAGTACTGGGTACCTGTTTTGTCCCACACGGTCCAGATGTCAGTACTGGTATCGCGCTGAATACGCATGAAGCTCTCATTGGCCATCTGGTAATTCTCGATGCTTCCAGTGCTGCTCTCCAGCAGCAGCAAACCGCTGATGCCGTTGACATTCAATGAGAAGGTATCATCATCTCTAAAATCCATCGTGCCATGCAGATTGCGCTCGATGGCGCCGGTTTCCATCGACCACCCCATGCCCACCCAGGAAGCCTGGGTCATGCCGCTGGCGTTATCGACAACCTGGCTGCTGTAAGATAGTGCCAGCGATGGTTGTAATCCGCCTGGGCCAGGAGGAACCTGAATAGGATAAGAATAGGTGGCTGCTCCTGTAAACTGCGAAACTTGAAAATCCTTCAGGCTGGGCAAACGGGGTGCTTCCCAATTCTCAAACTCGAAGTCGAAGGGCGTTGTCTCTCCATCAGCAGCTGCCGCCTCATCCGCTAACGCAATTTTCTCCCTTGGTTCACCAGTAGTTGCCTCGACCGGGCCATAACTGGCGCCACCGGTATCTTGCCATGTGAGTGTGATAGCGCTCGCCAAATCATCGGCTAATTGATTGAGCGATGCCGAGTGCGGGATATGAGCAACAGCCGTAGCGCCCGGATCGAGTGTGTTCGGGATATCGTTAATTGTGATGGCGGTGCCATCCGTCCGTTGTCCGGTGATCTCCAGTTTGCCGGCAGGCGCAGAACCGGTATTGGTAAGGGTCAGGTTATAGGCTGCCGCAGCTGCTTCTTGTGTGTTTTCAGGTTTGGTTATAACCATTGTCAGGATGGGGAGATGTTGGACAGCAGAAACGGTTTGTTGAGGAACCATCACTGCGGCATCATCACTTCCGGCCGCCACATCGACCATAGCTGTCAGAAGAGCCTCATCAGCCGCTTCAAGCCGTGCAAGATATGCCTCGACTGACTCATTCTTTTCTCTGGCTGCAATTGCTGGGATTGCATAGGGTGTTTTCACAGCAACCGAGCCGCCTGGCGCGATTTCGGTCAGATCGGGATTGGCAGCAGCATTGACGGTAACGGCTTTGCCATCCGGCATTGTTAACGTCAGACGCACATCGGTCAGATCGCCTGACTGTGCTTCGAGGACATTGAGTACCGATGTGCTCTGCGTGAATGGCTGCCCAGGCTCCGCCGCGTCTGGGCCGATCTCGAAGAGAATGCTGTTGCGGAGATCTTCAAAGGCGCCGGGAGTTAAGAACCGGCTGACCTGTTCAGCATTCAATGTGACAATTGCCTGATAGGTCCAGGAGGCAGTGCTGCCTGCCGCGATGCTGGTGCCAACGATGGCGTCGCTGCCGGTTGCATAGGTGACACCATCAGACGGGATGCCGGTTGTGGAGAGGAGCATCCCCGAAGTTGTTGAGGCAGCCGATATGGGAGAATAATCTGGCAAGACCGAGGCCGTTCCCGCCAGAGCAACCCAATCAGGAGATCCGGCTGCCTGATATTCAACCACGTCACTGTAGTAGGCGATGGTAGCCGGACTGCTGCCGGTGTTGGTTACTCTCAGTGTGCCGGAGATCAGCAAGGTGGTCATGGTGTTGGTCACCGTGGTGGTGTAAGTCAGCTCATCACCCGGAAGCACATTATCCTGGCTCACAGTAAAATCCACATTGGGTGTGGGAGGCACAGTAGCCGAATCTACCGTCTGGCTCAGCTCGATAGACGCATTCTGGCTTGTGGTATCCTGGCAAGTGTAGCCCAGAAACTGTACCGAGATGCGGTTCTCGTCGCCCAGGTGGTAATCGAGCAGCCTTACGCGCGCGAAGGCGCTGATCTGATAGCCGGTATAGCCATCCTGCTCGCCTGCCGAATCCCAAACCGGCACCGAGATATCAACCGCCTTGAGTTCATCAAGTGCCGCATGTGCTGCCTCGTTGTCTGATAGAGCCGGGTTGCCCATGGCCCAATCGCCTTGGGAGAGCATCTTATCGTCTGCATCGAGCGGGTTGACGTAGGTATCGCTGTCACCCGGCGGCGTCAGGCTGGCGATCAGCGCTGCTTCATCCGGATTTGCCGTCCAGGTGAGCCAGCCGAAATCACCCTCCTCGATGCCGTTGGCAAGCTCTGGGAGAGTATCACCCTCTTTCGCCTCAACCAGTAGAGCTGCCGGTATCACAATGGGATACAATTCGCAGGTGTTGGGAGTCTGCTGTGATAAAGCTGCCATCGACACACCGGGTGTCGTGATGAGTAATCCGATGCACAAACAAATGCCGAGTACTTTGCAGATGAAGATTCTGGACAGTCGCATATTCATGATCCTATTTCCTCCTGAGCTAACCCTAAACATTCTGAGACCTCAGTCTGAGTATCAAGCCTATCTTTCGTGAGAAATAAACAGCATGATTGGTGATAATTGACAGGGTTTTTGTCACGATATCCTGGCAGTCGTTGAGCAGATTAGGAACTGGACTACAGACACATTACGAGAGCACTCGTCCTATGATCTCAATGAGATTACCTGCCCGGCAGCCTTGATAAAGCACCTTGTCGGCTCCGGCTAATTCCGCCGACAGAAAATCGCGCTCATTGTCGACCATGACAATATGCCTGGCTTGCGGCCACCTGTTGCGCAGTTGGCTGAGTGTCTCTCCCAGATGAATACCCTTTCGCGCATCTGCGAGTATGACCAGGCAGGGAAGATACTCATCTCCCAGGCGAAATACAGATGTAAGGTCATCAGCCTGAACGATTTCTTCTATCTGGGGTATGGATTGCACCAAGACAGATAGGCCATCTCGCAAGGGGCCCGGTCGGCCAATAAGTAAAACCCGAACACGCTCCACTACCTGATCCCATTTCTACACCGTGCCCAACCATCAGGTTAACAGAAAAGCATCAGCCGCACATCGACAAAAATGACCAACTGCAGTTGGTCATTTTTTCACGTACACGATGTGAGAATCTCACAGACAGCCTGGTCAGAAATGACTGGTGTTTCGGGGTGGAGCTCAGTCGGGGATAATGACCTGTTCCGAAACACGTAAACAGTTGAGAGAACGGCACCGACGATCTACCAGTCGTATATTAGGAGACAATTTGCGCCTGGCTGTGCCATTCAGCCACACTCATGGGTGCACATCAGGAGATCTCCAGACTGACCAACCCCTGTCGCAGCGCGTACAAGGCCGCCTGAGTACGATTGGCCAGATGCAGTTTGCCCAAGATGCCGCTGATGTGGTTGGCAACCGTACGTTCGCTGATGGTCAAACTCTCAGCCATCTCCTGGTTGGTCAGACCACGCGCTATCAGCTTCAGTATCTCCATCTCTCGCTCCGTCAGCAATGCATCGGTTGGCGGATACTCAACTGGATGATGAATCTCCCTTACGAGCTTCAATGCAATGGTTGGATCCAGCGACACTTCGCCTTGAGCGATATCCCGGATAGATTGAAGCAACCGTTCTGGTGAGGCGTCTTTCAGAAGATAACCCATGGCGCCGGCTTTGATGGCCGCATAGATCTGGTCATCTTCACCAAAGCTCGTCAAGACCAGGATGTGCACACTCTGCTCCTCTGCCTTGAGCTGTAAAATAACCTCAAGGCCGCCCATCTGGGGCATCACCAGATCCAGCAACAACACATCGGGCTGGAGAGATTGCGCCAATTGGATAGCCTCTCTCCCATCAGCTGCCTCACCAACTACTACCATATCAGACTCGCCGCGGATTAGAGCCGATAGCCCCTTGCGTACAACCGGATGATCATCTGCAATTAGAACACGAATAATCTTTGTCATAGCCTCACCTTTGCCTTCTGCCTACGAGAATCCGCTTGATACCATACTCTCGCCGTGACCTTTGTTCCCTGGCCTGGCGCAGAGTGAATGGTAAGTGTCCCCCCTACTCCTTCCAGCCGCCTACGCATACTGTCCAGCCCCATTCCTCCATTGCTCCCGCCCATGCCTGGCTCATAACCTTTGCCGTTATCCGTTATTTCCATTACCACCCATTTGTCATCAGCGCGCAAAGCCACCGTAACTGAGGATGCTTCCGCATATTTGATGGCATTGTTGAGCGCTTCGGTGGCCACAAAATAAAGGGTTTCTTCTATTGCGGCAGACATCTCAACTATTGCTTCCGCTGACAGTTCCGCTTCTACACCCGCTCTCTTCTCCACCGCAGCCAGACGCTGGTGTAGGGCACTTAGTAGCCCCTCTTGTTCCAACACTGGAGAACGCATCTCGTAGATCAGCAAGCGCATCTCCTTGAGTGCCTGTTGGGCAACATCACCAATCTCAATCAATGGTTCTTCCAGGTTATTAACTCGCCCATCTTGAGCCAATCGCCGCCAGCTTTCAGCCAGCAGTGTCAGGCCATATAACGATTGGGTCACCGAGTCATGCAGATCCCGAGCCATACGGTCGCGCTCCTGTGCAATGGCGATCTGCACTTCTCGCTCATGTCTGTGGCTAACACCATAGAACCGGCTGTCTACCAGGCACTGCAAACGATCTCGTACTGGGAAGAACAAAGCGACGACCACCATAGTGGAAACAGTTCCGGTTACGACATCGGATATGTTCGTCAGCACCATCTCCATCAACGCCTGCATTGTCGCAAACATTCCGGCGAATAGGGCCCCCAGAAAAAGGGTTACACCACCATAGACCAGCGAGCGGTTGATAAAGAAATCAATGTCCCACAGATGGTAACGTAGAATGGCAAGCCCGATGGAGAGCGCAAGTAAAACACGAGGGATATGATCGCAAGGAGTGACAATGAGCAGATAGCCGACTGTGCTTAGCAAAGATGCTTCCATGGGAACCACCAGACAGATAAGATCAGAAACAAGGAACCCAATAACTGTAATCGAGCAGCCCCAAATCACCCATTTGGTCTGCTGGCGCTCAATCGGTGTCGAGATGTGATGATAGCGGTAGACCTGCGCCGCAATGCCGGCGACATAAGCACACAACTTTATGCATGTAATCAAAGGAGATGGCAGGTTGTTGAGGAAGAATGAAGGAATAAACATCCCCCCAATTACCCAGATTGTCCATCCAATCGCCAGCCAGCGCGTCCAGCGGGGCATAAAGGTGCCGGTCGGAAAGAGAAAGAGAGTCGATACACTGAGGCTGAGCCCAAGCATCTGTGGTATCCCCACCATGTAGATGTTGAGAGGTGAGGTGAAGATACCAACATACAGCTCAGGCCGGTAGATATACGAACTAAAACCAACACCATACACAATAAGGGTCATTGAGACAAAGAGCGCAAAGTAATCCTCCATTTTGCGCCAGAATAACAGAATAGCCATGACGTAGAAGGGAACAGTCGTGATCAGATCCCACCCTAGCACGTAATATACTACAGACAACGGCAGCTTCATTGGCCCTGAGACAATGTTGATTAGAAGTTGGTGGTATCCTGGCAAGCCCAGAATGAGCAGGACGGAGACATATACCAATATAATCAACCAGGCTCCCCATAGCCCAAAGAGCCCCAGCTTTATCGATCTGTTCTCTTTTGTCATGGCTTACAAGCAAAAACTCCTATGTGTGGCCCACAGTACGGCACAGCATTGTCTCGTCTTCCACCGCCTGCTTGGTCAACATCCTTTACCAATCCTGTCTCTCAGTAAACAGGTCCTGGCCTTATTCGCCTCCCAGCGCTTTTTCGGAGAAACATACGCTACGCAAGAATTTAACACAATGGAAATTTCGTGGAAAAATGATGGAGGACGGCCAGGGGCTGTTGACATTTCCGTATATTTAAGGTGCAGGTTTTAAGTGCAAATGTCAACAGCCCCTGGCAGCCTGTTGAACAAGTAACTTTGGGACAGTACAAACTGTGATAATGTCTTGTGATCATATTTTGGAATGCACCCTTTACCTCTTTGGGGAGGTAGGCAAAAAGGCCCGTATTGGCTGTGCTTTAACGGAGATCTGGTATAGTTGCAAAAAAAACAACGCAATATATCATGTTGGGAGCCAGGCTCTCTGATTAATCCATGACATACGACAGGATGATTGTCCACAACCAATGCTCGAATTGGTTCAATGCTCATAAACACTTTCCCCTTGGTGTCAGACATGAAACATATAGGTCCACAACCAAGGATATCAGAGAAAGCGAAGAATATCCCCTAACAAAAGTTATATCTTTGGTACACAGCCGTCGGGGTAATCCCCGGAAAAGCATGGCCAAGTTTAACTATTTAGCCATTGGCGTTGTCTCCAAGTGATGGGTAATGGGTGCTGTAGTCGTCCGGATCATGGGTTGAACAGGCCAATGCGGACAATCATCAGCAAAGTAGTGAGAGGTTGTTGCTGTTTCCTCACATAACCGTAGGGCTTGATTGATGGTAAATATTCAGCTATTGGCGCTGTCTGGTGGTAGTTTTGAGTGATGGGTGATGAAGGGCATGTGTACCAGTTGGGGTACTTGGCTCTGTTGCCCGGCTTGGCTCTATTCATCCTGCCGAACCTTGCCCTGGCCCGCCCTGATTGGCCCTCTGAGGAAACCTTTAGGGTCTTTGCCACAACTTCTCAGACAGGATCTAACGCCAATACCCGTGAATGAGTGTTCAGATCGCAATACCATCCATTGGTTTTGACGCAAAATTTACCCAAACGGGGAGCTGCCGATGACCAACCACCATTGGAAATGAACATCTATTTTCACTCGTCACTCATCACCCATCACCCATCACTCATCACCCACCACTCATCACTCGTCACTCATCACCCATCACCCGTCACTCATCACTTTTTCAAGGAAAACAATGACTTCATTCACGGGTATCAGGCCTAACCCTACTTCTGTTTCTCCACCAAATTTCCACCGTATTTCAATGTGAACACACCCAAAAATCTGGTATTCTTAGTTCAGTTTTGCACATGGTAGCATCCGAACCAGGCGTGGCCCAGTCACATGCTTGACATTTGTCTCTGTAGAATCGGGTAGAGGCTCAGACGTGATTGAGCAGCCTTCAGAGACGGCCTTTTGAACTGCAACCTATCCGCTATGCTCGACCAAACCAGGCGGGTCATGTATGCTACCTGTTCTGTTTCTGCCACAACTAAGGAGGAAGAACTCTTATGAGCCAGGAAGCAGCCACACCTGATAATCCGTCAACTGATAATCTCGTTCTCCGACTTCTATTGGGCCTGGGCCTGATGTTTCCGGCACTCATCTGCCTTATCACCGGCATGGTGATACCAACCGTCTCGACCCTCAACACCAGCTTGCTGGATTGGAAAGGCTTCGGCCAGGGCGAGTTTATTGGGTTCGAGAACTACACCCATTTGTTCAGCGACAAAGTATTTGGCCAGGCGCTGAACTTCACCATCATGATGATCATCGTGCGGCTGCTGATCGTCGCTATTTTGCCGGTGCTCCTGGCGCTGGGCGTCAATGCCTTTGGGCGCGCGGTTCGTATCCCGGTGCGGTTGGCGTTCACCGTTCCGCTGGCGCTTTATACACCTGTCGCGCTCGCGCTGTCATGGGAATTAGCCATCAACAACCCCGCCGCCCGCTTTATGCGGGGGGAAGGGATATTGCATAACCCTGCCACAATGCGACCAACGCTGCTGGTCATTGACGGATTATTTGTGCTCAGTTTGGCGCTGGGACTGGGGCTGATTATCTATCTGGCGGCCCTACGAGGACAGGGCGATGCCCCACTCACCTTCAAGCAGGCACGTCGACCGTTGCTGACTGTCTGGACTATCAGTCTGTTGGCAACAGTTGCGCTAACACTCCAGGCTTTCGATTGGAGTTACATATTGACAAAGGGCGGCCCTATCAACAAAACGCTGACGCTGGCGCTGTTTCAATTTGGAACAGCGTTTAACAAATTCATGTTCGGCTACGGCGCGGCAAGCATGGTCCCTCCCTTGCTGGTCATACTGGTATTGGGGCTGGCCGCCGGCCTGATCGTAGTGTTAGCCGGTTTGCAATTAGAACATGTCTCTCCTACAACATCCTCCCCCGGTGGCTCGAAACCCGTCTTTGGCCTGATATTGGCCCTGGCCTTACTATTCGGGATGACAGGCTGTTTGGTGAGTGCCGGTGTCATTCCGGCCGGAATCGCGGGCAGTACGCTGAAGCCCGGCATCTTTCCGGAAGGAATGGGCATCGGCGATGGAGGACCGCAAATCGCTGAAGCGCTGGGGACTGCTTTTCTCTCCAACACGGTCATCTTGTCCGCGCTGGCTGTGCTGCTGTTCCAAATTCCGGTGACCTATCTGGCGGCGGTTGGGATTGGAGGGCTGCGACCGCTCGGTAAACGCAGTGAATGGCTGCTCTTGTTGTTTAGTCCCTGGTTGTTCATGACAACCGGCCCGTTGATGATCAGCTTCTTTGAGAGGCTGAGAGCGGCAGAGATGATCAATACGTCAGCAGCAGTGGTCGAGCCATCCTGGATCAGCATACCGATCCTGTTCATATTGACGCTACTCTTCAAAGGATGCGAGAAGCCCTACCGGAAAGCCATAGCAGAAGGCCAATCACCGTTAGGCGCTTTCTTCAAAAAAGTGATTCTGCCGTCGCTGCCGCTGACACTGCTGCTGGCGCTGGCTGCCGTCCTGGTGAGAATGCAGCGATTCCATTGGCCGCTTGTTATGACAAGCTCTCCTGATACGTGGACTATGCCGGTAGCATTAACACAATTGGCCATCCAGTATGCAATGACGCCTGCTACAATCGGCCAGGCACTCAGCCTGTTTGTCATCCCGACCTTCCTGTTCTTCCTGGTCGCTTTTGGCATCTACCAGGTTGTCTACCTGGAGCGGCTCGCCCTCTGCGGCCCGGACGGCTCCGCGAAGGTCGAAGAGGAAACACAGGCAGAAGAAATCCGGGAAACCGGAACGGCGGAAGCTCCCGCCGGCTGACGCGCATCGACGCCTCACAGCAGAGCCTGCCGGAAACCCCGGCAGGCTCTGTTTTCGTAATCGTTCAGGCGAATATAGCTGGAAGATATGCGTTGGCCAGTTTGGAGATCGCACACAACGGATGTCTGCTCGATCCTGTTTAACGCTTTGCCCTTTCTCATATGAGCACACGCTCCTCTACGAAAAATTTCACAAAGGCCAAATCCGCTCAACGGAATCAAAACACACGCGAATAAGCCTCAGGATAAAGTCTAATACAAAATCTACTTGCGGGAGCAACCTCATCCTCCAGGGCATAAAACACAAATCCTCCCCAAGGAGGGAAGGATTTAGAAAGATGCGAGTACTAACGGATGTTAGACATCCCAAAATATGCCCTCAACTGTCGCCCGCGGGATCAACCTATGACTACGTTCCTCGTCATAAACCTTCCACCACTGTGACACGATCTGGCGCAAGCGCGGATTGTGGAAACACGCCGCAAAAGTCCTTTGCTGCCCTTCGTCCAGATCACCATAGGCACTTTCATATGCAATTGTGGCCTCCAACCCATCTGCATCCACATTCTTCACAAAGCCACGCCGCAAAAAGACCAATCCTGCCAGGCGGATGATATCATGATATCCACCCAACCTGGACGAAGGCTTAGATTCATGATCTTCCGATGGGGGCGTACGAGGTCCCCAAAAGCCGCCTACTGAGGGGATGTTGCCTGTTGCGCGCTCATCATCGTAGACCTCCCACCACTGTGACACGATCCGGCGCAGACGCGGGTTTTGGAAACATGCCGCAAAAGTACCTCGCTGCCCTTCGTCCAGATCGCCATAGGGACACGTAGCAAAGACAGCATCCAGTCCTTGCTCGTCGGCAAGCTTAACAAAGTCGCGGAACAAGAAAACCTGCCCCGAAACCCAGGTGATATCCTGGAACCCCAGGGACAACTGTAACTTGCTCAACTTCGTAGTTGAGACTTCCATGTTTAATGACATCATATTCTCCTTTATGTTAGTGAAGGTCTCCTATGCAACTGCTACGATGTCATTATATGGATAAACCGGATTAGATGTGAATAGGAATGAGGTACATGAAGTACAAATTTCCTATTACCACGTTCACGGATTCTTGCTTTCACGGCGAGTGCATAGTTTGGTGGCTGTGTAGTATCTTCTCGATAAATGTAGGAAAGTGGGTCTTCTCAACGCTTTTTATGCTTAAAAACACCGCGATAGAGACATTTTTACCCAAATTATCGAGAAGATACCGCGAAATATAGTTCTCCAGGAGCCCGAGCCTGATGCCATTGTGGCGTCTGATGAGCTTAATGTGCGTTACCAGCCTCTTTCCGATTCACCAGTGGTTGATATACTGGTAAGGGGCGATCCATTGCAGGTGATCAGCGTCAATGGTGATGACTCGTGGATTGAGGTTGTTACACCAAGCGGCGAGCACGGTTGGGTATTGACCAAGCTGGTACAGTTGAATATCGACCTTTCGACGGTACCCTGGAATTCGGCTTACCCTGCGCCGGGTTCGTGATAGTGTCGCTTTGCGTTCTGTGTATCTGTGCAGAGTGTGTCAGAATACAGTAGTATGACAAATTGAGGCGAGCCCTATCAGGGTTCGCCTCAATTGATTCGATTGCTTGAATATCTGAAATATCCTGGCAGGTTGAGCTTCCTGACTGTGCTGGGTTTGCAAATCATGGGGGGCAGCGTTATAAACTCTCTCCCCGGTTGTCACTTCGGCAAGCGATAGGCAGGAAACAACAAGGTAAAAAGCACGGATAACATCATGAAGCAGGATACTCTTTCTTATTCTCCATTGCCCCGCTTTTCTCGATGGTTGGGTGGCCTGTTAGATCGGCTGCAACTGTCGGAAGAGATTGTTATGTTGGCTACCAGCTTACTTGTAGGAGTTGGTACAGGCTTGGGAGCCGTCGTGTTTAACCGTTTGATCCAATGGGTGACCAAGGCCTCTTTTGAATGGATACCTCAGACATTTCCCTGGTTGGGTTCGTGGTACATTGTTATTGTTCCCACTTTGGGTGGTTTGTTAGCCGGTCCTCTGATCTGCTTTTTTGCGCGGGAAGCGAAGGGGCATGGTGTGCCCGAAGTCATGGAAGCTATTGCGCTACAAGGAGGGCGTATCAGACCAATCGTGGTGGTCGTTAAGGCTGTTGCTTCTTCGCTAACTATCGGTACTGGTGGTTCGGTAGGTCGTGAAGGTCCCATTGTCCAAATTGGCGCCGCATTAGGCTCCACGCTGGGACAAGGGCTACGATTATCTGAAGATCGCGTCCGGAGTCTGGTTGCCTGTGGCGTGGCAGGTGGTATCGCCGCCACGTTTAACGCTCCCATTGCTGGTGTAATCTTTGCGCTAGAAGTGATCCTGGGTGAGCTAAGCGTTGGACATGTGGGCACAGTAGTGCTCTCTGCTGTCACTGCCAATACTGTCGCCCGGGTCATCCTGGGATCTGAGTATGCATTTCCGGTTCCGAAGCCTTATGCTATTCACAGCCTTTGGGAGTATGGTGTCTACGCTGTGTTGGGCGTACTGGCGGCATTGGTGGCGGCTTTGTACGTGCGTACACTTTATGGTGCCGAAGATGCTTTTGAAAAGCAAAAGCTCATTCCTGAGTGGCTACAACCTGCCGTTGGCGGTATGTTGCTGGGGCTGATGGTGTTGGCTTACCCACTGGTTTTTCCTATGCTGCACTTTGATGTCGTCCCCCAGGTCTTTGGGGGTGGCTATGCACCTATTGCTGCGGCACTATCTAACCAGGTGATCCTGTTAGCAGCCCTGGCATTGATTTTCCTAAAGATGGCGGCTACTAATCTCACGCTCGGATCAGGCGGATCGGGCGGGATCTTTGCCCCGTCGCTGTTCATGGGGGCGATGCTGGGGGTTGTGGTGGGAACCGTTGCTGGTCAGTTGTTCCCTGGAATGGTCGCGCCGCCCGGTGCTTATTCGTTGGTTGGGATGGCGGCGGTATTTGCTGGGGCGGCACATGCGCCGGTTACCGCCTTGATCATACTTTTCGAGATCACGGGGGACTACCAGATCATCTTGCCGCTGATGCTGACAGTGGTCATCACCACGCTGTTATCGCGGAAGCTGTTGGGTGGCGAGTCGATTTACACACTGAAGCTCACCCGCCGCGGGATTCGTCTGCAGCGAGGCCGCGATATTGATATTATGGAAAGCGTGACTGTCGGTGAGGCTATGCAGCAGCACCCCGAAACAGTGACAATGGACATGACCATTGTCGAGCTTTCAGAGGTGTTTAGCAGAGTCCGTCATCATGGCTTTGTGGTAGTGAATCATGATGGCACATTGTGGGGCGTTGTGACCATCGAGGATCTTGAACAGGCTGTCGGCCGCGATATACCACGCCGCGCCACGGTGGCTGAGATTGGAACGCCGCTTAATGAGCTTCTGGTGGCTTATCCAGATGAGCCGGTGGGAGTTGCGTTGGGCCGCCTGGCCACACGGGGTCTGGGCCGATTGCCGGTAGTGTCTAGAGATGATGCTACTCACCTTGTTGGGTTGATCCGCCGTCAGGATATCATACGGGCATACAATATTGCCCTGGCTCGGCGGGCTGAGCTCCAGCATCGCACGCGGCGGATGCAGCTGCGCAATATCGATGGCACGGAGTTTGTTGAGTTGACTTTGACAGAAGGCAGCTGTGCTGTCGGGATGGCCTTGCATGAGTTTGCTGCAACCATACCAAGTGAGAGTACGCTGGTGTCGATACGCCGCGCTGGCCGGGTCCTAATTCCTCATGGCGATACGATCTTCCAGGTAGGCGATAGGATCACGGCTTTTGTTCGCAGTCGAGACAGGCAGACTCTGTTGAATTGTCTGCACGGGGATGGGGAGAATCGAACATAGATCCAGCAACTAGTACAGTTGGGCGCAAATAAACCCATAGTTTACGACCGTAGGTCGTCGATGCCTTTCATGCCCAACTGTTTAAGTATTTGTATTTCGGAGCAAGCCATACCTATGGGTTTACTTACGCCCCGAAATACTAGAACCTCATCCGCAAGATCGCATCGGCCAGCGGCTGGGGCAGCGCCTCGAGGAAAGCCGCCGCGCCCGCCATGTATCCCACCGAATAGCGTCGCTTCGGTGACCGCGCTACCAGTGCCCGGCACACCACCTCGGCGACTTTCTCCGGCGGCGTGCGCCTGGCATCAAAGCCTGCCATGCTGTCACGCCACTCCTGAAGTGCCTGTTCATAGAGCGCGGCACGCTCGCGCGGCCATTCCTGAAGCGATTTCGCCAGCTCGTCCATCGAGCGATCTGCTGACGGTGTCCGGATGCCGCCGCAGCGGACCATCACACTGGCGACATTCCACGGCTTCAGCTCGATATCCAGCGTCCGCGCGATGCAGTTGACGGCAAAGTCGCAGGCGTGGATACTCGCCACATACGGCGTTGGGATGATGGCAGGCGTCGTGATCCATACCACGCGCCCCCCATCGACCTTCCTGAGCAGCGGCAAACAGGCCTGTACCAGCGCCACCGAGCCCACCAGCCGCGCCTCCACTTCGGCGCTGAACCCGGCCAGGCTCATCAGCTCGATGGGCGCAATCGAGCCGCCGCCCGCGTTCTGGATCAGCGCGCGCAGCCCCACCCTACCCCGACGGGCCAGTTCCTCATTGACCGTGTCGACTACCGCCGGGATGTTCTCAAGATCGACAAGGTCAAGTGGGCACACCGGTACCAGGTTCGGCTCACCCAGGTTGCGCAGCGCCGCGGCATCGACCTGCTTGCGCACGCCGGCAAACACGGTGAAGCCGCGTTGGGCCAGGTGAATGGCCGTCGCCCGCCCAATCCCGGACGAACACCCGGTGATCAAAACGCCCTCGCCATTGGGTTGAATAGTGTCTGACATAGTCATCCTCCTTATCACGCCTCTACCGCTTCCAGGTTGCCGCGCACTTCATGTGCAGCAGGCCTTTCCACCATGCCAACAATCCCGCACAGCCGCTCCGAGAGGCTCCACAGCCGGGCCGCCTCCTCTGGGCGTCGCGCATACCGGCTTGGCTGCGCGGGCCGGCAGTCCTTCCAGTAAATCGCGCCAGGGTCCTCCAGCACCGGCTCCGAGGCCAGGAAAATGGCCGTCGCCGCGCCCTGCTCCGCGCTCACGCCACCCCTTCGACGCCACTGCCATACCCATTCCTCGATGCCACCCGTGCCCTTCAGGCCGATTTCCGTGTTGACCAGCCCCGGATCGACGGCATAGGCACGGACGGTAGATCCGTCACCCAATCGCCGATTGAACTCGGCCGTGAACAGCACGTTGGCCAGCTTCGATTGCTTGTAGACGGCCAGGCAGCTGTAGCGCCGCCGATACATGACGTCGGCCCAGTGCATCGATGTACGGTAGTGGGAGCCGGAGCTGGTGGTGATCACCCGCGCCGACGGCGCTGCCCGCAGCATCGGCATCAGCTCGTGGGTCAGCAAGAAAGGCGCCAGGTGATTGACCGCGAATTGCAGCTCGTAGCCGTCCTCGGTCGCCACGTACCAGCTCGATACCGTTCCGGCATTATTGATCAGGATGTCGATTTTGCCCTCTCCAGCCGCCTCGACGCGCTCGCCAATCGAGGCTGCCAGCGCGCGCGCCTGCCGCTGCGACGACAGATCGGCAACGCAATAGTCGATGCGCGCATTCGGGTGCTCGGACAGGATGGCCTGTCGTGCCTCGCCGCACCGCTCCGCCGAGCGCCCCACCCCGATCACGTAAGCACCCCGACCGGCCAGCGCCCGCGCAGCCGCCAACCCGATCCCCGCCGTGGCGCCTGTAATGACAATTGTCTTGCTTTTTAAGTCCTGTTGTGTTATCATATGTTCTACATCTTTCAACAACACTATTTGATGTTCACAATCTACCCAACCATTTCCCAGTGTCAGCTCACCATCGTTCTATAATCATCCTCCGGTGATCCTTCGAGCATCCTTTGATCATCCCATATTGCTTACGCATAGATCCTCAAAAGACACCAGGGTTCTGACCTCATATCGATGCCTGTTCGGGCGATGATCGCTGTGGCCGCGCCGGTACAGAGTGCGATTTCCGGTAGCTCTCCCGCCAGCGCCGGTTGATCACAAAGGCAATCACCGATGGGGGAACCAGTGCCCCCAACCAGCGCAGCGCCTGGTTGACAGCACCGGGCACGTACACACTCCGCCCCGCCAATGCCATATCGACCGTCCGCGCGGCGACATCACCCACGTTCATCGTCGTCGCCCACCCGGCAAAGCCCTGGGCATCGATGGCCCGGATGCAGATGGGGTTGGTCGGCATCCCGGCCGGGCACAGCGCGGTGACCGTCACCCCGCCGGCGCGCAGCTCCTGGTTCAGCGCCAACGAGAAATCGAGCAGGAAGCGTTTGGAGGCCGCATAGACCGCCTTGATGGGCATGGGATAGTAGCCGGCCAGGCTGCTCACGTTGACGATGCGCAGCGTCCGTGCCGGGTCTCTAAAGGGTAAGATACGCCTGGTTGTATCGACCGTCGCCTCGATATTCAGCCGCACGATGGCGCACAGCTCATCGACCTTGCGCTCGTCGAACGGCCCTTCGTAGTCGATACCGGCCACGTTGATCAGCATGTGAAAGCTCAACCGGCTCCTGCCAATGTGCTGCCACAGCGCCTCGCGCGAGGCAGCGTCGGTCAGGTCACAGGTGTGATGCAGAACCTCCACCCCATACAGCCGCTCGATGCCCGTAGCCGCGGTCGCCAGCGGCTGCTCAGCGAGATCGGTCAGGAACAGGTTCCACCCCCTCGATGCGCACTCCGCTGCGAAGGCCTTGCCTAAACCACCAGAAGCTCCAGTAATAAGCACATAACTTTTCATCGCCATTCACCTCTCTTCTATTCGTCCACCAGGGCACAACACATCGCGCCCCCTCGTGTCTAATCTGCCTACAGTATGCGGCCAATCGCTTCGACTTCCATCCACCCAAAGATGAATCAGAGGGTACATCGCGGGTACATGAGAGGGTGTAGCACCGGCATTCCATAACGATGGGGGTTGGGGGTTAGGCTGTAACAATACCTTGGCCAATGCTGTCATTCCCGCTTTCGCGGGAATGACGGTGTAGTAAATACGCAAGCAAATCCGGCTGATTACCACTCTTCTGAAAAAAGGTACCCTTTTGCAAAGTCGACACGCCCAGAGGCGTTTTGCGGGTATGCACATCAAAAATGATGCCCTATCGCAAGCAAACCGCTTATCGCTTCTGGTATCAGGCCAGAAGCGTATTGCAAAAAACATCCGACAGGAAAATACCTTTTCGCAAAATCGAGTTTTTTCAGTGGAGTCATCCCTTCCCAATTTATTGAGAAGCTACGATCTACAGGAACTAAGAACTCACAACCAACAGCTAATAGCTAACAGCTAATAGCTAACAGCCAATAGCTAACAGCCAACAGCTAACAGCCAGCTCGCTATCTGGTATAATCTCCGCCATGAACATCAAAACACTACAAACACTACTGATTGACGGCGATGGCGTGCTGTGGGAAGCCGATGATCCCATGCCGGGCCTGGTGAACTTCTTCGACGTTCTGGAGAGAAGCGGGATCGCGTGGGCGCTGCTGACCAACAACGCGACACGCACAACTGAGGCTTATGTGGAGAAGCTGCGCAGCTTTGGCGTCACTGCCCGGCTCGATCAGATCTTCACCAGTGGCAACGTCACCGCCCACTACCTGCGCGATCTCACCCCGCCGGCCCAATCAATCTACGTCATCGGGCAGCCGGACCTGAAAACAACGCTCCAACAGGCAGGCTTTACGCTCTTCGATGGAGAAGAAGAGCCTGAGCCTGTCGACGCGGTCGTGGCGGGCATCGACCGGGCCTTCACCTACGCTAAACTGCGGGTTGCCATGCGGCTGATCCGGAACGGCGCCGTCTACATCGCCACCAACCCCGATACCACCTTCCCTACCCCACAGGGGCTCGTCCCCGGCGCCGGCAGTGTCATCGCCGCGGTGACCGCCGCCGCGGGCCGCGAGCCCGTCTGGATGGGCAAGCCGGAGCCGACCATGTACCAGGTCGCCATGAAGCATTTCGGCGCCGACCTCTCAACCACCGCCATTCTGGGCGACCGGATGGAGACGGACATCCTGGGAGGACAACGGCTCGGCATGGGAACCATCCTGGTGCTGAGCGGCATCACCAGCCGCGAAGACCTGGCCGCAAGCGACATCCGGCCCGATTACATCTTCGAGGGTATCGCCGCGCTGGCCGATGAGCTGGAGAAGGTCAGGGCATAGGGTTGGACTGTTAGTCCAACCAGAATCGGGTTATCAGATGACCGATATTCTCAATCTCTACGATCTCCCCCACAACCAGTTGGTCGATCTCCTCAAGCAATGGGGCGAGCCGCGCTTCCGTGCCGATCAGCTATGGCAGTGGCTGTACAAGCGCAAAGCCCCGGATTTCGCGTCGATGCACACCCTGCCGGCAGCACTGCGCGAGCGCCTGGCAGCCGAAACGCGCATCGGTGGCGCAGAGGTGACGAAAGAGCGCCACTCAACTGACGGCGAGACACGCAAATATCTGCTGCGGATGCCCGACGGCCAGCTGATCGAAACGGTGCTGATGGAATATTCCGGCGTGCGGCGCACCGCCTGCATCTCGACCCAGGCCGGCTGCGCGCTGGGCTGCGTGTTCTGCGCCACCGGCCAGATGGGCTTTGCCCGGAACCTGACGGCGGGTGAAATCATCGAGCAGGTTGTTCACGTGGGACGTGTGCTGGAGGCTGTAGACGAGCGGCTCAGCAATGTCGTGCTGATGGGGATGGGCGAGCCGTTCCACAACTACGACGCGACGATGGCAGCCGTCCGCCGCATGATCGACCCGGAGGCATTGGCCATCGGGCAGCGGCATGTCACCGTCAGCACGGTCGGGCTGGCGCCGGAAATCCGGCAGTTCGCCCAGGAAGACGTGCAGGTACGGCTGGCGATTTCACTGCACGCGGCCACCGACCGGGAGCGTTCGGCGCTGCTGCCGATCAACCGGCAATATCCGCTCGATGAGCTGTTGGGATCGGTACGCGATTACATCGATCAGACCAACCGGCGGGTCACCTTCGAGTGGGCGCTCATCGCAGGGGAGAATGATTCGGTGGAGCAGGCTCATACGCTGGGGAAGCTTCTCAAGGGGCTGCTGTGTCACCTGAATGTCATCCCTCTGAACGCGACCAACGGCTACAAAGGCCGTCCATCCCACCCGGCACACGTCGACCAGTTTGTCGAGATCGTCGAGGAGTATGGCATCCCAACAACAGTCAGAGTGCGGCGGGGGATCGATATCCACGCCGGGTGCGGGCAGCTCAAGGCGTCGGTGATGAAAGGTGGGGGTTAGAGGTTGGGGATGATGGAGCACTTCCATCGAATGCTCGCTATAAAATGCGCTGCGGGATACATAAGCAGATCCCGCAGCGCATCAGCGATACTGTCAGACTACCGCGTCAGTCCGCCGTATGTCTGGGATTGGCAGCGGAATCTGCCCCATAAAAGCGGCCTTGATAAACATCCAGCCCAGACAAACACAGAAAGTCATCAAGGGTAGTGCTACGCCCAAGAAAAAAACCTGGGTAGTTGAAGCTGCCAGGTCGGGAAAAACATTCAGTAATGTCATACATACCTGGCTGAAACCCCAGATCGACGCTGAGACGATTAACGCCACCCGCATACCGTAAAGAGAAAACGGCAGGTGCCTAATGCGATAGCTCATCGCCAGAAGTCCGGCACTGATGAGGAATGAACCGGCAAAGCCAACCACTTGCTGGACAGTCAGGACTCCCGCCATGTAAGGCTCCGTAAAAAATGCATGTCCTGTAACGATGATCCATAGCCCGTCGAGACAATCAGGCAAACAGAAAACAAGCATACCTGCAACAAACAGGCCAATACGCCATCTCTCTAATGTGAGGTGAAATCGGTATTTGAGAAGGCCATATCCACAATAGATGACGTAAAGAACAGGCAAAACAACAGGCAGAAACATGAGCAAGTACCAAATGCCGACGAGGCTTGACATCGAGGGTCCTTCACGAAATAGATACTCCGGTTCTACCAGCAAAGTGACGGCGAGAATCAATGGTATTACCATACTCAGAATGCCGGCCAGAAGATACTGCCACTTCGAGCCATGAGCGTCGTGAAAAGCTCGTTGAGCGTCTTTGGCATCGCCCAATTCAATAAGTGCATTTTGACGCGCTTCCATATCCGATTCTCCCTCATGTTGATGATGACTAAGACTGCTCAAATAGTGATCCTCCAGCTCCTCGCGGATGCGCTGTTGGACCTCACCAGAAAGCCCCAGCATTGCCTGTTGCAGCCACCGATTCAGATCGTCAGTTGTCGGATAACTCATATCGATGCTCCTCCCTCAAGAATCTGGTTAACCGCCCTCACAAAACCCGACCACTCTTCCCGCTCGTGGAGCAATGCCGTCCGTCCCGCTTCCCTGAGCTGGTAATAACGGCGCAGACGGCCATTTTCCTCCTGGGTGTACGACTCGATCAATCCCTCCTGCTCCAGGGTATGCAGCGTGGGATACAATGTTCCGCCCCTGAAATCCAAAAGGCCCCCAGATTGTAAGTTGATTTGCTTGGCAATCTCGTATCCATGATGGGGCTGGGATGACAGAACGTGCAGGATCAACAACGGTAAACTACCTTTGATGTTCATAAGACTGAAAAGCTCCTTCCGCTGGCACACAAATACAAAAGCACTATATCGTAATATTCAGTATATATCAATAATCTATATATCGCAAACAAAATCATAAAATGCTCAACTTAATAGCTGAGCATTTTGTCACCAAAGGAAAGATGAATATCAATACAGGTGTTCAGCCGACATCGACCCAGTCGTCGGGACGATGCGGTGGCTCGAATTCCTCCTGCGCCCGGCGGCCCAGATCCTCGAAGGCGCCCTCCAGAGCCGGATCATCTTTGGCGGGCGGCCACTCGACCTGGCGGGTGCTCAGCTCGGCATCCAGGCGTTGCCATAGCTCCCGGTTCTTGACCAGCTGACCTTCCTTGGTTTTCCAGCCACGCCGCTTCCAGGCCGGCAGCCACTGGGACGCGCCATTGCGAAGATAATCGGACAGGCTGTAGACCCGCGCCGATACGCCCTCCGGCAGCGCGCCAAGCGCCCGCGCCGCCGCCATGATATCGAGCTGGTTGGCGGTCACTCCAGCCTCATGACCGGATAGCATCTGCTCGCCGCCATCAGAGCGGATCGATGCCGCCCACATGCCCTTATTGCCTCGCGCTGAAACGACCAGGAATACCTCAACCTGGGCAGGCTCTTGCCCGGCTACCCCGGCATAATAGGCACGGATGGCACGGGTCGCCAACCGGTCGGCGCGCTCGTTGTAGCGATTGCCGGCATGGCCCTTGACCCACTCCCAGGCAATCTCATGCTCCCCTATCAGCTCGGCCAGACGCTGCCACAGATCGATATTTTGGATGGCCCCCCCTTTGCGGCGCCAACCACGCGCCTCCCAGTCGGGCAGCCACTCGGTGATACCCCGGCGCAGATACTGGGAATCGGTAAATAAGTCAACCACGCTTGGCCGGGTGAGCGATTCGAGCGCGCAGATGGCGGCCATCAGCTCCATGCGATTGTTGGTAGTATCCGGCTCGCCACCGGAAAGCTCCTTGACTGTATCTGTCGCATTGTTGATAAGCACAACACCCCAGCCACCCGGCCCGGGATTGGGGTCGGCACCGCCGTCGGTAAAAATGGTCACATGCGGTTTATCGTCTGACATAATAGGAATATCCTCTTATTGCTATTGCATATTGATATAGCGGCATGTTACACTTCGAAGCAACATGAACGCAAATTTGAAGATCGCACCATCGATCCTGGCAGCCGACTTTGCCCGGCTGGGAGAACAAATCGCCGAGGCGGAAGCGGCGGGCGCAGACCTGATACACGTCGATGTCATGGATGGGCATTTTGTGCCCAACATCACGATCGGCCCTGTCGTCATTGAGGCGGTTCGCCGCTCAACCAGCCTGCCGCTTGATGTACACCTGATGCTCAGTGAGCCGGATCGCTACCTGGAGGCTTTTGCAAAATCAGGCGCGGACGCGCTGACCATCCATATCGAAGTCTGCCAAAACATCCGCCAGAGTTTGCAACGTATCCGTGATATGGGGCTACGGGCAGGTATCACGCTGAACCCGGACACGCCAATCACTGACATCAGCGAGGTGATTACTGATATCGATCAGGTGCTGGTCATGTCGGTCAATGCCGGGTTTGGGGGCCAGACGTTCATCGAGCAGTCCATCACCAGAATTGAACAGGCGCGGTCGATGCTCGATCGGGAGAATCCACAGGCTAACCTGGCGGTCGACGGGGGAATCAATCTTACGACCGCAAGCCGGGTTACCCAAGCAGGCGCCAACATCCTGATTGCTGGGCATGCGATCTTCCAAGGCGAGAATTCAATTGGAGCCGAAATACTTGCACTCAGGAAAGCCGCCCAGAGCACCTGATTCGCGGGAAACAAAAAAGGGCCTCAAAGGCCCTTTTTGTGCCTGATATGAGCAGACTATGTGACCTAGATCTCATCCTTGCTCATAGTCTTCAAGCACTTGGTGCAGACTTTGATGCTCACCAGCTTACCATCCCGAAGAATTTTGGTCTTCTGAATGTTGGGCTTGAACTTGCGCCTGGTATGTCGTTGGGAAAAACTGACGTTGTTCCCGGTCATAGTCTTCTTACCACATATCTCACAAACAGCCATAACATCACCTTTTCTAGTTTGAGGTGTTTCCATCAATACGAGGCTGAGAATACCTCAGCCATCCGGATTTGACAAGGCATAAAACGATGAGTAAGAAACCTGAAGCAAACCTGGGCACGATTCATGTATCACCCAAAGCTGTGGCAACTATCGCCAGTCATGCTTTGCTGACCAGCTACGGCGTCGTGGGAATGGCATCCAAGAACGCCTTCAACGAGCTGGCAGCCACCCTGACAAACGATCCTCATCACGGCATTGATGTCCGGTTGGAACAAGGGAAGATTACCATTGACGTCTACGTCATTATGCAGCATGGGACGCGCATCACATCGGTAGCCGAAAGCGTGATCAATGCTGTGCGTTTCAATGTCGAGAAGGCCCTCGGGATTCCTGTGCAACAGGTCAACATATATGTACAGGGGTTGCGCCTGATGAGCGCCAAATAGGCAGGCCGAGCGGCCGATGGAGGCAGCACCACTCATGGCAACAAGCACAAAACAACACGCCGCCAATACAGAGAAAACACGTTGTGACGGGCGGGTGTTCAAGGCTCTGGTTCAGGCCGGTCTTGCCTGGCTCGATCAGAACCACGAGAAAGTCAATGCGCTCAATGTATTTCCGGTACCGGATGGCGATACCGGCACCAACATGCTGCTGACGATGCGAAGTGCCTGGAAGGAGATCGCTGCCAGCGAGGAAACACATCTTGGCTTGATGGCCCAGCGCGTCTATAACGGTGCACTGATGGGCGCTCGCGGCAACTCCGGTGTCATCCTGTCTCAGTTGTGGCGCGGCTTCGCGAGGGGCGTCGAACAGCATGCCCAACTTGATGCTAATGCTCTGGTCAAGGGTTTGCAAGAGGCCACACGAACAGCCTACCAGGCCGTCCAGACACCTGTCGAAGGAACAATCCTGACCGTAGCCCGCGAGGCATCCGAAGAAGCTGCCCTGGTCTCAACACAAACCTCAGATCCGAGAGAGATCTTGAAGCACGTCGTGGAACGCTGCCACGATTCGGTCAGGCACACGCCGGAGCTGCTGGCCGTGCTGCGCGACGCAGGTGTAGTCGATTCGGGCGGGATGGGTCTTGCGTTCATTGTAGAGGGTATGTTACGTCAGCTCAACGGAGAAAGTCTGGCCGTCGAAGAGCCTATTGAGGGTGCGTCAATCTTACACAGCACGCTGGAGCCACACGACGAACTGGGTTACGGCTACGATGTCCAATTTCTTCTCAAGGGAGAAAACCTGGACGTCGACCAGGTCCGGGCAGATATCGAGGCAATGGGCGATTCGACATTGGTCGTTGGCGATGTCGCCTTGATCAAAGTGCATGTTCATGTCCACAACCCCGGCGTACCATTGAGCTATGGCGCCGATCGAGGTATCCTTTTAGATGTGGTCGTCGAGAACATGCAGGAGCAATACCATGAGTTCGCCGCTCATGAGCATGCGCCACATCTGACAGGCAAACCATCTATCGCCCCCCCCCAGATCTCCGAGGGAACCATTGCCGCCGTTACCGTCGCTCCAGGCGATGGGCTGTCCCAGATTTTTTACAGCGTTGGCGCCGGGCGGGTGATCTCCGGTGGGCAAACCATGAACCCCAGCACAGAAGAAATTACCGAGGCCATCAACAGCCTGCCAACCGACAAGATCATCATCCTGCCCAACAACAAGAATATCATGCTAGCTGCCCAACAAGCCACTCAGCTGGTCAATAATAAGCAAGTTCATGTTGTCCCAACAACCACCATCCCCCAAGGAGTTGCCGCCCTGCTGGTCCTTG
The DNA here is from genome assembly GCA_016928235.1 of Anaerolineae bacterium. GTDB lineage: Bacteria > Chloroflexota > Anaerolineae > Aggregatilineales > UBA3940 > JAFGMS01. The sequence continues at coordinate 27,493 of JAFGLD010000036.1, read as the reverse complement.
ATCCACAAGGCAATATCGAAGAGGTGGTGGCAGCCATGAAGTCGGCCAGCACAACCGTCGAGACCGGCGAGGTCACAACGGCTACGCGCAATGTCACACTGGATGGCGTGAAAGTCAAAAAAGGGCAGATTATTGGCCTGCATAACGACGTCCTGCGCGTGGCAGGCAACACCATTACCGAAGTTGTCGGCGATCTACTCGAAGAGATGGGCGCCGGTGATTTAGAGTTGATCACCCTGTATTATGGCAGCGATGTCACTCTGCGCGATGCCCAGGCATTGGCAGACCATCTTGCCAGGCAATACCCCGATCACGATGTTGAGGTACGAGAAGGAGGACAACCGCACTACTTCTACATCATTAGCGCGGAATAGGCAGTTTTGATGTCTGCCGGCTGTTAAGTTTTTCGGCTCTTAGCTTGTTTTCGTCACGTTTGACAGATGTAGGCCGAGGACTGATCGCTGTTATCGACTAAATACATAGCACAGGGTTGTTGGAGGAGTTTTTGACCAGGGTTCGGATCATCACAGATAGCACTGTTTGTTTTGAGAATGCCCATTTCGCCGAGGAGCATGGCATCACAATTCTGCCTCTGCATCTTCGTTTCGGAGATCAGATACTGCGAGACGGCATCGACATCAACGCGGAAGAAGTCCTTCACCGGCTTCAACATTTGGGCACGCCGCTTACCATACTGCCTCCCCCCATTAACACGTTCGAGGAAGCTTATCAGACGCTCGGCAAAATGACCGATCAAATCTGCGTAATCCTCCATGCCAGGCATTTGACGGAGACCCTTGCCCATGCACAGATGGCCCGATCAGGTTTGCTGGGTCGCTGCGAAATCATGGTAATCGACTCGCAGACCACATCGCTTGGGCTGGGATACCTGGTGGAGGCCGTCGCGAAAGCTGCTCACGCAGGCGCTACCCTCGATGAGGTTGTGCATATCGCCCGTAGCGTGATCCCGCGCATTTACAGCGTTTACTACGTCAACACGCTGGACTATATTCAGAAAGCCGGGTTGATCGGGGAAACACAGGCCATCCTGGGAGCCATGCTGACCATCAAACCTGTCTTAACCATCGAAGATGGTAAAATGATCGTCATGGAGAAAGTGCGAACCCATTCTCAAGCCATCGACAAGATGGTAGAGTTCGTTGCCGAGTTTACGCACATCGAAAGACTGGGGATCGTCCAGAATACGGTACGGAATACCGATCACACGCGCATGCTCCAAGATCGACTGGCTTTGGCTTTCTCGCGGCTTCAGTATCCCGTTACATTATACGAGCCACTCGTCGCCAGTATCATCGGACCAGACGGCATGGGCATGATCGTACTGGAAGGCGAGCCCGACGACGACCTGCTCGACTAGACGGCAGTCACAACAGGGAAAGGGAATAAAAAACGCTGTGGCTTCTTCACTGCAAACTCTGATCAAAATACTGCGGCTGGAACAGCAGAAGGACTACCAAAACAAAGCCGTCATTGGTGGCTTTGCGCGGTTTGCCTACCACTGGGCACGTGAAGCCCATGGCCAGGCCAAAACCGACAGCCATCATGTACTCGTCGATGAAATCGCCGGCCGCCTGCGCGAGTATGAGATACTCACCGAGGCTCAACGACCGGCAGAAATCGAAGTTATCATCGCGCTGGCCAGCGGCCAGACCGACATCGGGGAGGCGCCGGAAAGAGCCGTTACTATTCCAGCTATTCCCACAATCAAGACTGCCGGCAATGTAGATATCGATGATTCGGCACCAGACCAGGTGGTGGACAAGATATATGATGACGAGATAGCCGCCCCCCCTACCCCATCTCGCTCACCGACCGATGCAAAGCGGGAGAGTGTCGCCATTCCACAATCGACGCGAGATCGCCGGGGCTATGCATGGCGAGAAACACCACCCGCTGATCCCAATCTGGATCATCAGCTAGGGCAACCTCTCTCCCAGCTCCACGGCATCGGCGATAAACGCGCCGAGCAACTGGCGAAACTGGAACTTCACACGACCCGTGACCTGCTCTTTCACTTCCCGCGTCGTTACGATGATTACAGCCAGATGAAAATTATCCAGAAACTGCAAGTCGGCGAAGAAGTCGCTGTGATCGGCGTGTTGGCGCGCCTCCAGACAATCCACACCAAACAAGGAACAGCGCGCATCGAAGTCTACCTGGAAGATGAGAGCGGCGCGCTGCGCCTGAACTGGTTCAACCAACCCTGGATGGCCGAGCAGATCAAAGAGGGCGAGATGGTTGTCGTCAGCGGCAAGGTTGAGCAGTATCTGGGGCGACTGGTGATGAACTCACCGGAAATGGAGCCGCTGGAAAGCGAGTGGCTTCAGGCAGGGCGGATCGTGCCGGTTTATCCGCTCAGTAAAGGCATCACCGGCAAATCGCTACGCCGGCTGATCAAGCAGGCAGTGGATACCTGGGCATTGAAGCTACCCGACTATCTGCCAATCAGCGTGCGCGAGAGCGCCGATCTGATGGATTTTGGCGATGCCATCTCACAAGCACACTTTCCAGACAGCCTGGAAGACAAAGAGACAGCACTCCACCGGCTGGCATTTGACGATCTATTCACCCTGCACCTGGGGATGCTCCAACAGAGATATCTCTGGCAGAGCCGGCAAGGCATACCATTGAGCGTCGACGATACCTGGATCGATGCCTTCTTACAAGCCTTGCCCTATCCATTAACGACAGCACAACAGAATGCCATCGCAGACATCCGGCGCGATATCGCCGGCAACATCCCCATGAATCGACTGCTGCAAGGCGATGTTGGGAGCGGCAAAACGGTAGTCGCCGCGCTGGCCATGGGGATCGTCGTTGCCAACGGCGCCCAGACTGCTCTCATGGCCCCGACCAGCATCCTGGCCGAGCAGCACTACACCAACCTATGCGCCATTTTCGGCGAAAGCAATCTGCGAGAGCATGTCTCTATCGCGTTGCTAACTGGGAACACGCCTCAAAGCGAGCGCGAAGTAATTTACGATGGCCTGGCACGGGGCACTATCCATGCGGTTATCGGAACGCACGCTTTGATCCAGCCGGAAGTCGGATTTGCTCGCCTGGGTCTGGCCGTCATCGATGAGCAGCACCGGTTTGGGGTTGCCCAGCGTGGCGCGCTGCGCGACAAAGCAGGTGACGGCAACCCTCATCTGCTGGTGATGACTGCCACACCGATCCCGCGTACGCTGGCCTTGACCCTGCATGCCGACCTGGATCTGTCAATCATCGATGAAATGCCGCCAGGCCGCGAGCCTGTCCAGACACGTATTTTGCAGCCAAAGGAGCGCGAGCGCGCCTATGCCTTCATCCGGAGCCAGATACAGAACGGCCACCAAGCCTTCATCATCTATCCGCTCGTCGAAGAAAGCGATAAGCTGGCAGCCCGCGCAGCCACTGCTGAGTACAAACGCCTACAAGGGACCATCTTTCCCGATCTACGTCTCGGCCTGCTGCATGGGCGTATGCGTCCGGACGAAAAAGAGGCAACTATGGCTGCCTTCTATCAGGGCGAGATCGACATCCTGGTGAGCACTTCTGTGATCGAGGTAGGCATCGACGTCCCCAATGCAACCGTCATGATCATCGAAGATGCCAATCGATTCGGATTGGCTCAACTGCATCAGCTACGAGGGCGTGTGGGTCGAGGAGGACACCAAGGCTACTGTTTGCTGATATCTGACAATGCCTTCTTTGACACAGACGAGCGGTTGAAGGCCATGGAAGAGACAACCGACGGCTTCCGGCTGGCCCAGATCGATTGGGAACTGCGCGGAGCAGGAGATCTGTTGGGCTACCGCCAAAGTGGGCTTGGCGACCTCCACTTCGCCAATTTGATGGATTCGCGCCTGGTTGAACAGGTGCAGCGCGAGGCAAGAGCCGTGTATGAACATGACCCTGAGCTTCACATGCCAGAGCATCAGGCCCTGGCCGAGCGCGTTGCCAGACTCAACAGCCCAGGAGATATTAGCTAGGCCGGGCGCTTCTTGTTTTGATACACTTTTGACAGCTTGCCACACCAGTTCGGAGATACCTTGTGATTCGTAGAGCCATCTTTCCAGCCACATTCGACCCCATCCACCTGGGTCATTACGATATTGCCATGCGGGCAGCCCGCATCTTCGACGAGTTAATCGTTGGCGTTTATGACCGGCCGCTCAAACAGCTCCTTTTCCCCATCAAAGACCGGCTTGAAATGGCCCAGATGGCTCTCAGTGTTATACCAGGCGTTCAAGTCGAAAGCTACAGCGGCCTGACTGTTGACTTCGCCCGGCGGGTCGGCGCACAGGTCATCGTGCGCGGATTGCGCGTTTTTTCCGATTTTGAGTTAGAATTCCGTATGGCCCTGGCCAATCATCGTCTTGCCCCTGAAATCGAAGTGGTATGCTTGATCACCACCGAAGAGCACATGCACCTTTCCAGCAGCACTGTACGCGAGATAGCAGCTCTGGGAGGAGATGTCAGTTCAATGGTTCCGTCCCATGTGCAAAAACTTCTGGCAGAGCGGTTTGGCCAGCCGGATCATGCATCATAAGAGACCCAATCAACCGGGTCGGCCCGCGCGACTGGCGGCCTGGGCAAAGGTGTAGTAAAACTATACTTACAAAATTTGGAGAGGAGGCACACCTTGGATATACAACATCTGGTGGATCGTTTGGAGGAACTGCTCAACTCCGGTCGTCACGTTCCATTCACCGCCCAAACGGTAGTCGATGAGCAACATGCGCTTGAACTGATCGATCAGATGCGCATCTCGATCCCTGAGGAGATCGAGAAAGCCAAACGCATCCTGCGTGAGCGGGAGCGCGTGATCGCCCAGGCGAACGAGGAGGCAGCCAGGATCCGCCAGTTGGCCCACGAAAAGAGCGAGACGCTTATCCAGCGAGACAGCATCACGCAGGCGGCTCAGGCGCGCGCTACCAGCATCATCGAGCAAAGCCGGCAGGAAGCCGACAGCATTCGACGTGATGCCGATCAGTATGTGATGGATGTACTCTCCGATCTGGAAGATGCGCTTAACCGAACGCTGATGGTGGTCCGCAATGGGATATCGCACGTTCAGACCGAGACAGCAGCTCGTAAACCAGGCGATAAATTCGAGCCCGCGCCGGCCGAGATCGAAACACCTTCGACGCTGGATACATCGAGCGAGCCCATGCACATCGAGCGTATCCAGACCCGGCGCGATTAGCAAGCCCAGGTTTCATCTATCATTATCCAAGCGCCCGGCAGACAAAATCTTGACACCATCCACAGGCTCGCTATAATCTGGGCCTATGTTCGACATCAAGGTCGGGCAGTTATTGTCAGGATCAGGAGTTAGAATCTGTTATGGGTCCGCTACCAAAGCGCAAAGTTTCCAAAGGACGGCGTGGGCGTCGTCGCCAGCACGATCAGTTGCAACCTATTGCCCTGGTTGCTTGTGAACACTGCGGCGAGATGAAACTCCCACATACCGTCTGCAAAAGCTGTGGGCATTATAAAGACCGCGAGGTCTTCGAAATCGAGGACAAGAAAAGCTGATTGGGATAGTAGACTATATTGGCAATAGTCACGCTATGCGTAAAATCCGGCTTATTTTATGCATAACTCCGTTATTGTCGGTAAAGTCTATTGTTAATCCTGTCTGCTTGGGGCCGTGTTTCCCTATGGGAGCGCGGCCTTTCGTTTTTCACTCAGCGTTCAAGGTTTTTAACGTTGGCAAAAACCAATGTGACAAATAAGCAGCCGAAAGCCTTGCAGCACGAATCGCCACCTGCCACTCATTGCTCTGAATTGCCATCCCCTACCCCATTGCCCAAATGCTGTATTTGCCCATCACCGACAATATACATCGTATCCTTATCGCGATGGACTTGTTGTATAGTTGAGCCTTGTTTCAAACTCTAAGTTGCAGGAGTTTGAAAATCTATCCGTATTTTTAGCATCGATGGAGAGTGATTGATTATGCTTGATCAAGCCACGACAGCGTTTGTTTTCCCTGGTCAGGGATCACAAGGTGTCGGAATGGGAGCGGCGCTGGCAGCCCAATATCCTGCCGCGCGCCAGACATTTGAAGAGGCTGACGATCTACTCGGCTTCGCACTGTCAAAGCTGTGCTTCGAAGGGCCGGAGGAAATGCTGACAGAAACAATCAATGCGCAGCCGGCCCTGTATGTCGCAGGGATCGCCGCCATGCGCACGCTGTACACAGCCCTGGATGATGCTCCGTTTCAGCCGGCCTGCGTAGCGGGCCACAGCCTCGGTGAGCTGACCGCCCTGACGGCTGCGGGCGCGCTCAGCTTCTTGGATGGACTAAGACTGGTACGACGGCGGGGTGAGCTAATGCGCGATGCGGGCCAGCACAGCCCAGGGGGAATGGCAGCACTATTGGGGCTGGAGCGTGAAGCGGTCGAAGCCCTGTGCGCCGAGGCGTCAGAGGCCACTGGAGGTACCGTCGTGCTCGCCAACGATAACTGCCCTGGGCAGATCGTCATTGCCGGCGATGAAAACACCCTCGCAAAAGCCATCGAGCAAGCCGGCGTGGCAGGCGCCAAACGAGCTGTGCGCTTGCCGGTTTCTATCGCCTCACACTCGCCCCTGATGGCCCGCGCAGCTAATGAATTTCGGGCAGCCGCAGAGGCTATGCCTTTCAACACCCCTATGATCCCGCTTATCGGAAACACCCAGGCAGTTCAGATGACGAGCATCGAAGCCATCTGCGCCGAGCTTGGCAACCAGCTGGTATCCCCAGTACGCTGGACAGAAAGTGTCCGGACGATGAAGGGCATGGGGATCAAGGCTTACATCGAGTTTGGCAGCAAGAGCGTTCTGACCGGGCTGCTCAAGCGCATCGATCGAGAAGCCACCGGATATGTGGTCGACTCACCGGAAGGCATCGAAGCCCTCACGCAGATAGAGTCGCCGGCACTATGAATCGCATCTCATTTGAACTCACTCAGAAGCGGTGGTACAATCGCCCCGCTTTGATCTTTACACATACGAGGGGAGGAGCATCACAATCATGAAGGGACGAGTCGCGCTGGTCACAGGAGGTTCTCAAGGTATTGGTCGCGCCATTTGCGAGGAGCTGAATCGACTTGGAGCAACCATCATTGTCAACCACTACCCCAGCGAATCGGATGCAGCCAAGGCTGCGGACACAGTCAAGGCGCTCGAAGCCGCAGGCGGCACCGCCATGGCGATACAAGCAGATGTCACTCAAGCTGCTCAGGTAGACAAGATGATCAAGGACGCTATCGAGGCTCAGGGCAAAATCGACATCCTGGTCAATAATGCGGGCACCACCCGCGACACGCTGATCATGACAATGGATGAAAAGGATTGGGACACCGTCTTAGCCACCAATCTCAAAAGCATGTTCCTCTGCTCGAAAGCTGTGGTCCGAAGCATGATGCGCCAGCGTTATGGCCGCATTGTAAATATGAGCTCCGTCTCCGGCATCGCCGGCAATCCTGGCCAGACTAACTACAGCGCCAGCAAGGCCGGCGTGATCGGTTTCACCAAGTCGCTTGCCAGGGAAGTTGCCGCCCGCAACATCACTGTGAACGCGGTCGCGCCCGGCTTTATTCCTACGGAGCTGACCCAGGATCTACCCGATGAACTCAAGCAGAGCTCGCTGGGTGCCATCCCCCTGAAGCGATGGGGGACACCGGAAGAGATCGCCTATGCAGTAGCCTTCCTGGCATCCGATCACGCAGCCTACATCACCGGGCAGGTGCTCTCCGTTGATGGCGGCATGGTCATGGGATAGATTGTTGATTGGTCGATTGACGATTGAGGCAACACAGTTACAATCGTGACATGAAACCAATAGGATGGGATGTCTGGGGCAAGTCCTTACCCTGGACATCCCACAGAAATATTCCTCCCAATCGATCTCTGGATAGTGTGTCACAGTATATAATTGCACATTCGAGGAAACAGATATGGAACCCCAAGATACCATCACCATCGCCCCTAGTGTGCTCATCACTATCGCTAGACAGGCTGCTATTGACGTTAAAGGAATAGCACGTATGGGAACTATCCCGATCGATGTGACACACCTGCTCAAGGGAAATCCTATGGGGTCCGGCGTGGTACTCGAGATTGAAGAGGGCAAGGTTTCCCTTGAAGTGTACCTGATCGTCAAGCCAGGCGTCAGCATGCGCGATGTCAGTAAAGAGGTACAGAACTCGGTAACTCGTTCCATCCAGGAATTGGTAGGGATGGAGGTCATTAAAGTCAATGTCCACATTGAGGACGTAGACTTCACTCCAGGTGACAGGCCAGAAACTGCCTGATAACCTGCTAAACAAACAGGCAGCTTCTAAAAGCTTACTCCAGGACGAGAAGCTGCTCATTCACCAATCCTAACCAGTGTTGGTTGGGGAGCAAACACCTTGCAAGTACGTCGCAAAGTCCGCAACCTGGTACTAAAAACCCTCTATGAAGTTGACTGTTCAGCACATCCCATCGAGGAGGTGCTGTCCAGACACTTAGAGGAAGAGAATTTGAGCGAAGATGCCATATCTTTCTCGCGGCACCTTCTTTATGGTGTGATCAATCATCGTGCCGAGCTCGATAAGCTGATCCAGGAACACGCTCCTGAATGGCCTGTCGAGCAGATGGCGCTAATCGATCGCAACATCCTCCGAATGGCTATCCTCGAATTAACTACCACCGGAGAGACACCGCTCAAAGTGGCCATCAACGAAGCGGTTGAACTGGCGAAAATTTATGGGAGCGACAGTGCTCCGCGCTTCATCAACGGCGTGCTAGGCGCTCTGGCTACCAAAAACGCCGATTTACTCGTCCCTCCTACCCCAAAGGGAACTACCCGGTCAGGTGAATGAGACGCATCTGAGCATCGGGGTGTGACATTCCACGGAAGACAATCTCGCGCGTCTGATATTTCGATCATCGCCACGTTGCCGCCAACAGAAATGTGTGAAACCTGTCTGCACACCTGCCGAGTTTCTCGACTTGCGCATAGAGTTTACCGCTACCCACTCTAACGTCATTCTTGTTGTGAATTGATACTGCCGCTAAAATCGTTGGCAAAGGTATTGCAGTTGAGCTTGCAATAAGGACTATGTGTAAGTTAATAAATTCTCGTTCCTAAAGAATGGGGATTCAATAGCTTTCCTCGCAGAGCCTGCAATCAAGATGGGTAAGTCTAAACACAATCATCAAGATTATGATCCCGACAGAGGTAAACCAATGGCCTTTGTCTCAGTACCCAAAACTCGATCCCCAGCACTATTTCCAAAGGACACTCTATGGCTCGCACTCGTGTATTGATCATGGGAGCCGCCGGGCGCGACTTCCACAATTTCAACGTCTTTTTCCGCGGCAACGAACAATTCGAGGTGGTGGCCTTTACGGCAACGCAGATACCAGGCATCGATGGCCGCACGTACCCGCCGGCTTTGTCTGGGGATCTCTATCCTCAGGGCGTTCCCATTTACGAAGAAAGCGAGTTGACACGGCTGATCCGAGAGCACCGCGTCGAACAGGTGGTTTTTGCCTACAGCGATGTCTCTCACGAGACCGTCATGCACAAAGCTTCCCAGGCGCTGGCAGCCGGCGCAGACTTCCGGCTGATGGGGCCCCATACCACACAAATCAAAAGCAGCAAGCCCGTTGTGTCGATCAGCGCTACGCGGACAGGGAGTGGCAAGAGCCAGACAACCCGTCACGTTGCCTCGGCATTGCAGGCAATGGACTATCGGGTAGTTGCCATCCGGCACCCGATGCCTTACGGCGACCTGGCCAGCCAGGCTGTGCAGCGATTCGCGGCCTACGACGATCTCGACCAGCACGAATGCACCATTGAAGAGCGCGAAGAATATGAGCCGCATATCGACCACGGCGTGATCGTCTATGCAGGCGTCGATTATGAGGCAATCTTGCGGCAGGCTGAGCAGGAGGCTGACATCATTCTGTGGGATGGCGGCAACAACGATCTCCCTTTCCTGGTGTCTGATATGCACATCGTGGTCACCGATCCACATCGCCCTGGACATGAGATCCGCTACCACCCCGGCGAGGTTAACCTACGAATGGCCGATGTAGTCGTGATCAACAAAGTTGACACGGCCGATTATCCCAATATCCTGGCTGTACGAGCAAATATCCAGAACGCCAATCCGCGAGCAGTTGTGATCGAGGCTGCCTCACCAATCTTTGTCGATCACCCGCAGGATATCCGGGGCAAACGCGTGCTGGTCGTCGAAGATGGGCCGACGCTCACACACGGCGAGATGGCTTATGGCGCCGGTGTGGTCGCGGCCCGGCGATTTGGCGCTGCTGAAATCGTCGACCCGCGCCCATTTGCCGTGGGCTCAATACGTGAAGTCTATCACCAATATCCGAACACCGGCGCTGTGCTTCCCGCCATGGGCTATGGGCGCAAACAGATATCTGATCTGGAAAAGACCATCGATGCATCAAATGCTGAGCTGGTCATCATCGCCACGCCGATCGATTTGCGCCGCGCGATCAACATCGCGAAGCCCATAGAGCGCGTACGCTACACCCTCCAGCCTATCGGCTCGCCAACATTGGTCGATTTGCTGGCGGAGCAGTTCGAAAAATGAGAGATCAGCAAACATGACAACAAGACACCAGCCGCGGCAATCAGACAGCCTGGTAACTACCCGCTTCCAATTCTGTTGGAAGCGCATCCTGCGATTGAGTCTGACGGGTACTGCAACCGCGCTAATTCTGCTCATTGTGGGTTCATCCTGGCTTTACACATCAGCGATGCTACACCCAGGATGCCAGGGCAATCGAGATAGCCTGGAGGTCGTCGGGTTTGCGTCAGAACCGGTTGTTTTTCCATCGCGAAACGGGCCAGTTTTACGAGGATGGTATACGGCAGGGGATAAATACCCGGAGACAGTGATCATCGCCGTGCCGGGTCATGCCGGCAATTCCGCGCTTGCCATTCCCAATGCAACTATCATGGCGGAGGCAGGTTTCAGCACGCTGATCTACGAGCACCGCTCCTGTGCAAATCCATCGTTGGCTGCCAGCACCGGTTACTACGAAGCCTACGATCTTCTGGGAGCAGTAGACTACCTGACCAATCGCTCAGATGTTGAACACATTGGCACATTGGGATTTTCCGAGGGTGGCACCGCATCGATCCTGGCCACGGCTCAGGAACCGGCACTAGAAGCCATTGTGGCCATAGGCGGTTACGAAAACCTGGCAGAGGATATCCTCGATCCCGCTATCAGACATGGCGCATTAGGATGGACAATAAGGCGATTTATCTTGCTGTTTACCAGCCTGCAATTGGGTATACCGGCCTGGGAAAGTAGCCCTGTCAGCGTGATCGATAAAATCGGCCCACGGCCCATTTTATTGATCTACGGCGAGTACGAGGCCGAATCCGGCCAGGTGCTCTACGATTCCGCAAGGGCCCCCAAGGATCTATGGATCGTGGCACGAGCCGAGCACGGCCAATACCAAGAGGTCGCGCCAGAGGAATACAAGGAGCGGATCGTAGCATTCTTCGAGGATGCGTTTCGATAATTCTAGCGCGGGTTGAGAGGGCACACCTTACTTATCGAAACGCGGCTTTTCGATGGGACGAGCTTTTCCTTCGATGATCTGCCCCTCCGACGGCTTCTCCGCAACTGTATCACGCACAAACTTTTTGATCCCGGTCCAGACCGTGCCACTCACAAAGCTATCGGCCCGGGTCAACAGATCCTTGATGACAACCAGAATGTCTTGATCGCCATCCCAATATTGGCGCAAAACATCCTCGCCTGCCTGTCCCATCGCTGCAACGACGCGATTGAGAGCAATCACCGCCACAATTGCATCATCGATGAGCCCTGCCGGGCCCATAACTGCCTCCGGCATGAGATCAATAGGGCTGATCACATAAGCCGAAGCAGCGGCGATTTCCGCCTTGAGCGCGCCGGAAACGCGCGGGTCGCCCATCAGCCGGACAAAAAGCGCCATGATATCCGGGATCAGCAGAATGTAGTTAGTCGCCTCCTTGCCCGCGCCTGCCCCCTGCGCCCAGGTAACCAACTTGCCTCGAATACGCTGGTAGAAATCTTGAGCCTGGATCGCATTGAATCTGGTAGTGCGCTCCGGCATCACCGGTTTCGGCTCAATCGACGGCGGTTTATCGATATCCAGATAATCGTAATTGAGACCCCGGATAGGGTCAGAACCCCATGGAGACGGGCTGATATCGTTTTTTTTGTTGTCCTGGTCGCTCACAATACTCACTTCCTCTCTTGCAAACAAGCGGTCAGCTTTCAATTTTCTGTTTGACACACATTGATTGGCTGTACTACCATACATTACAATACGCACTTCCGGTAGAAGCAGTTGCATAAAACACAGGGGGATCAGGATCCCCCCCCCAAGCACCGTCATGTTAGAGGATCGTCGTTTCCGGCGCCTCTTCTCACAGGTCCGTTGAAATTTCCTTCATACACCGTGCAAGATCAGGGGCCCACGCTTCGACGTCCCCGCTCAGGCAACCCCGTTCAAAGTGACGCCATATCTCCTACCAGGTTTATAGCGAGGACAAAGCAAAGCGCACCACCACCTTTGGTGCATAGCACCAACAGTCTATCATCCTGCCCCAGCAGAGTGCAAGGTAGAGACATCGCCCAATTGATCACATCGACAAACTCACTATACTATCAGGGTTGCCCCGCCTGTTCCTGTTCGGCACGCTCGCGCATCTGGGCACGCAATATCGTGATATCGCGCGGCACCAAATAGGCACCGACGGAGTAGAAAATCGTACATAATAACCAGGTCGAAACACAAATCACCAGAAAGGCTGTCTTCAAATCATAGTGTTCGGCGATAATGCCCGCCAGCAACGGCGCGGCAGCCGCGCCGGCGTTCTCGATAAAAAGCTGGATGGCCAATGCCGTGCTGCGCACTTCCGGCAGTGTAATATCATATACCGATGAAATCACATTCGGCGCGGAAAAGGGCATAAAGATGGCAGTGGCCGACAGGAACACAAAGAACATCAGGCGATTCTCGACCGGCGTGTTCAATGCAAAGAAAAAGAAGATGGCGCCAAGCAAGACCGCGATCGACGAGACAACCATGCGCCCACGTGGCGTGCGGCGGAAGGCTGCATCACCAGCAGCACCTCCGATGAAGTAGCCGGCTGACAAGATCAAAATTACAGTCGACATAGTCAATAGGATCTCATCACTGGTATACCCTCGCTCCGTTTCGAGATAGCGGAATATCCAGTAAACAATCACCTGCCAGGGAAAGACACCAAAGAATCCCTGAACAAACAAGAGAAGCAGTGTTGGCTTACGAAATAATCCCTTGGCAGTATCCATATCGAATTTGTAGACGCCAATTTCCGCCAGTTGAGCCAGCTCCGGCTCACTCCTGCCCCGCTGCGGCTCACGCACGCTCACAAAAATCACTGCCGCAAGCAGAACTCCCAATCCACCAGTGATATAGTAAACGTTGCGCCAGCCAATGATGCCACCCAGCACCAGAGCCAACACCATGCCTATCAAGTAACCCAATGGACCAGTAAGCTGAAGCAACCCGTAGATCTTGCCACGCACCTGAGGGCCGAAGTAGTCTGCGATAATGCTATGCAAGCCGGGATAGCTGGAATCGTCAATCCCCGTCGAGGCACGGGTAGCCAGAAAGGTCAGGTAATTAGGCGCGCTGGCATTGAGCGAGGTGGTCAACCCCCAGATGAGAGAGGCCAATGCCAGCAATTTAACACGAGCATAACGGTCGTACAGATAGCCCCAGACCGGGTAGAGGATCGCGCCAACCAGGAGCGCGCCGGTCGAGACGGCACCCATCTGGGACTCACTGATTTGAAAGGTCTCCATGATAGGCGTTGTGAGCGGTCCGATCAGGAATTTGTCAGATTGATGCAGAAGCATGAAAAGAAAGAAGACAACAACTACCACCCAACGATGCCTGGACGAGGTCATAGTGTTCTCCTTAAAAAGAGCCCGAATAAAAGCCAGCTCCCATCATCATGAATAGTAAGCTGAAGTCGATCTTTGGACAAGTCTCGTGTTCTGCGACGTCAGCAGGCCTACAGTCCAGCCTGCGCCGGTACGGGATCGTTTACACCGCTCACCATGTGGCATACCGGAAATATGCGTGAATCATAAGGGATGACGCCGAGATGATTATGGTAGCCTCAGAGGATGATTAGACCTGCCACACACACGACCCCGCCCTACCCCATACCGCCCGCTCCCCTCCAGGTGGGTAGAGCTGAGGCAGATCGGGATTACCTCACAGTAGGGTATCTTTTCGTGCATTCGAGAGAACCAAGGCCTGTTTGTCGATTTCTCCGCCCAACTACCCGAGTGTTTTCGTATCCTAACGTCATCTATGAGCTTAATCATGTCGCAAAATACTAGTCCAGCTGGGCAGAAATAACCTGGCAGTAAAGAAGCCCTTCATGCCCACCTGTTTAAGTGTTTCGCATGTGGCCATAACCGACAGCTTACTTATGCCGCGAAACGCTAGTCCAGGGGAATGGTGATCGACTGCCCGGCGGGGTTGCCGGCCACATCCAAGACATCCACATTGATATAAACATCCCCTTCAAACGAGTACATCCCGGTAGAAATTGCGGTTGCCTGCGGCAAAGCGTCTAGATCGAACCATAGATACAGCGTATCGCCTGCTCGCCAATAGCGCCCCGGCCAACTGAGGCGATCTGCCTGAGCAATACGGTTCCCATCCATGTCTTGCAGATGAATAAAAGCCTGATAATCCTGAGTCGCCGCCCCATCAAGCTTCCAAACCAGAGCTAAAGCACGTTCCTGTCTGATGTACCCTACCAACCATACGCCATTGGCAAACCGGACCGGCTCGATTGGCACCACCAGCACGGCCAGCGATGAGTCATCTATAGGCCGGAGCAGATAGGAGCTGTCTCCAGGTCGCTGCGGGAAGACATCTCTTCCATCATTACGCTCCCAATAATCTCCAAAAGGGCCAGCCTCAATGCTGTCAGAAAGGAGCACCAACTCCAATGCTCCTTCAGCCGGAACCACAACCGTCCGAGTGCCGTCAACCGCGCGAACATCAGAAATCCGATCCAGCAGGACGCTCCAAACCGCAGGTTCCTGATCATAGTCAGGAATCTCTCCTTCACTCACAATTATCACATCTGACGGATACCGTTCTAAGATTGCATTACGCACATCCAAAAGCAGATGTAATGGAGTTCCAAAACCGCCGGGAGTATAGTGTGTATCCAGAAAACGCATCAGCCCCACAAACATCACCACCTGCAACACCACAATTGTGCCCATTGCCATACAACCAACACACATGATAATCCGACTCGCTACTACCGATTTGCTCCACCGGCACAAGGCATCGAAGCCAATTCCACACAGGATGTACGCCGCAGGCATCATCGGAATAAGGTAGTGAAGCTGGACAGGCGTCCACTGCCAGGTAAAAGCCAAAATCGGCAGCGCCAGCCAAGCAACCAGAAGGATACCCTCGTCTCCTACATTCGCATGGCAGCAGGGTACCGCATCGCTGTCCAGTTTAGTCTGATTCGGGCTCGTCCCTTTGTAACTAAGGACGCCATTGATCCTCTGCCACACCACCCACCCGGCTGATAATGCCGCTCCCAATGGAATCAATTGGAAGATTGGGTACGCATCCGGCACGGTTGTCAAGTAATAGCGAAACTGATCGGGGCCTGCCAATGCATGCAGATGTATACCGCTGACCAACAACCAGGCATAGCGCAATGCTGTGCCATCGATCACCATCGACGAGCCCCCCTGGTTGAGAGCTTCATCAATTACGGTGTACGAGAACAGCCCGGCTCGATACGCCCCAAGCAACACAGGCACGGCGGTTAGCAACGCGATTCCCGCTCCAATGCCAAATTCCAGGCAAAAGCGCCTGGTTGACTTTCCTTGCTCTTTGTCTCGCCATAGAAACATCATCAGCAAACTGAGCGGAAACAGCGTGAACGCTCCATAGTGAATCTGCATCGTCAGCACCAACAATGGCCAGTGAGCGATCTTGGCCCATCGCTTGCCTTCTCTGAAACCTGATAAGCCGGTCAAGACGGTAGCCACGACAAAGACCGGCAGCAGATCCTGGGCCCATATTTTGCGGGAAAAGATTACGGCCCACGGCCCGGCTGCGTAGAGAATTCCTGCCACTGCCGCTGCTCTTGCACCGAATGTTCGCCGTGCAAGCCACCATGTCAAAATCACGGCTATTACATTCAATAGCCCAACAAACAGCGTCGCAGCGACACCACTGTCGTCTACCAAATATGGAACGGCAAATAGATAGGCACTGATAGGTGGATTAGGCGCCCCCACAGATGAAGTGATCCCCAGCAGCGGCACACTGCGTCCACGAGCCAGATCCAGAGCCAGACGAGACAGATTGGCCTCATCCCTCTTAAACTCAGCAATGGCCGGCGCGCCAAGCCGCAATCCTGCAGCCAGCATTAGTATGACCACCAGCACGACCAATTCCAGCTTGGCCTGGATACCCGGCTTTATCGACAGCCGACATTTCATCATGATAAAATTCCTCTGTGAATTGGGGATTTATGCGCCTGACCGGGAACACTACCAGAACTCTCAGACCTGCCGAATAAATCGGTGTCCCGACTCAGAACCTGGCTTATCGTTCAGCAGGTCAAGCGCATGGGGCAGCACGGGGAACAGAACCTCTAGATTCTCTCTGATCGCTTTGGGGCTTCCCGGTAAATTGACAACCAACGTTTGCGCACGGATGCCACAGACCGCCCGAGACAGCATTGCGTGAGGGGTCACGCGCAGACCGGCTGCGCGCATTGCCTCTGCCAGACCCGGCGCTTCCCGCTCGATGACAGATCGGGTGGCTTCGGGGGTCACATCACGCGGGGCAAAACCCGTTCCTCCGGTGGTGAAAACCACATTCAGGCATCGAACATCAACCCAATCAAGCAGTATCTTCTCGATCTCGGCTATCTCGTCAGGGACGATGCCTGTCTCGGCAACCTGCCAGCCCAGCCGCTCTTCGAGCAGGTGGCCAATCAGTGGGCCGGACCGATCATCGTACTCACGGCTGGAAGCCCGATCACTGATTGTCAGAATCCCCACTCGCACCCGGTTTTACTCCTCTTCATCTAAACCAAGCAGCTCACGCCAGGCCGCGTGGGTACTATCTTGAATACCATCCTCAGTCACGCCATAGTAAATACGGGAATCCCCATTGAAGCGTTGAGCTAAATCGTAGTGCTGCTTGGCACCATGCTTATACACCTGTATCAGGGCGATCTCTCCATGCCAGCGGAGCCTGTCCATCTCGATGATATGATCTTCCACCTGAGTGATCGCATAGTGCCACAGCTTACGCGCCGAACCACGTGTCACATTGCGAACGATGTTGCCATTGCGCAGATCGCGCACGTGGTGATAGAGCATGTTGTTGCGTTTCTCCGTCGCAATGACCTCCACGCCGGTACGAGGAGGCTCGACACGGCTGGCAACCAGAGGACCGGAACCCTCAGCGTCGACATTCTCAAGAATATCTATCTGTGGGCTATGACTGCGTAGAACAAGCTGTACGATCTCGTCCCGCACCGCCAGACTGGTCTCTGTGTCATCACGGACGTAGATCTTGTAGTCATCGATGGCGTAGGGCGGCTCGCTTCCGGGAGGAACCTGAACCCGAATCACCGACACACTTTGCGTTTGAAGCACATCTACCTGAGCTTCGATGGGTGGGGTGATCTTACGCTGAAGCTCGGCTTTGAGCTGCTCAACTGCCTGATTGATATCCGGCACACCTACCGGCTTGGCTTTAGCATTAGCAGGAACACCAACATAAAGCGTCCCGCCGTTGGTATTAGCAAAGGCACATACATCCGCGATGATTCCATAGAGCCGCCCACCCCGTTGAGCCATACTCTCATGAAAAGACTGCATTATCGATGGGCCTTCCTGCCGTGCGGCTAACACGTGATCGAAAGGCGTAGTGCTGCCCCGGTAGGGACGTGTACGAGCAAAATCGTTGCCGGACAAAACTGCGTGAAGTGCCTCAAAACTCAGATCGGGCAGTTGTATTTCCGTGACTCGCTCACCCAAACCGAGATTCTTTGCATTACGCGGATCACGCTCCAGGCGATGGGCATCAGAAGCCTGAATGCAACGCATCGGACGCGAGTATTCCGGCTTAGACCCGTCAAAAAAACGGGCCGTTGTATGCTGCCCGCGCCGATCCAGATCGGTGACTTCCAGGGCGTGTAGATTGGCATCCTGGGTATAAGCAATGCGAGTCTGGCCGCCAAAAGACATGCCTCGCATCGCAACACCATGATTAGAATTAGCGTGCGCGGCGATAACAAGCCCGCCAGCCTGACGGATGGCGGCATAAGCGGTCAGAACATCAGCCGAGGCTCCTACGTTCGTCTCACCACTATCCAACACATCAGCCGAGATATTCAGATCCAACAGCAGGTGTTCCAGATATCTAACATCAGTCTGAGGAGAAAACACCCCCAGAATATGAAATCCAAAAGTGGCTGTGAACTCGAAACCCGGTAAGATCAGCATCGATTCGAAGAGGCGACGATACTCACTGAGACGATGCTGTTCATCGGCATTGATGCGTTCCAGATTTTCCAACAGCTCAAGCTGTTGAATCTCCTCAAGCATCTGACGATACCCACGAACAGTGTTGTGATCAGTGAATGAGATAATATCCAGGCTACAACGCCTGGCCTGCTGAAGGATGTCCAGATAGGTAACACCTGCCTGCTGAAAATCCTTGGAAGCAGGTGTATGCAGATGCAAGTCCATCTTATACCATTGTAGAGAATGCTTCTCTTTTGACTTCACGCTTTGTTAACCCTCCCTCTCAGAAGGAATCGATCCCATAGCTTCACACGATCAACCTTACCAGGAATCTTCTTCCTCACCATCAACAGTGCTCTCCAGCAGTCTCTGAAAAACATCGACCAAATCAGAAGGATCAAAGGGCTTAATCAGGAACCAGTCTGCCCCCGCCTGCATCGCTTCATCTTCGCGGTTTAGGCCTGAAGTCATCACAACTGGTAGTTGATATAGATCCGGGTCAGCGCGCATCTGAACAACAAAATCAGTTCCTTCTCCGTCAGACAGGTGATAATCTACCAGGAAAGCATCCGGCGGATCTTCCCGTGCCCGCTGATATGCTGTTGTGCCTTCGGCAACCGAAACCACCTCAAAGCCATCTAGTTCCAAAAGAGTCTTCAACAGGCTGACTGTCAGTTTGTCGTCATCGACAATCATTACTTTGTAGGACACGATTCTATCCTCTCATGATTTTTCGATTGGGTTACTTTCGCTCGCCTGCGAGTCTTGAAAGGCTTCGACGATTGGACAGGCTCACCCAGGGCATGCTCAAGTACCTGATCGACACGCTCCACCAACACAAACTTCATCTTCTGACGAACTTCTTCCGGGATATCATCCAGATCCTTCTCATTCCGCTTGGGCATGATAATCGTATCCAGACCAAATCGATGCGCCGCCAGGACTTTTTCCTTCACCCCCCCAACAGGCAGAACCTGCCCGCGAAGTGTGATCTCGCCCGTCATGGCGATATTACCATGTACCGGTCGTCGGGTGAGCAGTGAGGCCAGCGCAGTCGCCATCGTGATCCCGGCTGATGGGCCATCTTTGGGCACTGCTCCGGCAGGAACATGCAAGTGGATATCATGTTTGCTGAACCAGCCATCACTGATCGATAGATCGACCATCCGCGATCGGATGTAGCTCAAAGCTGCTCTGGCACTCTCCTTCATGACATCGCCAAGCTGGCCGGTCAAAGTAAACCCCTTGCCACCCGGCATTTGAGCTGCTTCGATGAAAACAATGTCACCACCAACGGGAGTCCAGACTAAACCAGTTGCCACGCCAGGAACGTTGGTACGCTCCTCAACCTCGGACAAATAATAATATTTGGGCTTGCCCAGAAAATCCCTGATTGCCTTTACACCAACGGTCACTCTCTTGATTTTACCCTCAGCGATGCGTGTGACGACCTTGCGGCAAACTGCACCGATCTCACGCTCAAGGTTGCGAACACCCGCCTCGCGAGTATAGTCGCGGACGATTTTCAGCAGAGCATCGCCGGAAAACTTGATTTCCGCCGCGCGTAAGCCGTTTTCTCTGATCTGGCGAGGGACGAGA
This sequence comes from Anaerolineae bacterium, assembly GCA_016928235.1. Classification (GTDB taxonomy): domain Bacteria; phylum Chloroflexota; class Anaerolineae; order Aggregatilineales; family UBA3940; genus JAFGMS01. The sequence continues at coordinate 7,292 of JAFGLD010000036.1, read as the reverse complement.
TATTGCTCGGCAATACGCACCTTTTCAGTCTCTGTATAACCAGACAGCTGCAAAATTTCCATTCGATCGCGCAGCGGGCCAGGGATGGGATCGAGTTGATTGGCCGTTGTGATAAACATGACCTGGGAAAGATCGAACGGTACATCCAGATAGTGGTCACGGAACTCAGAATTTTGCTCCGGGTCGAGCACTTCCAACAGGGCAGACGCCGGATCACCCCGGAAGTCCATGCCCAGCTTGTCAACCTCATCCATCATGAAGACCGGGTTGCGTGTACCGACTCGACGCAGTGTCTGAATGATGTTGCCGGGCAAAGCACCAATGTACGTCCGTCGATGCCCTCGAATCTCGGCCTCATCATGCACGCCACCCAGGCTGATCCGGATGAACTTGCGTCCCAAAGCCCGCGCAATGGATGCTCCCAGCGAGGTCTTGCCCACACCAGGAGGCCCCACGAAGCATAAGATCACACCCTCGCGCTCGCGACGAATGTGATCCGTAGGCAGCAATTCCTTTGATTTGCGCCTCTTAGACCGCTCTTTGCGCAGCTTGCGCACGGCCAAGAACTCGAGAATGCGCTCTTTGATGTCATCCAAGCCATAGTGGTCCTCATCGAGAACATGACGGGCATGGGCGATATCGAGATTGTCATCTGTCGTGACAGTCCACGGCAGCGAGGTCAACCAATCCAGGTAGGTGCGGATCACGCCGTATTCGGCAGCGGCGGTTGGCAGCTTAGACAATCGATCAAGCTCACGGCGAGCCTCTTTTTCCGCCTCTTCCGGCATCCCGGCCTGTTCGATCTTCTGGTTGAATTCGTCGATTTCAACCTGCTGCTCATCCCCCTCCCCCAACTCACGCTGAATAGCCTTGAGCTGCTCCCGGAGAATGTAATCGCGCTGAACTTTATCGATCTCTGTTTGCGCGTCAGCCTGAATCTTGCGACCGAGTTCCAGGATCTCCAACTCTTTGCCCAAAAGAGTCATCAAACGGTGCAGCTTCTCCTGGACACCCTCGATCTCCAGCATATTTTGTGCATCTTTGAGGTCGATCCGCATATAGGTAGCAATTGTGTAAACCAACTGCAGTGGATCCTCCAGGCCAAGCGTGGAAGTCAGCAACTCGCCGGGAAGATTGGGGCTCAGTTCTCCCATGCGGCGGAACTGCTCGCCAATGTTGCGCATCAGGGCTTCAACCTCAATTCCCGTTTCCAGCACCTCCGGATGAGGTTCTACCTGAGCCCTGAGATAAGGCTCCGTCGCAGTATATTCTTCGATCTGAAAACGAAGCAGCCCTTGCACCAGTAATCGGAGTGTCCCATCCGGCGCGCGGAGAAGCCGGTGGACAGCAGCCAATGTGCCTACTCTGTGAATCTCGTCTGGGCCAGGCATCTCTTTCTCAGGATCGTGGCTTGCTACTAACCCTATCAGCCGATCTCCCGAAACCACATCATCTACCAGACGCACCGATCGGGGTTGCCCCACCATCAAAGGAACGATCGTCTGAGGATAGACAACCAGACCCCGCAAGGGCAAGATCGGTAGATCTTGAGGGATATGTTGCAGCCCTTCCTCTTCAGCAACAGCCAACGTCTGCTGTTCTTCTTCGGACGGCCCGGTGTTGACCAGCTCATCCTGCTGACCGGCCTCTTGTTTCAATCGTGTTTTGCCACGAGGTGACATAATCCCTCTCTAATGCTCAACATGCCGGCCATGATCTGTTGAAATAAGCGTAATACGCATCAATTGGCTCCTTGCTGATCTTTGCAACTAGTACAGTTGGGCAGAAATAGCCCGTCAGTAAAGAAGCACTTCGTACCCAACTGTTTAAGTGTTTCGCAGGTGGCCATAATTGATGGCTTACTTATACCGCGAAACACTAGCTATCCTGCTTTTTACGTGTAACACGCACCTTGTGTGGCTTGGCACGAGGGAGTTCGACTTTTAGGAACCCATCCTCATACCGCGCAATAATTTGCTCCTCAGCTACAATCCACGGCAGCGTCACCTCCGTGCTGAACTCGCCATATCGAACTTCAAGCTGGTGGTAGGCAACTTGACCCTGCCCTTTGGGAGAACGAACACCGCTGATCGTCAAGTATTGGCTGCCCAAAGTAACGTGAAATTCACCCATTTGCATCCCTGCCACTTCAACCACGACCGTTAACTTCTCATCGTCAACCATAACATCGGTCGGCGGACGCCATACCTGGCTATGGCGCGCCTGGAGGATTTGTTGATGGTTTTTTGTCTCATGATAATGCACCTCTGCCGCTTCCACTCGTCTGCCATAGTTGTTTTTGTCCACCAGCATCACACTTCCTCCCACAGCATCAATCAGTACCATGACGTTGCGCATCTTCCGGTGCTCCGTTTGGATGTGCTACACCATCAAAAACCCCTGGTGTCAGATTCTGCTGACACTTTCATTTGATAACCGGGGCAAATAATGTCAACAAACTCTAAACAATTAACCAGGGCAATTTTGATTGTACCACAGGCACGCAAAGGCACCCAAGCTGATTTGCCTAAGATGCGGCTGAAGGCACGCCTATCTCTGAAGCCATGTCTTTGATCTGTGATATCGAGGTAACCATTGACGGATGCCAATTTACCGGTCATTATGGCCATTTATCTGAAAGATAAGACTTTTGGTACGGAGTCAGGGCACGAGAACCCGGCTACTGTCACCGCGATTCAGAAGACAACCCAAGTTGCGATTCAGCCGAGTGACACAACGATCGGCCACCGGCAGCCAGCCATGCTGCAAGCGTTGGACTACTATCCCATCCCGCCGAAGCCTCGCGGTAAATTCCGCTTCCCCAACGATAGTAATTCTGTGTCTCGCGCGGCCAGTCTTCATAATTACGAGAGATCACGCCGTGCCCGCCGTTATATCCGGCAAGAGCCAACCCCGCGTGCCCATCAGATAACTCCAAACCCTGCAAAAGATACGCCATACCTCGCTTAGCATTTGTATCGGGATCAAAGGGATTCTCGCCTTCTTCAAAGTGAAAAGGCATGACCTGGAAAAGACTGGTAGCCCCAACACTTGATTGAGCTTCCGGATTACCACAGGATTCAATCTGCATGACCGTCGCGGCAAGATTCGGGTCAATCCCATAATCTGCCGACCAATTGAGAATATCATCTTTCCAATATTGGACAGACGGCATGAAAGTTGGCGAGAGATTGGGTTCCGGCACAGGGCGGCGGCTGGCAGCCTCGTACAACCTGGGAGTTGCAACGTCTGTCGCTTCAACTAACTGTGGAGGAAAATGAAGGACAGTCTCTGACCTGCCTCCCAAAAATTGAGCCACCACGCTAAAACCAAATACGGCTAGCGCAATAAAAAATAAAATCTCAAGCCATAGGGTGCGCAGCGAACGCTTCGACTTAGGTTTTGAAGCTGGTGCTCTATCTTTTGTTTTTGCTTTTGGTTTCGAAGACACTATTTTGAATCCAAGAGAACATGCGTTCAATTACAATTCGTTGATTGTATCATGGAGAGAAAAGATGGTCAAGGTTGCCCTCTTTGCACAATAGAGTAGAATGTAATCACAGAGAATAAACCAGTCAAGTTGCCTGGAAGTTAATACAAGCTGGAGCATTGTATAACATAGGACAGAAAGTGAGGTGCTTGATGGATGATCTGATTAAACTACTAGGGAGTGTTGAGCTGTTCGCCGGCCTCAGTGAAGAACAACTCAGAAAGGTAGCTGCCATCTTCGAAGAACGTCACTACAAACAAGGTGAGATTGTCTTTTCCCAAGGGGAACCAGGTGATCGGCTCTACCTGGTCCAAGCAGGGTTTGTCGAAGTTGTCGCAAAGGAGGAAGGGCAAGCCACAGGTCGTACGCTCGTCAGCCTTGGGCCAGGACAGTCTGTTGGTGAAATGGCACTCGTCGATCAGGGCCCACGGTCAGCTACAGTACACGCGATCAATGATGAGACTGTCATTGCCTCGGTATCTCGTGCGGCTTTTGAGCAGCTCTGTGAGAATGACACTGCTATTGGCTACCGGGTCATGCGCAACATTGCCATCGACATTTCCTTCAAGTTGCGACACCAGACCCTCAGCCGCTCCTGATGTCGGGTGCGGCAGCCTGACACACCTGGCAAGGAAAGGAGCAAGGTATGATCTACAAAGTTAGCTACGTAGTCGTCGGGGGAGAACACCCAGGAGCCATTGCCAATGTGGATAAGCCACCACAGGTGGGTGATCAAGTAAAACTTGGCAACCATGATTTTGAGATCATTGAAATCCTGGAATTGATGCCCCCACGCGGCGAGTTCAGTTTCCTACACGCTACTTGCAAGATGATCGAAAAGGACTGAACAACCAAGCATCGCCGCCCTAATGTACCCTGGTTGCAACTGCGACATACTTAGGCAGTTGAGCTTGAAAGGGTTTTACGACGGGTTTATTTGTGCTCAACTGCATCAGGAGCCCGCAAAATATGTTGGTGTTCCAGGATTCACGATGGCGGCAGCTAACTTTTATATAGTTATCCGGATAAGTTTGCGCAGCATGGGCAAGGTGATCGATTAGACATATGAATATGCAAAAAGCTCTTTGCGTATAGCCACTGATGGGCAATCTACATACTTAACTATTGATTTGTCCGGCGTGGCTACCTATCAGGAACTTTTCAGGAAAACTATATGATAAGCCCAAGGTCAGGCACCTTGGGTCAGTTCGATTTGCATAAAATCTTCACACAGAAACACAGGACCTGAGAATGTTGACTGGGCCTGCGGAACAAGGTGTTCGGTGTTCGCGTTCCACACATGATAGTGGATCAGGCCCAGTCGTTTGACTCCAGCCTCGGCGGCGATTTCTCCTGCCTGGACAGCGCTGGCATGTCCAAGGGGCTCATCACCAGTAGCCTCGTGAATCAACAAATCGGCTCCATAGGCCAACCTCACCATCTCAGGGCAAGGCACTGTATCAGAAGAATACACCAGCACAAAGCCGGTCTCTTTCACCAATATACGCAACCCGATCGTTGGGACATAGTGGCGGACAGGCGAAGCTTTAATCTGAAAATCTTCGTTCTCCAGAACAGCTACTCCCTCTCGCTCAGGTAGATGATGAAAAGCCACCGGGAAGAAACCAGGCCATTCCTCCCAGTGATAAGCTGCCATCATATCCTCCATACGCTCAAGGCAGTGATGGAGCCCATAGATACGCAAAGTAGCCGATCGCCCCAACAGCCAGGCAGACATCAGCAGATTAGGAACAGCAGCCACATGATCGGGGTGAAAATGTGTCAAAATCAGATCGGACAGTATATCAAGACCGATCCCGATCCGTTGAAGATCCACCACAGGGCGCCCGGTACAGTCGATCAGGATTGCGCTGTGGGCTCCCTGCAATATCATATGTGTATTCTCATGATTAGCGTCGGCCACCGCCGACGCCGACCCCAAGATTACAAGCCTGGGCATAGATTCACTTTCCCCTGTTGAGTATCCGCAACTCCACTTCTGCGACTTCACTCACTTCCCACGAGCCAGACAACAATATGGGGTGTAACATTAATTTCGACAATCGCCGCCAGCAAAAGCACCGGTAATACAAAAGTTAACCACAACCGAGTAGCGTCAGCCAGAGCTTCCAACCAACTTTGACCCAATGTCTTGTTAGGTGGAGGAGAGATTATGATCGCTCCCAACCGCAAGGCCGCTGCCCCTGCCACAACTGCAGCCGGAATTTCCAGAATGCTATGTGGAATTAGTGCGGCAAAGGTGACCATTGGATCGATGCCGGCGCCTAACATCTGAGTCACCAGAAAACCAACGATGGCCATTGGCGCCATCAGAATGATCGTCAGCAGCACCCCAAACGAAAATACAGCAAGCAACGATGCGACTACAAGAACACGAACATTCTGGCCCATTATTAATAATATACCTGTTGTTCCGGAGAGGCCAAGCCGCGTAAGAGCATCCTGGAAACGCGGGGTCAAGTCATGGAAATGGAACAGCTCAGGCGGAATGCGATATACATCCGCACAATGGACACCAACATAGTAAGCTGCCACCATCGCTACGATCAGGACGAGCAGTTCAAGGCGAAGTCGCCAGATCGACTCTAGCACTTCATGTCGATACCACTGCCAAGCGCTTCGACGCTGTCCATTGGCATTGCGAGCCAGTGTTAGCCGGATCCAATTCTTGACGGTAACCGAGAGGTTGATCTCATCCAACTCGCGACCAAGCAGCTCTTCGCGGTTAAATGTATGTATTCCCATACGTACCAACAATACCAGAACGACAGCCAGGCCTACGATGAACAACCACAAGACATCATAGCTGCCCCAAAACATGACAATGGCTTCAGCCTGGATCAAGAACGACATCGGTATGATGATAAAACTGGCCAGCAAGTTGGCAGCTCTTACACTGGTCGATTGGCTGGAGACGACCACAGCGCCGGCAACCATCACCAAAGCCTGTATCGCCGTCAAGAGAAGAATCTGGATCAGAAGCAAAGTTGGCGCCGACCAGTGAATCGAGCGATTGACCCCAAACAGATAAACGGCTATGCCGATAAAACTCCCCAACAACGGCGGGACAGTCGAGCTGAGCATCTTACCAATATAGAGTTGCGTATCGGTCAAAGGGGTAGCCAACAATGGCTCAAGACTGCGACGCTCTTTCTCGCCCACGAAGCTCTCAAGCGCAATAATCAACGAGAATGAGCTAGGGAAAAAGCCGACCACCATCAGTAAAAACGGAATCAATCTCTCCCCGATTAACTCAGCACCATACTGGTTGAGCCAACTGAGCATACGCACAGCTCCCCAATTGGCAACGTAAGGAAAGAGAATAGTCAGAATAAGAGTTGGAATAACGATGCGCCAATCCCGAAACATATCTACCACTTCGCGACGGGTAATGATAAGTACCCGTCTGAAATTCCAGACCACCAGATGTATCCAACGGCATGGACCACTGCCGGTCCGACTACGAGTAGGAGCTAACATCGCCATTTTATGTATCCTTGTTCATCCATCACACCGATACAACAATTTACCGGACACGGAGGAAAGTTACAGAGCGTCGTCACTTCCCACCACCCGAAGGTACACCTCTTCAAGGCTACGTACAACCTGACCAAGTGATACAACTTGCATACCCTGAGAAACAACTCGCTGTACGACCTGGGGGTTGACAATCTCCGGCTGCATAGTTCGGTAACTTAGAAGCCATTTGATAAAGAGTGAAGCCTCATGATAGCCTTATGTAGCAGGCGCAAGACGCTTCAACAGGCGATGAATGGATGCC
>JAFGLD010000035.1 GCA_016928235.1 Anaerolineae bacterium | reverse complement strand
TAGCCGGTAGTAGGACACATCGACACCATCACTCCAATCGAAGGTCGGCGTCAGGTCGTTGGTCGTCGAGCCATCGTCCGGTGACAGCAGGGTCGGCACGGCCGGCAGATCTGTAGCCTCGACTGCGCCCGCATCGCAACAGCCACTCACTGTTGCCGGACGAGGCTGACCACGTTGATCGGTATCCATTGCTTCACCGGTCTGGTCACAGGTGTAGATGACACCATTATTATTGACGGTTGTCCCATTAGGAATCAGATTGATGGCGGTGCTGCTCGCGCCTGGCAAGTGGGTCTGCGTCGGGCCGCCATTATCGGCCAGTAGGCCCAGGTTGAGTGCGACGTTGTTCTGCGACCCCGTTCCGTTAAAGCCGCACGATCCGTCGTCGGATAGGTTGTAACCGTTGTCGGTCACCACACCATAGCAGTTCTCGCCACTAGCTCCCGTGTCCAGGATTGTCGAGGCCAGATACACTGTACCAGCATCTCTATAGATGCCACCGCCTGAATTGGATGTATTACCGGAAATGGTACTGTTGATTACCGTCAGTGTACCTCTGTTATAGATACCTCCGCCGGAGCTAGCCGAGTTACCGGAGAAGGTACTGTTAGTGACAATCAGCGTCCCCGTATTGAAGATGCCACCTCCAGCATTGAAGGCCGAATTGTCGGAGAGAGTACTGTTGTTTATAGCCAAGATGCCCGAGTTGTAAATGCCACCACCGCTGCCCCCTTTGCCATTCTTCACTGTGATGGTATCTATTGTTAGACTTCCATTAACATCTACGCGAGCAATGCCCACAGCGCTACTTCCACTGACAGCTACAGTTTGCCCGGTACTATCTATGATTACCTCCGAAGTGATGCTAGGCAATGTTGAACTCAGCGTAATCGTTCCGTTCACACTGAAAGTGATGGTGTCGGCGCCAGAGCCCGCCGCACAGTCGGTTGAACCGGACTGATCATCGTTGTTGGCATTGGTAATCGCCTCACGTAATGAGCACGCGCCGTTTGCGTTCAGCTCATCAGTAGTTGTGGTGATGGTGATTCCCGTTGAAGTCTGAACAGTGACCGTCCATCTCTCACTGGTATCGCTCCATTCGCCATCTGCATTTCCTGCCCGCACGTGCCAGGAGTAAATCCCATCGGCCAGCACCGGGGTGGGTGTGAAATTCGAGGAGGCCACCGTTTCATCGATCACTGGGCTGGAGAAATCGGCGTTGTTGTCGACCTGGATGTGGTACTGCATCGCATTCGTAACATCGTCCCAGTCAAAGTCGGGGGTGTTGTCGGTTGTGGTCGAGCCGTCGGCGGGGGATGTCAAGGCGGGGGTGGCTGGCGGATTGTCGACGAGATAACGTGCCAGTGCAAAGGCACTGCCACTATTTCCAACAGCTACAATATTTCCATCAGGTGCAGCGGCATAGGCCGTCGTGATGGTGGTCATGGCTAACGCTGACACAAGAACAATCAGCGGTACAATCCTGGACAGTCGATGATGGATGGCAGAACGATGATTGATAAACATGGGGTTTCCTTTCAAAGAGTTTCCGACCCTGCCCTACAGTATACATCAGTCTTGCCAGGCCTGATATGAGTTTCTGACATTGATTTGACCAGGAACAGGTTAGCGAGGCTGTAAATAAAAGAGGTCAGCTGACAGTTGGCCGTCTATTTCATCGCGATCACCAAATCCTTGGGGAATAGCGTCAGTGAGTGTACCTCACCCTTCTCGTCGATGTAAACGGTGTCCTCGATGCGCACGCCGAAGCCCTTGTCCGGATAATAGAGCCCCGGCTCGACGGTGAAGACCTGCCCCGGCCTGAGTGTCTCATCCGAGACGGCATTCAGGCGTGGGCGCGAATGGATTTCGAGCCCCAGACCGTGCCCCAAACCGTGGACATAGCCTTCAGTCGTCGACGGATCGGATTGGAGGGTCTTGTGCCCCTGCTGCTCGAAGAAGTCGCAAGTCATCTCCTGGTAGTGGCGGCACGGCTCGCCAACGGCCAGCGCCTCCATCACATCGTTGAAGATGTGCATGACCTCATCATAGGCCCGCCTGACATCATCGGGCGCGTAACCGAGACAGAAAGTGCGGGTCATATCATGATAGTAGCCGCCGCCCAGTGCGCGGGGAAACAAATCGAAGACAATGCTTTGGCCCAGCTTGAGCGGATCGCCATCTTCACCCCGCGAATGTGGGATGCCTGCGTCACGCCCGATGGCAAAGATGGTCTCGCCGTTATCTTCTAGCCCGTATTCCAGCAATCGCCCGCGCAGGAAGCGTTTGACATCGCCTATGGCCAGCGGCTTGCCGTCCGGTTTTACCAGCGCGTTATCCCGTACCTCGTGGCGCTTGATAAAGTCGACCACTTCACCCATTACTGTATTGGTGTGCCCGGCTATGGTCCGGATGGCCACCATCTCTTGGGCGTCTTTGGTCGCGTAAGCCTCATCGAAGATGCCGGTCTCGGTCTCGCCGGTAATCTTAATAGTGGGCAGCATCTCGGATAAGCGGCTGAGCATCATGAATGAGCGACCCGGATCGCCCACGCCGTTGAAGCTGACTGTACCGGTCACCTGGTATCGCTCGAAGATGGCCGCCATCATGTGCAAGTTAGCCTCGAAGGCATTGCCAAGCTCCTTTGCCAGTTTATACAGATCGAAATCGGCGTAAGTCACGACGGTGAGACCACTCTTAGCCGCCTCATCACGCTCCATTGGGCCACAGATCAGCACCGGTTGCCGATCGTGCTGCTTGATGACAATCCCCTCAGTGATCACGGCGCCATTGGTCATATATCTCAGTGTGTGGTTGCCTTCCGCGAGGCCCATCACGACAATGGTATCGAAGCCGCGTTCCTGCATCAGTCGGTCGAGATCGGATTTCATGGGTATTTCCTCGGTCAATAAGTCTCATAACCAACGCGACAAACGGCGAATGGCCATGGCAGAAAAAACGACCAATCCGGGGGCAAGTATAACACGGATATTATCCCTGGCCTCTCCTCAACCACACAGTGTATTTGGTTCTCAGCTCGGTTTGGTGTCATACTCTGCCTCGATGGTGAACCGGGTACAAAAATTACACACAGGAACTTTGCCGTGGAACGACCGCGCGATCGATACATACAGGTTGGAGATATTAACACTCGTTACTGGGCTGAGGGCAGCCAGGGCTCGCCTGTCATCCTGATCCATGGGCTGGGCGGTTTTATCGAATGCTGGCTACTTGCAATTGGGGCGCTGGCAGCCAAATATCGCGTTTATGCAGTCGATTTACCCGGACATGGTCGAACCGGCAAGCCGCTTGATTGGCCTTACCGGATCATCGATCTGGCTGGCTTTGTCAAGGATTTCATGGACACACTCGGCATCGACCGGGCTCACCTGATCGGGCACTCACTGGGTGGAGCAACCACCGCGCGGCTGGCGACCATATCCCCTCAGATGATCGATAAGATGGTGTTGGTGAGCAGCGCCGGACTGGGTAAGGAAATCACAATCGGATTGCGTTTGTGTTCGATACCCCTGATCGGCGAGATCTTGACCCGACCAAGCCGCTCCAGTGCTAAACGGCTGGTGGAGTCATTGGCGCATCGACCTGATGGCAGCACCGATGAGCTGGCCGAGATGGTCTACCGGCTCACTTCATTGCCTGGAGCCCATCAGGCTTACCTGAGGACGCTGCGAGCCAACCTCAACCTGTGGGGGATGCGTCCAAGCCAGTATGGCCCTATCGTTGCCGGTCTCAGCGCGATGCCCCATCCGGTCATGATCGTTTGGGGAAAGCAAGATGGGGTGGTACCGGTAGCTCATGCGCAAACCGCAGCCGACAGACTTCCCAATGCCCGTGTGGAAATCTTCGATGCCTGTGGGCATATCCCTATGCTTGAGCACCCGGATACTTTCCATCAACTGGTTCTTGAGTTTCTGGCAGACGGCCAGGTGTCCGGAAATGGGTAGACAGCGCGTATCTTTGTTTGCTCCTCGCCTTTCAAGCAGGTATAATTTCCATACCTTGCCACCCTAGCTCAATCGGCAGAGCGAGCGCTTCGTAAGCGCTAGGTTGTGAGTTCAATTCTCACGGGTGGCTCACTATTTCGCCCCGGAAATTCATCCGGGGCGTTTTTTGTTGTCACACTCATCATTTGTCTTGCCGGCTTCGCGCGTACGAGCCGCCCTCGCTGTTGCTATCGGCAAAATAGTGATAATGTTATAATCCGGCTAGGACTTGTCCGCCCGACGCCACCAATTTCATATCCTAAAAACCACCTCAATCCGCGGAGTTGTATACGGATAAGTCCCCAGTCGCCCTACCTGGAGAGGCATGCCTTGTTCGACCAGATTCTAGACCTTGTGGGCCAGCCGCCCGGCAACCTGGTTTATCACTTTATCATCTTGTTTGCTATCGAGGCATCGCTGGCGATCAGTTTCGGACAGTGGATGCGCGAACGCACACAGGGGACTGCCCGCCTGACCATCGCCATCCTGACACTTTTCCTCGCCCGGACGCTGGTGCTGGTTGCCTCACTCCTGATCTGGCGCGGATATCTGCCCAGTAACGTGCTGCTGCCCCCCATCGAGCGAGCTGTCGATACCATCACCGTTTTGGCCCTGATGTGGGTCTTCGTCACTATGGACGATCCTGAGCTTCTCCAGCGTAACTTCGCGCCGGACGTCGTCACCGCGGTCATTTTGGGCATGATGGTCGCAGGGTTTATTGGCACCTACTACTATTGGTTCTTCGATGCGTCGAGCGGGAAGCTCTTCAACGGGATGTGGCTGGACATCTTGTGGAGCATTACCCAGATTGCGCTGGTTCTCGTTGGCCTGATCTGGATGTTGTTCCGTGTCCGCTATGTTTACGATCCCTTTTTGAAAGGCATCATTCTCGCCGTCCTGGGCGGAGCGAGTGTCATCCATCTCCTCAAGCCGGGGCTGGGCGATGTAGCAGCCGCGGTGCGAGTGGGCCAGATCATCGCCGTACCGATGCTGGCATCGGTGGCCTATCGCCACGTGGTCGAAAAGCTCCTCCATTGGGACCAGTTCGAGCCGAGCCAACCGGTTGCAGCTCCTCAGAATGACGTGGTTGTCGAGGTTGCGCCGCCAATGGTGCCACCACCGGGAACGCTGGAACCGACGCGCCGGGTAGAGCCGATCGACCAAAAGCCTAAAACGCTCAGCCAGCCGGCGCTGCTCGACGTTGTCGAATCGCTGAGCGGGCTGCTCAGCACGCTCGAGCAAGATCAGATTGTCCGGGAAGCTGCGCGCGTGGCCGCGACGGCCCTCCGTGCCGATATCTGTGTACTGGCTGTGATCGACGAGGCAGAACAGCAGGCAGGCGTCTTGGGCGGCTACGACAATATCGCCCAAAACTACCTTCCCCAGGCCGTCCTCGATCTGGGCTCGCACCCGACCATCGTCAACGCACTGGGACGGCTGCGCCAGATGCGCCTGACTACCCAGCGCAATCTGCGCGAACTGCGCGACCTGTACTCCCGGCTTGGAATCACCCACCAGGGGCCGGCTTACCTGCAACCTCTGGTCGATAAACAGGACCGCATTGGTATCCTCATCGTTGGATCCCCTTATTCGGAAAGACAGCTTAGCAACGAGGAGCGCAACCTCCTGGATCGTTTGGCTCCGCTGGTAACATCAGCCTTACTCAACGCTGAAAAGTATCAGATGGCCCAACAAGAGAACATGCAAACCATGGTCGAAGAGGGGGCGCGGCTGGCCTCGCTGGCCGACGAGCTGACTGCCAGGACGACCGAGCTTGATGGCGCACGCCAACAGATGAGCGAGATGAAATCCTACATCCGCGATATGCACCGCCAGATCGAGGGTGTACGCAGCCAGTTGCAAGAAGCCGAGATGCTCAAAGCCGAGTTGGCGGATATCAAGACCGATCAAGGCGCACTCGAACCGGACAGCCTGGCATTCCAGCAGGCCGAGACAGAGATTCAACGTCTCCGAGAAGACAACGAGCGATTGCTGCAAAAGGTACTGCAGTACAAGTACGAAGCTGAACAGCTTCAACAGCAGCCCCAGAGCAATGAGGCTCCCCCATCAGCCCCATCGAGCGAGCATATTGCTTTGCAGCGCGAACTGGAAGAGACACGCACAGTGCTTCAGAACGAGCTGCTCTCTCTCCGCACCAAGCTGACCCAGGCATCGATTGGCCAACAGGAGGTCAGCTTTTTGCAAGAGCAGCTGGCCGTCAAGGCGCGTGAGGCGATTACCTTGCAGGCCCGTCTCACCGAGGCCCAGGCAGTGGCTGAAGCCCTGCGGGAACAGGTTGGGAGCAGCCTGGGTGGTTCTCACGGGCTGGAGACATTGCAGATGCGCGTGGCCGAGCAGGCAAACGAGATTGCCTTACTGAGAGATCGTCTCACCGAGGCCCAGGCCACTGTGGCTTTAGCTCCGGAAGCTCTGCGCGCCCAACAAGACATGGATCGGTTCGACCGCGAGACGACCGCCCAACTGGAGGCCCAGCTTGCTGAGCGGAAAGCACTGGCTGAGGCGCTGGAAGCCCAGCTGACCGAGAAGACTCGCGCTATTGCTGAGTTGCGTTCACATATGGCCGATGTCGAGGCCTCGCTGCATAACCTTGAACAGCAGCTCTCACACAAGACGGAAGAGATCAACACCCTCCAGAAAAGCCTGGCGGAGGCTCGTGTCCAGGCCCAGGGCCAGATTGCGGCTTTGCAGGCCGGCGTGCCTTCCCCAGAGGGAGATCAAACTGTCCAGGCACATATCGCTGCTCTGGAAGCTGAGCTGGCGGAGAAGTCTGCTGCCACCGAGGTGTTGGAATCCCAGCTCCAGAATGCAACCCAGGCCATTGCTGCCTTTGAGCAGCAGCTCAACGCCACGCACCAGGCAGTCGATGCAGCCATCTCCGATGCACGACATGGGGATGGACACAATGAGGTCATCGCTTCAATTGCCCAGGAGCTGCGCACGCCCATGAGCTCGATTATGGGCTATACAGAGCTGCTCCTGCGCGAGTCGGTGGGCATTCTGGGGTCTCTGCAGCGCAAGTTCTTGCAGCGTGTCAAGGCCAATACCGAGCGGATGGGCGTGCTGCTCGATGACCTGATCCGGATTACCTCGCTGGATACGGGACAGATGCAGCTCGAGCCTGAAAAAGTCGATGTGATCTACTCGGTCGAAGAGACAGTCATGAATGTTGCCAACCAGTTCCGCGAGAAAGGACTGACCTTGCGGATGGCTCTGGCAGAGGGACTTCCCCCTCTCACCGCAGACCGCGATGCGCTGCTTCAGGTCCTCGGTCACCTGCTGTCTAACGCAGCCCTGGCCTCGCCTGTAGAAGGTGAGGTGCAGCTGCTGGTCACCATGCGCCAGGATATTCTGCTTACCGGCGATGGCGCGGAAGTTGAGACACAGTGTCTGTATCTTACCGTCGAAGATTCTGGGACGGGCATCGCGCCGGACGACTTTGACCGGGTCTTCATGCGTAAATACCGCGCTGATAACCCCTTGATCGAAGGATTGGGCGATACCGGCGTGAGCCTCTCGCTGGCCAAGACACTCGTCGATGAGCACAATGGGCGGATCTGGCTGGATAGCCGGCAGAGCGGTGGGACGATCTTCCATGTGCTGTTGCCGTTTGCGCCATTACAGGAGGATGGCACAACGTGAAACCCAGCCGGACGCAGCAGGCTCTCGTAGGGCTAGGCGTCCTATTGGTTATTATGGCGACGCTGTTAGGTGGGCTGATCGTGGCGGTGGCCGAGAAATCCTCTTCCCAGGTCGACATAGCGCCAACAGCCTCCTGCATACCAACCAATATCTGTCCACCGACACCGGCATTGGCACCGGAAGTCGATACGCCGGAGCAGGATGTCGATCCCACCTGTACCGCAACGTCAGCCCCCAGCCCAACCCGTCGACCAACCAGAACCGCTACAGAGACCTCAGCGGCAACGTGGACACCTTCGCCGATCTCATGCCGGATCGCCGAAGGATGGGTTCCTTACCAGATCTGCTCCGGAGATACTCTGTTTTTGATCGGAATGCGCTTTGGCGTACAGGTTGACACTCTGCTCGAAGCCAATTGTCTGAACTCGACCGTGATTCATTCAGGTGATACCATCTACGTCCCACCAGTAACCCCTCGCCCACTTCCAACGGGAGAGATATCTGCCACTACCACGCTTGTGACTGTCGATCCCACGACGGTGGCGCAGTCCGGTTTGACTGCAACCCCCACATTAACAGCCACTGATGGGGCCTGCACTCATCTCGATTCCATCATCACCTCTCCCCGTGTTGGCACCTTGTTGATGGGGACACTTCAGATCACAGGGACAGCGCGCACACCCAACTTTGCCTCTTACAGACTAGAGCTTCGGCAAGAAGGCACACAACAACCCTTTGCTACCATTTTCACGGGATACGAGCCGGTCGCAAACGGTATGCTGGCCGAGATCAATACGCTGGATTGGCCCAACGGCGAATACTGGCTGCGCCTGGTCGTCCTCGATGCTCAGAACAATTATCCGGAACGCTGCTCGATCTTGATCGCCTTTTACAATTGTGATGACTTTGAGTGGCAATAGGTATTCGTTCAAGAAGCATCGCTCGATGGGCACTCCGGATGGTCTGATGGGGTCTTGAGATAAGGTTCGGAAGCAGAGGGTATGCTTTGGGGCCGTTGCATCGCTCTTCCATTCATCACTCTAATTCCGGCATACGATTTTTTGCAGGCGTACTTAATATCCGGCTGTCGTCTGCATCGCGAGTCCGGTTGTTGGCCTGCACGTCATTAGAAGTCACTTCGCCAATATGTTCCTTCTGGCCTGTATGGCTTGTCAGATAATGCTCTGAACAAAGTTAGCGTCTTTTGCGAGTAAAAAGCTGTTCAGAAGGTTTTCTGAAAAGAGGGCGACCTGCGGTCGCCCTCGCGCACGAATGAGGTCGGCCAATCATGCCTCTGTCTGCGTGAGATGCTCTTGTGGCGGGCCTTCTCCGATGATCCTCCGGTGATCTGCCGGTGATCCTCTGGTTGTCGATCCGCGGGTTGCGGCGTGAGAGTAAGATTAGATCGTCGAAACTGTCTGAAAACATCGTCAGAAGTTCCCATTGATAGACATGGTTGATCCGTGTAATCCTTTTATCCGAACTCTCTTAACCATGAGCACCACCATCCATATACTGGAATTGGCGTCGACAGAAGGTTTCTGTCGATAAGAGATGAGCAGGATGTGTGGCTTAAAGTTGGCGCTCCGGTGCCGCTTTCAGGGTTTCGAGCAAACCT
>JAFGLD010000034.1 GCA_016928235.1 Anaerolineae bacterium | reverse complement strand
GATCGTTTCCTTACGGGAAATGGATCGTTTCCTTACGGGAAATGGATCGTTTCCTTACGGGAAATGGATCGTTTCCTTACGGGAAACGGATCACTTCCTTACGGGAAATGGATCGTTTCCTTACGGGAAATGGATTGAGCCTTCCAGACGGGTAACAAACTCATCTCAAACCGGTTGTTTGGGGTGGGCAAGAGGCAGGTCGCCCATGACAACTCCGCCCACCCCCACAGTAAATCGCCAACAGTACTTTGCTGTCGGCTGTCACTTGATCGTGACGCCGCCTGTGTCGGTCTCGATGTCGAGCCAGGCGCGGTTGGTTGCATCAGCAAAGCCGCCGGTCTCCCAGAAATTGTCATCGACCTTGCGGAAGCGACGGTTGGTGACATCTTTGCTGCCCAGGTCGGTGGTAATCTCGGCCCTGGCCTCCAGATCGTCCGGCACAATCACCGTAATACCACCCAGCTCGGCCGTGATTGTCGCGTCATATTCTCCCCAGTTGGGTAGATTGACCGTCACAGCACCGCTGCCATTCTCGACCGTGAGAGAATCGACATGCAGGTTGCCGACGGCGCCGGCAATATTGAGCACGATCTCGCCCAGGTCGGCATGAACATCGACATCTCCCAATGAGCCGTCGGCCGGTAGGGTTACTCTAATGGCGCCACTGCCGTTTTCCACATTGAAGGAACGCATATCCAGCGACGCGCCTTCCGGGGCAGTAATCGTGATGGCTCCCAGTTCGGCCGTGATGTTGACATCGCCCAGAGAACCTTGCGATGGGAGATCGACTTTCACCGCGCCACTCTCGTTGACAATGCTCAGGCTGTCTGTGTTGATGGTTGCGCCATTCGGAGCGCTGACTGTGATCGCGCCCAGATCAGCCGAGATATCAACGATGTCCATCTGAGCGTTTTGTGGCAAAATGACGGTTACCTGGCCGCCGCTGTTATTTATCACCAGAGAACGAATATCCAGTTTGCTCAAGTCGAGTGTCTGGCCGCCCAAGTCACCATGAACTGTCAGGTCGATGGGGACACCAGACGGCAGGTTGACCGAGATGCGGTTTTGTCCGCTCCAGTTCCACGGGAATTCAAAGACGCCAGAGGGTTGTGTAATGGTCAGCATACCGGTATCACCCTGTGTTGTGTACTGTATGCTGGGCACCAGGGCAGAATCGGTAGTGGAATCACCCTGAACAGCATATTGCCTGCCGGACTGCGCTCCTATCGCCAGCTCCGAGATCGACAGATCGATATCAACTTCCAGTCTGGCGACATCCTGTAGTGGCTCTTCGATGTCGCCCGTCACTATCTGACCCCATGCCGTCTGCTCGATCCCGATTACGGTAAGACGCTCTGTCGAGGACGATACCCACAGCAGTCCCCCAATGGCGAGCAGCGCAGCCAGGCCGACGGCCACGGTGCCAAGAAAAGAATGGCGTCCAAAAATGATGTCGAGTCCTCCCAGGATCAAGAGCACAGGCCAGAAACGTACTACAACCTGCCAACTGACATCGACGACGCCAAGATTATCCAGCAAAGCGGTGATGCCAATGGCAATTAAGAGGATCGGAAAGACAATCCCCTTCCTGCCGCGCTGTTTTGCCGTGACATGAGATTCCTCACCAGTGGTATATTCTTTACTCATTCTCTACAGTCTCCTCGCGGTACAAGGCCTTATCGGAGATAACTGAGTCGCGCATAAAAGAACGTAGATCTTATGCATGGCGCGGCTATTGCCAATAAAGTCTATTCAAGAACATGTCTAAAAGGGCGTGGGGTGAGCTTTCCATATACCTCAGTCGCGGATGTTCACCTCGCCGATCCCGGCGCTAACCTTGATCAGCGCGCGGTTTGTGGCGTTGGCATAGTGGTCGGTTTGCCAGATGCCATCCCCCTTTTTGCTGAACCGATGGGAGGTATCGAGACTCGATAGGCCGCCATCATACTCGATGCGTGCTTCCAGGCTGCTGGGGACGGTGAGGTCGATGCTGCCAACACCCGCATCAATGTCGACCTTGAAATCCCCTTCTTCAGGCAGGATGAGGGTCAGACTGCCAACACCTGCATTGATCTTGAGCGAGCGCAGATTGATATCCGTCAGGTCAAGCACCGATTCACCGACGCCGGCATTTACAGCAATCTCAACAGGGATTTTGCCGTTCAATCTAAGAGCGAGATCGTTTATGGTTTCTGATTGAAAGCTGATATTCTGCTTCTGACCCGTTTGTTTGATAGTGAGAATACCGGTATCGTCTTGCTTCCGGTAGTCTACATCGAGCATCAGGCTGTCGCTGTTGGTTCGATGGGTTCCTTGCACAGCGTAATCGATGCTGTCCAGGGATTCCAGCCGGGTTTTCATGATGCCCACATCAAGGTTGAGCTTGAGGTCTTGAACATCATCCAGTTCCTGAGAGATGTCCTGGGTGATCGTCTCTCCCGGCTTGATAGCCCACTGACCGGTGACACCGACCATCCAGACGATCCCGCCGATCACTGCTACGGCGATCGCCGCGACAACCAGACTGCCCAAAGCTGAGTGTCGCCCCAGGATGATATCAAGCCCAATGAAGATCAGGATAACAGGCCAAAAACGCAACAGGCTCAATAGATCCACTGACAGAATGTTTAGATTATTCAATAAAGCGATGACACCGACGGAGATCAGGAGGATCGCGCCGGTGAGACCGGGAGCGCCGTGCTTACGAGATCTTGGAGTGGTAGTGTCTTCTTCAAACATGATTCGTTTCTCCTAATCGTAGCAGCCTATCCGGGCAAACTGCCCGGATAGGCTGGAATCTATTCTTCGGGCTTACTTGCGGACAAAGAGCAGGTATCCACCGAGTGCAATCAGCAAGATGGGCCACAACATTCCCAGGCTAACGCCAGGGATGAGTTGGTGTATCAGGAACATTGCGCCCAGACCGATCATGACCAACCCGGCAAGCGTCGCGCCGCGCGGAGCATTCATGGAGCCTCCTATCTGGCGCAACTGTTGTGCCATGTCACTCAGGTTGGCACGCACGGCCTCGTCTCCGGCTAAACCACGTGACTCCTCATCAGGCACGACAATCCACATGATAATGTAGATCATGACGCCTAATCCGTTCACGAGCGCCAGGGCCAGGAATACCAGGCGCACCAGCACGATATCTACACCAAAATATGTTCCTAACCCGGCGCAGATACCGCCCAGAATACGTCCTTCGCGGCTACGGGTCAATTGTTTCTGTCCTGTCATGTCACACCTCTTTGTTTGACGAATATCAGATAATGTCACTCACTAATACGCATGGTATCGTAGAAAGGTTGCGCGGCAAAAGAGAGGGCTGGGGGAGGGGTGTAAGTGTAACCTTGAACCTGATGAGTATGTTCATTATACGCATTTTGGGCGCGATGACGAAAGGATAGCATTCCAGCTCCAGGTAATAGAATCCCTCAAGGATACGTCTATCAAGGTAGGATTAGTTTGTGGAACTTGCCGGACTTGACATGGCATATCAAGATAGCTTTCAATCTCGACCTTGTACCTATCTGACTGAGTGGTTACGAAGGGTTATGCGAAGGAATAGTTTTTTCGGCATCTCGATCAAATAGTGATAGTCAAAAAGTCACGACCACCGATGCGATGTCATTCCCGTGAAAGCGGGAAATCCATAGGTGTGGCAAGTGATTCCCGGCGTGCCAGGTCGAGCTAAGACCGAGCACAGACAACTATTTTGGAGGAGGAGAATGATGAGCAAAGTTCAGATCGACCGGCCCGCCCCCGATTTTTCGCTAGACGATTTTCAAGGGCAGCCGGTACGCCTATCTGATTTTCGAGACCGGCAGCCGGTCGTGTTGATCTTCAACCGGGGTTTTGTGTGACCATTCTGCCAACGGCACATGGCGCAGTTGCGCCAGGACTATTCGAAGTTTGCAGAGCGAGAAGCAGTCATTATTGTTGTCGGGCCGGAAACAGCCGATGCTTTCCGGCGATACTGGCAAAAGGAGAATCTACCCTTCATTGGCTTGCCCGATCCCGATCACTCGGTCCTCAAGCTGTATGGTCAGGAGGTCAACCTGTTTAAGTTGGGGAGGATGCCGGCCCAGGTGGTCATTGACCGGCAGGGGGTTGCCCGCTACGCACATTACGGTCATGCCATGAGCGACATCCCATCCAACGATGAGCTACTGACCCTGCTCGACGAGATCGCAGCGGCGGGCACCGGGTGATGCCACAATCAAAATAGCCAAAGGAAAGAGATACTTCTGGAGAGCTACACTGCAACCGGGCCGAGCATCCTTCAATGCCAGAATGCTCGGCATCGTTGATTCGGGTTTACAGACAAGATACTGTCGTTCCGCCTTTTTGTGTGCGCGCGGATAGATTTACCGCAGACTCTTCAATCGTTTGTCCTCTTAGACTTCCCCTTCAGAGCCAATAACCATGACGAAAATGTAATACTCTAATGGGTTACGGTTAACCTTTTTATAGAGAACGAATCAACGATCTCGCGAGGGTCCATGGACTATTCAACAGTAGTATCTCTCAGTGAACAGGCTTTGGTAGATCGTGCTCTGGCCCAGCCGGCTGCCTTTGCCGATATTTATGACCAGTATGCGTTGCGTGTGTATACCTACATTCGCTGCCGTGTCAATGATGTACCAACGGCGGATGATTTGACTGCGCAGACCTTCGAACAAGCTCTGCTCAGCCTGGGGAACTACCGCGCGGAGCAAGCGCCACTTGGTGCCTGGCTCTTTGGCATCGCCCATCATGTTGTTAGCAACCACTACCGCGCACAGCGCCGTCGGCAATGGCTGCCACTCGATACGATTATGAGCTACGAGAGCGATATCCCACCGCTTGAAGACATTGCTATTCGCAACGAAACCAATCACCGGCTGGTGCAGGCAGTTGCCCGGCTGCGCGACCATGAACGCGATCTCATCGCGCTCAAGTTCGTCGCCGGATTGACCAACCGCCAGATTGCTGAGATGACCAGTTTTAGCGAAAGCAATGTAGGGGTCACCCTCTACCGATCTCTCAAGCAGTTAAGAGGTATCCTGAGCGATGAATAGGAATCACAGCATGGAAGAACAGGATCGTATCAGGCAATTGAATGCAGATGTGGATCGTCTGATGGGAGAAGGTGGGCTGATTCATGCTACCTACCCGGAAGATGAGCCTCTTCTCAAGATTGCAGGCGCATTGGCAACTATCGATCTGAGCGGAGAAAGCCGGCGGCTAGGAGCGATACGCCAACATCTGGTTGGTCTGGCTGCGAGCCTGGAGCAAGGTCCGGAGACGCAAGTATCAACATCTTTTCGAGAGATAGATCAGATGTCGCGGCTCTATCGTCGTGACCATAATGGAGGGCATGAACCTATGCGTAAATCACCACTTTTCGCCGTTTTTTCTATTGGCGTCGTCACATTGACTTTGCTGGCCTTTATTGGGCTGGTGCTCATCCTGCCGTCAACGCGGAGTAGCGAGGCGGGTTCACCCACAGACGAAACACTCACTGCGCTTCCCCAGCCGACAGAATTTCGCATTGCGTACACAGTACAAGAGGGCGATACACTGGAGTCGATCGCGATCCAATTTCACACAACAGTTTCAGCTATTACTGCTGCCAATGACATCAGCGATGGGAGCCAGTTACAGGTCGGCATGACACTCTTTCTCCCTGTTGCCTCCGCCTTCACAGAGGCGGAACCACCAGACTCTATGCTTCTGTCACCACTCCAGATGCCTAATGGGGTGAGCGGCACGCTTTCAGAGGACTTTACCGGGCCGCCGGGCGGCCAACGCATCGTGTTTTACAACCGGGGTGACGACAGGTTCCTCGAAGTGATCCAAATCACATCGCCCAGTGCGGATATGCCGGAGCCAACGCAGGCGGAACTGGGATCCCATGAGACTGTCAAAATCGGAGACCTCGATGGGATGTTACGGACGGGCCTTAGCGCCTCGATCACGTTTGACGCTCCCGAAGAACGTACCATCAGTTACACCAAGGGCGTGAGTCTGACATGGACTTGTGCTACCGGCGCGTGGGTTGAGATCGTTTCTAATCTACCTCAAGAGGATGTGATTGCCTTTGCCAAGACTCTGGCTGTTTCTTTTGCTCCCTACCATACAACCTATCAGCCATCCGGTTTTTATGCCTCGCGCGGCGTGCTCGCAGTTGAGAATGGAGAGATGGTTACCCAGGATCGGTACTATAGTAACGAGCAATTTGTCATCGTGATCCAGAGACCTGGCACGGAATCCGAGGAATTGCCGGGTGTCCCCGCCGACATGGTTGAGGACGGTATGACAATCGAGCCTGGCGCAGTGGCCAGTGTGATCGAAATTGACGGTTTGCCGGTAACGTTAATCGATGGGATTAGCGGCGAGGCACCTATTGCCGATGCAGCATACTTCCCGAACGACGTCGATCTCATTGTCATCGGCGGTGGTGGTGGTGGCGGCGGTGGCGGTGGCGGCGGCTGCGATGAGGAGGGTAATTGTAGCTTCTCAACGCCTGAGCCTCAACTGCACCCGCCAACCATTCCGTTCGAAAACGGTATCCGTCTGGTGTGGGTCAAAAATGGTGTGCTCATCGATATGCTCTCCAACCTGCCCCAAAGCGAGCTGATCAAGGTTGCCGAGGGGTTGGAGGCAGGCGCAATACCAATCTTGAGCTTCGGCCCCCAGATTGACTCTTCCGTTCTGCCGAAGGGTGGTGTACTGACCGGGTACGAGATCAATCATCCGCAGCTTCCCCAGGATTTTTACTGGCAGAGCACCCTGACTGTTACGGAAGGGCATGGGCTCATCATCGAGAGCCGTTACTGTGGTAACGACAATAATGATCGTTTTGCCGTCTTCACGACACAAAGAGATGATAGCAGCGCCTTACCCGACGGCCAGGCAATCGACATCAATGGACAACCTGCTGTATTACAGGGCGGACTGTCCGGCGAAGCACTACTCTCTTTGGACAAGTTCATGACCCTGCAAGATGGTCAATCGCGTCTGATGATGGATGCTGGCGGTGGTGGCGGCGACGGCAGCCGCGATTCGCGCCCTCCGGATAGCATCTCTTACACGGATGGCATATTGCTCACCTGGGTTAGCGATGGAGCACGAATCACGTTGCTCTCGAACCTACCGGAGGAGGAAGTGCTGAGGATGGCGGGCGAGGCCACTATCAGCAACAAGACATACGTCATCATCAACCCCAATACCCAGGACACAGCAGGCCAGATGTCTGCCAACTTCGATATATGGGGGCCAACATATCTCCCTGATGCGCTGGATTACGATTTCCTGCTGGAGATGCCAGGTGGCATGCCCGATATCGTGTTCTTCAATGCTGGTGGTCGATTCGCGAGGTTGAGCCAGCAGGCTGTCCGGCCGGGCGAAAGACTTCCCGAGGGCAAGACACTCACCATCAACGGGCAACCCGCGGTGTTGAGCTATGTTTCCGGGTCGTTCGACAAACCACCCTATTTAGATGATGATCCGAGCACCATCAGCTATACCGATGCAGTACAGATCACCTGGATGGTGAATGGGACGTGGATCCAAATCGTGACTAACCTCTCCCAGGAGGAAGCTATTCGGATTGCAGAAGGCATGACGCCGGAATAGTCTTTGCGCTATCAGCCGGGGTGATAGGGGATAACAAAACCTGTTGTCCTTCATCCCCCTTCACTTTTGATAGAAAAGTGAAAAAGGAGGCATGATAGAACCTCTGAAAAGTAGTCTTTGATGAACAAAGGGGGT
>JAFGLD010000033.1 GCA_016928235.1 Anaerolineae bacterium | reverse complement strand
AGCTACGAGGATTTACTGAACCCGCCTCCTACGAGGAAGCGTGGTCTAAGAGGAGAGTATTGGGGGTTGGCCTGGGTTGGCGCATTTCTTTTAACTGGTGTTTCGTCATAGGTGGGGCTATAGTGCTTCCTCATCCAACACGAATAATTAGGGTGCGTTCAATTTGAGTTGAAAAGAATTCAGGCAGCCAAGGATAGGGATGAATCAGCAATGGGATTGTTGATGACAGCAAGTTCTATCGAGCCGGGTTGCTGCTATAGCTTGTAGATAATGCTCTGAACAAAGTCAGTGTCTCTTGCGAGCACAAAGCTGTCCAGAACATTTTCTGAAAAGCCATATCACCGCGAATTCCAGAGAGCCGGAAAGTTCCTTTGGTCCTATGGCCGAAACGATGACCATCGTCAACTCAACTTCACCAGATTGGATTTCAACTCAAATTGAACGCACCCATTTGATACTTCGAACAATGCAAACCACAGGCTAGAGAACTCGTCACCCAACCGGCTGCAAGTCGTCCGTTACTCAAAACTATCAAGCAGACAGCACCCATAGCTGAATAGTGACACCAAATCCTACCCAAACGAGCAGAGGATCTGGATGAATGAACACGTGCCCTTGTTGCTACCCAGGTCGCTTGATATAATCCCAGCTATCTTTTTTATCGTTCTGATCAGCCATCTTGACAGCCCAATCTGCCAGGGATTTGGTTGATTGCCGCCCCAATGGTTTTGAGGGGCGTGTTGTTTATTATCCAGGCTCCAGACATGGGGTTAACGAAAACTCGATGCTCCAGTCTTTAACATTGACAGGTGACCAGTGATCACCTGTACTGCACAGGCCAAGAACTTGATCATCGAGTAAAACACTTACGGCAAGTAGCCCAATGCCATCAGCCATTCATAGATTGCAGTTTTGATAGGCCAACCTACAAACCATGCATAAGCTAAGCCGAATATATTAGACCTGATCAACAATGGGTGTGCTATGCGTAAAGACAGGCTTATTTTACGCGCAACTCGGTTATTTCTGATCAAGTCTATTAGGGATTGTACTTTATGTTAGATAAACTTGCGGGCATTGCTGCTCATTGCGAAGAACTCGAACACCTTCTTGCCGATCCGGCCGTGGCTGCCGATTACGAGAGAGTGGCAGACTATGCGCAGGAGCGAAGCAACATCCTGCCCATAGCCGAAGGATACTACGAATATAAACAGCTACTGAGCCAGATCGAGGAAGCCAAGGCACTTGAAGATTCAGATGACGTCGATATGCGCCAGCTTGCCACAGAAGAACTGGCTGCTTTGCATTCTCGCCAGGAAGAGTTGGAAGCGGAATTGCGTTTGTTGCTTTTACCCAAAGACCCTCGCGATGATAAGAATGTCATCCTCGAGATCAGGGCCGGGACAGGCGGTGACGAAGCCGGTATTTTTGCCGCTGACCTGCTTCGTATGTATACCCGCTATGCCGAGAACAGCAACTGGAAGGTCGAGATTCTGGACAGCCATAATACGGATGTGGGAGGATTCAAAGAGGTTGTTGCTCAGATCAAGGGACGGGGTGCCTATTCACGGCTAAAGTATGAGAGCGGTGTGCATCGAGTACAGCGCGTTCCGGTCACGGAAAGCCAGGGCCGCATCCACACCAGCACTGCTACCGTAGCCGTGCTGGCCGAGATGAATGAGGTCGATCTCAAGATCGATGACAAAGATTTGGATGTCGATGTCTACCGCTCCAGCAGCGCGGGTGGGCAAAACGTCCAGAAGAACGAGACGGCCATTCGCATCACCCACAAGCCGACGGGACTGGTCGTCACCTGTCAGGACGAGCGCAGCAAAACGCAGAACCTGCTGAGAGCTACAAGCATCTTGCGCGCAAAATTATACGATATGGAGCAACAGCGCATTCTGGATGAGCAAGATGCCGATCGGCGTTCACAGATCGGCACCGGTGAGCGTTCAGAGAAAATCCGAACCTATAATTACCCTCAAAGTCGTGTCACCGATCACCGTATCAATGTCAGTAGCTACAACCTGGCCGGCGTGATGGACGGCGGTCTCGATCAGTTTATCGATGAGCTTGCCACTCGCGAACAGGCCGAGCGGTTACAGAGCACCGAGGCTTAATCGTCCCCAGTGAGTCCAAAATATTGGACATCAACGACATTTGCATCTTCGACCTCACGCCTGTATAATTCCGCCGAGTTAGGGGGCTTATAAAAGATGAGAACGAGCCGGTGGAAATTCTCGCATATCAAGCAATACCCTGCATCGATTATCCTGATAAACAGGATGCGTTGTGAGTTTTGGGGCTTTCAGTAAGCGACCTTTGGCAAATAATCCAGAGGTCGCTTTTTTGTGTCAGACCCAATTGATGCTTTGCCATCTGTTACCTGACACTCAGCATTTTTTTGAGGAGCATAGATATGCAACCCAATATATCACCAGCCAGGCCGCGCCCGGCAGACAATAACAGTCACGGTTTGTACGGCCAAGATATCCTATCCGTCAAGCAGTTCACCCCTCCGGTGCTCGATTATATTTTCAGTGTCTCCGAGGAAATGCGAACGCTGGTCGAGCGTTTCGGTTCGGCCGATTTGCTTCAAGGCAAGATCATGGCCAACCTGTTTTACGAACCCAGCACCCGGACCAGCTCCTCGTTCATGGCTGCCATGCAGCGCCTCGGTGGACAGGTCATTCCGAT
The DNA here is from genome assembly GCA_016928235.1 of Anaerolineae bacterium. Classification (GTDB taxonomy): domain Bacteria; phylum Chloroflexota; class Anaerolineae; order Aggregatilineales; family UBA3940; genus JAFGMS01. The sequence goes on along the minus strand of JAFGLD010000033.1, from coordinate 7,908 downwards.
TAACTCAGTACAGTACTCGTCGGTCAGCAAGGGCGAATCGTTGGCCGATACCGTCCGGACGCTGGAGTGTTACGCCGATCTGATCGTCATACGCCACTACGAATCGGGAGCAGCAGCCGAGGCCGCCCACTGGTCCAGTAAGCCGATCATCAATGCCGGTGACGGCGTTGGCGAGCACCCGACACAAGCATTACTCGACGCCTTCACCATCAAACGCGAGCTGGGCCACATCGATCATCTCACTGTGGGCATGTTGGGCGATTTGCGCTTTGGCCGTACTGTGCATTCGCTGACACGCCTGCTGCTCAATCGTGAGATCACCTTCCGTTTTATATCGCCGCGCCTGCTGCGAATGCCGGAGGAAATTCGCGATGAAGTGACCACGGCCAGTGACACCTTTACCGAACATGAGGATCTGGACGAGGTAATCGGCGAGTTGGATGTGCTGTATGTCACTCGCGTCCAAAAGGAACGCTTCACCGATCTGGGTGCCTACGAAGAAGTCAAGGGAGCCTATATCATCAGCCCCGAGACACTGGCACACGCCAAACAAGAGATGATCGTGATGCATCCCCTGCCCCGCGTTGGAGAAATCACCTACGAAGTAGACAACGATCCGCGAGCAGCCTACTTCCGTCAAATGCAGAACGGTCTCTATATCCGTATGGCCCTGCTGGCCACGGTACTTGGCCGGGCCTAGGAAAGCGTCTTCGATGATAACATTCCGCGACAAGCTATGCGCAGCGCAAAAGAATCACCAGAGCTGGCTGTGCGTTGGGCTCGATCCCGACCCGGCTCAGATGCCCGTCATGCCAGGACTCAATGACGTCTCGAGAATCACGACCTTCTGCCAGGCAATCGTCGAGGCAACTCATGACCTGGTCTGTGCCTTTAAGCCTAATCTGGCCTTCTTCCTGGCCCACGGATCGGAAGGTCTTCGGGCCCTGAAGGAGACGATCCGAGCCGTGCCGGATGATGTACCCGTCGTGCTGGACGCCAAGCTGGGCGATATCGGCAATACGCAGCGACTGTATGGACAAGCCGTCTTTGGCGCGTTCGATGCCGATGCTGTAACCATCAGCCCCTACATGGGGGAAGATGTCATCATTCCCCTGCTCGATGCCTACCCGGGCCGCGGCGTGTACGTCGTCTGCCGATCCAGCAACCCGGACGGCGGACGGTTTCAAGATCATCCGGGTCATTCACCGTATCTCTACGAGCAGGTCGCAACAGCCGCCCAAGGCTGGGCACAAACTTATCCGCAGAGCGTAGTGGGATTGGTGGTCGGCGCGACGCAGCCTGACGAGATGGTTGCGCTGCGGGAAATAACCCCGGAGCTGCCATTCCTGATTCCCGGCGTGGGCGCCCAAGGCGGATCGCTGGATGTGGCAGTGCGATACGGAGCACCCATCGATGGCCCTGGCCCCTTGATTAATGTCTCGCGGGGGGTGTTATATGCATCAAAGAGAGCTGATTATGCGTCGGCCGCGCGGGATGCAGCTACCCGCCTGCGAGATGATATCAATCAGTTGAGGGAATCGACAAAAGACCATCAGGATGAACAGGCATAAAAAGCGCTAACAATGAACACAGCTCATCTTCTCGAACTCAATCAAAAAGCAGGCAACTATTCAGGGGATTGGGTGAATGATGCTCGTGAAGACCTGGTCGGTATGGATGTCAACCAACCATAAGTGTCAACTTCAGCAAAAAAACTTCTCGATCTCTTCCGAAAAAGATCGAGAAGTTTTCTCGAAAACATTTCGATCTTTTTTAAAAACATCTCGATCTTTTTCTCGACTTATCAAATCTGTTGTCGATCAACACAGACGGCCAGCGGCCTCAAGGTAATCGGGATGGTTTATCTACGAAAATATCCTACCACCAGTTCCTACCTCCTGAACGATTACAGAAGCCGAGATATCAGGCATAACGATGCTCATTGAACGTCAGGCCGTGCGTGCCATTCTATTGACTCCACAGAGAGAGATACTTTTACTGCGCATTCACCCACCCGGCGCAAGCGAACACTTTTGGATCACGCCGGGCGGTGGCATTGAGCCGGGCGAGACAATCGAAGAGGGGCTGCGCCGCGAGCTTGGAGAAGAATTAGGGCTCACCGAATTCGAGATCGGGCCATTGGTTTGGCGGCGCCAACACACCTTCGATTGGGCAGAGGAGCGGATAAGCCAGTATGAGCGATATTACATCGTCAATACCAAACGCTTTGAACCAAAAATGAGGGACGCAGTAGAAGCAAAAACACTGGATAGATTCAAGTGGTGGCCCGCTGACGAGCTGGCAAAGTCGAACGAGCGTCTGACTCCATTATCGCTTGCCGAGATCGTCAGACACTATCTTACCAATGGGGCCCCACAAAAAGCACTCGACACAGAGACACTTGTCGATTAAACGGCATCTGTTTCCTGTCCCGTCACCGGGGGATTCTCTAACGAAAGGTTTATACAACAATGAGTACTCTTGAATCGTTAATTCTCGACCTGCACGACTTGGGCGCGGTACAACTGGGCCAATTCACACTCAAGTCAGGTGAAGTCTCGCCGATTTACCTCGACCTGCGGCTGCTGGTTTCCAGACCCAGCACACTGAGACAGGCAGCCCATGCGCTCCAGGCTTTGGCCTCCCGGGCGCAATTCGACCGCCTGGCAGCCATTCCCCTGGCCGGACTGCCGATCGGCGTGGCGCTCAGTATGGCAATGGATCGACCATTGATTTATCCTCGCATGCAAGCCAAGGGTCACGGCACCGGACGGCAGATCGAAGGGGAATATCAGGCAGGAGAGACAGTTTTGCTGGTCGATGATGTGATATCGCGCGGGGACAGCAAGCTGGAGGCCATTGCGGCGCTGGAGGCTGCCGGGCTCAAAGTTCCGACCCTGCTGATGGTCATCGATCGGGAGATGGGTGGTGTACAAGATTTGATCGATAAAGGCTATCAGGTGCACTGTGCCCTGACCATGTGCTCAATTCTGGATACACTTCAGAGCAAGCAGCGCATTACCAATAAACAGCACGATGAGATTGTAGATTGGTTGCAGAACAGGAAACAATAATTGGCAGTTCGATGACTAATCGAGCCAAGCAAGTTCACGACTCGCCAACTACGTGCAAAAAACTATCGGGGCGTGATAACAAGCTTGATGGCTGTCCGTTCCTGCGCCTCGATCTCAATTTCTGTGAAGTATGGGACGCAGCAAATGTGGATTCCATCCAATTCCAGGTATCCCCGCGCAATAGCAGTGGCCTTGATAGCCTGATTGACTGCCCCAGCTCCAATAGCCTGTACTTCAGCATATTTGTGCTGACGGACAATCCCTGCAATGGCTCCCGCGACGGCAGTGGACCGCGAGCGAGCTGAAACCTTAATGATATCCATTCTCCACCTCGGCGTATATTGAATCGGCATAAAGGCGAGCCTGGACTATAGTGGAGCGGTTGCTGTGTTGAGAGAGAAAAAATGCTCACAGGCCCATGGCGAATATAACACCATTATAATCTAAGCCACAGCACCTAGACAAGGGCTCTGACCCGATTCTTTACAGATGCTGTTACATTTGCTCGTACCTACGCATCAAAAAGGCGTTAATGTAAATTTTTGGGTAACTATTCAGCTGGCATAGTTACTCAGATTGACGAGTAATGGACAACTTGCAGTCGTTTGTGTGACCAGGTGATGGGTGTGATAGGTGTTGAACGACTACAAGCCGTCGATCTAAGACAAAAACTCAAATAACCAACTGGATTTTCGCCTTTTCTTGCCATCAAACAATTTCTGACATAGTCGCCAAATGATGTGCTCAAGTGTCATTTCTGTGTCAGTAGGAGTCGTCGAGCGCGATAGGTGGATTACCGCTTTCGCGGGAATGATGTATCTTCTCAAAAAAGCGGGCAAAACGCTCGGCAAGAGAAACCGGGTTTCTCCTTCAGCAAGAACGTCACAGAGTTGATGCCGCTTTCGCAGTCAGGACGGCCTGTTCAACAACGAAAAACCGGGTTTCCGGATTGGTGTCCCCCTGATTATTGAGAAGATACACAGCTAACGGCCAATAGGTAGCAGTTGAGTAATTGCGTATGATCTTTAATCTGCCAATAATCGCTCGATGATAGCAGGAATGACATCCGGGTTACGATCGAGCACTAGCTGCCAGAACACGCGCCTGGCAGCATCATCCAGCGGAGTGTTAAGCCGGCCTACGCCACGAAAATTAGATTGTGGCAATCGCCATACATCGGCAACCGCGTCTGTCTTGAGATCGAGAATACTGATCGGATGATCGAGAACAGTACGACGGTGCAGTGATACGTAATGGTTCCAGGGAACAGCAGCATGTGTAGTCTGAGTATCTTGTGCAACAGCGAATAAATAACGGATCGTCGCGCGATCCTCGGTCGGCAAAAAGGTTGCGCCTTTGGGTGTATAAATTGCCACAATTGCGCCGCGCTTCAGCGCAGGCCCTACACCCCAAATCAGCGCCGGCGCATACAGCAGTGTATCGGCAATGGGTGCATCATGAGATTGCATCGTGCTGATCGCCAGTTCACGTTGCATCAGGTGCGACAATACATTCTCTTCCGTGATCATCGGCATCCCTGTTGCTTCGCGCATCACATGTGTCAACTGATCGAAAAAACGTTCCGGCGGCAGTGTTCCCGCATCTACCGCAACGTATTGTCTATCCACAAGCAATGACCAGTGCTCTCCATCTAATAACAATGGAAAGATAGGTCTTCCGCGATCTTCCGCCAGCAGAATCTCGCGCTGCACCCAGCGGGAAGCTTTTGCAGCCGGTGTCATGATCACCACCAGGCAGGCACAGATTGCAACAGCACGATCGATTTCGTTCCACCAATCATCACCAGGGTTGATCCGATCATCGATCCAACACGGCAAAGCACGCGCATCCAGTGCATCTTTGACTCGCTGTGCATAAGCCCGATCCTCACGGCTATAGCTGATGAAAATATGAGACACGGAAACAATCCTTAATGCTACAAAATCTCGAAAAGACAGGGTCACAATTGTGAATGGAAGCCCTGGACAACCCTTCCTTCATCCAGCACCCCCAATTACCACTCTGCTGCTCAAATAGCAGAACTTTATCGGCAACAAACGCGCTAGGCAGAAAATCCGCGCTATTCCCAATAAGGTCTGATATCTTCATAGTTCGCCATCAGGGTTTCGGCTGCCAATCGGGAGTGACATTCTCGCCGGGACCGAAAGTTATCTGCTGAACGGTGCTGCTGTTCAGGTCGAGTATGTATAAGTCAAATCTGCCTCCCTCACCCCGATCTGAAGCAAAAGCCAGGTACTGCCCATTTGGCGACCAGGCTGGTGCCTCATCATGATCATTACCATCAAGCAGACGTGTCGGCTGGCCCGTGCTCAACTCCAGGACAAATAACCCCCGTGCTCCAGTGGCGATTGTCGAAGTATAGGCGATCTTGCCTCCAATGGGTGACCAGTCAGGCCACATGTTCAGCGTCGACGTGGTAGTGAGCTGTTGGGGTGCTCCGCCAGCGACTGAGATACTGTACAGGTGGCTACTGTTACCCGCCTGGGAATGATAGACTATCTGAGAGCCATCAGGAGACCAGGCCGGAGAAAAGTCATCGCTGCTGCCGGTAGTAAGCGGGCGCGCATTGGATCCATCAGCATTCATGACATAGATGTCAAATCTGCCATTTTTGTTGGAGGCATAAGCGATCTGCTGTCCATTGGGTGACCAGGCAGGATCTATGTCAGTTGCAGTATTAAACGTTAACTGCGTCAGGTTATCATTGCATCCCCCAGGCAGCACCACACACCCCACATCCGCGACCCAGATTTCAGCGTCGCCATCCCGCGATGAGACCAGAGCCAACTGCCGGCCATCAGGCGACCATGCCGGGCTGTAATCAGCTGCCGAGTCAGTGGTGATCTGGCGCAAGTTGGTACGATCACTATCGATCAAGAAAATGTCAGAGTCGCCATAGCGATTGGACGCAAATGCCAGCCGATCTCCGCTGGCGGGAGGCGGCAGCACGCCGGGGACCAATGTGGGAGCAGGTGACGGCGTACTGGAGAATGCTGTCGGCTCGGCTGAGGAAGTGAGTGTGTTGGTCAGCGTCACAGTAGGCATCAGCGATGGTGTCACTGAGGATAGCAGCGTAGTTGGCAACAAAGTATACGTTGGCGATAACGAAGGCGTCACACTGGCAGGCGTGACAAGAGAAGCTGCACTGGTGAGATCCTGTGTATAGGTTAGAGCGAGCGTAACATGTGTAACAACCGGTGGCCGTGTCGGCACCGCGGCTGAGCTATTTTCACTTTTCAGCATGTTCAGTGCCAACCAGCCCGCGCCGGCCAACGCCACTAATAAGATCGTACCGCCAATGCCCACCATGATACTTTGGAGGGCTTTAGGAATCCCGGATTTGACCGGGCTGACTGCTATCGTAGGAGGACTGCTCTGCTCGACCTGGACTGGCTCTATACCTCGCGGAACGGTCGGTGGCGCTTCTTCGATGGGAAGCGGCGGTGGTGGTGACTTAGGAGGTTTCTGTCTTGGTCTCAGCGAAAAAAGGCCACGGCCCTTTGGCTTAGGCGGCTCTTCCCCTCCAACAATGCCCCTGAAGTCTCTGGCCAGGGTCACTGCAGTTGGATAACGATCGTCAGGGCGCTTGGCCAGTGCCCGCACAACAACCCGATCAACAGCCGGGGGCAACTTAGAATTGATGGCGCAAGCCGATGGTACTGGGCTGCGTACGTGCATATACATGACCGACAGAGGGGTATCGGCCTCATAGGGTACCTTGCCTGTCAACGTCTCGAACAGAATAGCACCCAGGGCATAAATATCGCTGGGTGGGCCCAGCGTTTTCCCCTGACACTGCTCGGGTGACATATAGCTGGGGGTCCCCACCACCCCGCTGGCCGTCACCTGGGTGTTCGAGCCAAGCATCTTGGCGATGCCGAAATCGGTCAGATAGGCATTGTTTCGCTCATCGAGCAGGATATTGCTGGGCTTGAGATCACGGTGGATGACATTGCGCTGGTGGGCATAATCGAGTGCCTCACCCACCTGCTCGATCACCCGGGCAATCAACGGCAGACTGAGCCGATCGTAATGGATCTTCCTGCGCAGCGTACCGCCCTCGATCAGCCGCATCACAATGTAGTACAGGCCATCATGCTCGCCATAGCCGTAGACAGGGACGATGGATCGATGTTCGATGCGTGCTACTACCTTGGCCTCGCGCTGGAATCGCTTGACAAAAGTCGAATCCTGAGAGAGCTGAGAGCCCAAGACTTTGATCGCCACATGACGGTCGAAGGCCGGTTGGTAGGCTTTGTATACCGTCGCCATGCCCCCCTGGCCGATCACCGATACAATCTGGTATTGGCCGATCTTCTGACCGATCATAGTACTCCTTCGAAAATAGCTCTTGGTGATTAGTCCAACGATGAGCTATGAGTTATGTCCAACACCTATGGCAAACGGGTTGCGCGTCAACCACTCCCTAAAAGATCATGGTCTTTTTTTCTGGCGTTGGTACTGATTGTGTACCATTTTGTCATGCGATTCTGTCTTGTCAACTTGCAAACCGCAAGAATGAACAAGCCTACTAAAGGACAGTGGTTAGTTCATAGACTATAGGTGTCAACTTAAGGGTCTGGCGTTGCTCGGTGATCAGTTTTCAGTTCTCTGATCGAGGAGACTGGTTCGCGGCCACTCGGCAGAAGCTAATAGCCAAAAGCAAACAGCCAACAGCCAATCACACACTACTATTGAGCTTAAGTTGACACTTATGGTTCATAGACTTCATCCCCCTTCACTTTTGATAGAAAAGTGAAAAAGGAGGCATGATAGAACCTCTGAAAAGTAGTCTTTGATGAACAAAGGGGGT
>JAFGLD010000032.1 GCA_016928235.1 Anaerolineae bacterium | reverse complement strand
TACTGCGCATGATCCGCTGAAGTTGCGCAGTGCTTGAGAGGCCCAGGATGACAACCGCGGGTAAAAGGTGGACAAGATAATCCATCAGCTTTTCCATGCTCAAGGGTGCGTTCTGCATCTCACGCGATAAAAGTCCACCAACGTCTAAATTCAGGACGGTGATGCCCAAGAACATCCATAGCAGTGCCAGGAGGAACCCTGGCAGGCAAAGACCAAGAAAGCCGACAGCTGAAAGCACATGATCGCCAATAGAATATTGGTGTGTGGACGAATAGATGCCAATCGGCAAAGAGACTGATACCATGAAAATCAGGGAAAGAAATCCCAGAAAGAGGGTAAAAGTGAGCTTGCTGACGATCACATCCCACACAGGCGCGTTGTAGGCCAGAGACCAGCCGAAATCCAGTTTGGGCCAGCCCTTGATCCACTTCCAATACTGCACGTAAAGGGGTTGGTTCAGACCATAGATTTCTTGCAGCTTTTCGATGATCTCTTTGTTCTGGCCGCCACCTGTCGCAGCGACTTCAGCCTGCAGAGTGGTGAAATAGTCTCCTGGCGGTAATTGGATGATGATAAAGGTGATGATCGAGATAAGGATCAGCATGGGGATCATGCCCAATAGGCGCCGAAGAATATATGCTAACATTTACCTGCCTCCAGAAACCGTCACACCAGACTCAGATAACAACAACCCTGAGAAGGGGCTTGCGGGAGACAATTTGCCTGAGCTGTTTTCAACCACAAGCCCCTCCTCTTTCGTGTATAGATATAACTGACTCGGTCGCAACAGAGCAAGATCGCTAATGCGGCTCTATCCAGAAGTGGCTCGGATCCATCGTTCCGGGCGTCATGATCAGCCAGTCGGAAGTGTGGTCATCCATGACGTTGTGGAAGTAGTTCTTGACCACAACCGGGCCAGGCGACATGCCAGCGGTCTGGATCACGTTCAGGGCCGTGGTGGTTGCGCGCACGAGCTCTTTGGCGATCTTGAGCTGCTCGGCCGGATCGACAGTAGCCCGGTACTTGTTGTAGAGGTCCATGAGGGCCTTGAGTTCTGGTGATGGCTCCTCGCCCTCTGCACCAGCGGTCTTGTACCAGATGCCGTAGGCAGGCGCCATCCACGACCGCTCATCAAATGGGAACTGGTAGATCGGGTCGATCATCGGCACCAGGCCGCGATCGGTGCTCCACACGCTGATCATCACCTCATTGGCGCACGCCTTCGGCCAGTAAACATCGCGGCTCATCGTTTCCGCCCGGGTGTCAAGGCCAATGGCCTTCCACCACTCAACGACCATTTCGATGCCGTCCAATTGCCAGCCGGAGGTGTAGGAAGTCTCGATGACCAGCTGGATCGGCGTGCCATCCTCAAAGGTGCGCATGCCACCGGCGCCCACTGGCAATCCGATCTCGTCGAGCAATGACTTGGCCAGCTCTGGGTCGTACTCGCCGTAGATGTTGGCGATGTCCGGCTGGTAGAGCGCTGAGTCCGTAACGACGCTGATCGTCTGGGGCACAGCCTGGCCCAGGAAGAGGATCTCGTTGATCGTCTCCCGGTCGATGGCCTGTGACAGGGCCTGGCGGAACTTGAAGTTCTGCAGTAGCTCCCGATATGCAGGATCGCTATAGCTCTGGTTGGGGAAGAAGGTCAGGCCGGACGCCTGAGCCTGAGGCCAGAGCAGCATGTGATAGCTGCCCGCTTCAGCCTGTTCCTGGTAAACCGGGTACTGGGACAATGCAATCGCCCGGTGCTGCATGTCGATCTTGCCGGCCAGTGCCAGCGTGTTGATCGCGGTTTCATCCTCGACCAGGTAGAAGTAAACCTCGTCGATGTAGGGCAACTGGTTGCCCTCCACGTCCACTTTCCAGTAGTAGGGGTTGCGGGTGGCGACCATGTGATCTCCACCGTCTTCCCAGTCGGTGATCACCCAGGGGGTCATGGCCGGGCGCTCTGGGTTGTATTCCCAGGCCTTGGCCTCAAAGTCCTCGTAGGTGGCGTCTGCGTTGTACTTGGGATGGAACTGCTCCAGGTAGTGGCGTGGAGCGAAGAAGCCAAAGCGCTCAAAGCCAAGTGGCCACTGGTTGCCGTGGAAGGCCAGACCTACCGTCTCGGCCAGACCATTCGGGCCGGCAAACTTGAGAATGATGGTTACATCGTCCACCTTCTCAAGCTCCATCGGCTCGCCGTTGACCACCCACTCGGCATGCGGGGCTTTGGTGATTTCCGGATCGTTCTCGATGCCCTCCCACCAGAAGATGATGTCGTCCACCGAGAAGGGGACGCCATCGGACCATTTGAGGCCTTTGCGTAAGTGGAGGGTCAGCTCGGTGCCATCTGCGTTCCACTCCCAGCTTTCGGCCAGGCCCGGCTGCACGGGATCCTCGGGATCGCGCGGCCAGCGCAAAATGGTCTCGTAGACGATGCGGCCAAAGCAGTGGAAGTCGTTGATGCCGCGCCAGCCACGGTACCAGGTGCCGCCGTACTGCCCCACGGACTTGACTGGCAGCACGACGAGTGGATTCTCGGGCAGGCGCTCGTCGACCGCGGGCAGCTCGCCAGCGGTGACCTGCTCGGCCAACTGGGGCGCTTCGCTGTATTCGGAAGGCAGTTCAGGCATAACCTCGACGGTCTTGATCACCTCCTTCTCGACCTCGACGGTTTTGATTACCTCCTTTTCAACCTCGACGGTCTGTATGACGGTCTGCGGAGCGCAGGCGCCCAGGGCCATCGATAACGCCAGAGCCCATACAATCAGCAGATATATGGGCTTGATCTTTTTGATAGACATCATTTTACACTCTCCTCCGGAGTCTTGTTTGAAATTCGATTGAACCAATTGCACACCGAGATGTTTCTGGGGATTATCCTGAATAGTCACCTCCTGAGTAGAACCGGGCTTATGGAGCGCTTGCGCGCAGGATCAGTTCAGGCGCTAGAACGATGTTTTCGCAGTTCTCTGAACACTCGCTGATGTGGTTGATCAATAACTGGGTTGCCAGGCTGCCCATTTCTTCAAAAGTAACGCGGCAGGTTGACAAAGCCGGAGTAACCCAGGATGCCATGGGAATATCATCATAGCCGATGATCGCGATATCGTTGGGCACCTCAAAACCGAGTTGGTGGCAGCATTGTAGCGACCCGATTGCAACCAGGTCGTTGAAACAGAAAATGGCGCTGACCTCTGGGTGTTCTTGGATCAGTTGTCTGGCGGCCTCTCGACCGCCTGCCACTGTTGGCGGACAGTACAAGATAAGTTCTGGTCGATATTCCAGTTTGTGCTCTTCTAGGGCAAATCGGTAGCCCAGGTGGCGTCGCTGTGACCCGTAGGAAGTTTGAGGCCCTGCCAAAAAACCGATAACCGTGTGGCCGCGATCCAGGAAACATTTGGTTATCAGGTAACCGCCCGTTTTGTCGTCATTGATCACGTATCCTACGGCTGGTGATATGCTGCTCTTATCAAAAAGCCGGTTAACGATTACCGCGTTTGGATGACGGTCCAGCACCGGCAGCAGCTGATCTGTAGCCGAGCGTGGCGCGGCCACAACGACGCCATCTACGCGCTTCTCTTCGAGAACATCGAGCATGGCCAATTCGCGCTCTGGCTTTTCCTCGCAGTCGCAGAGCAGCACGCCGAATCCCTCTGAATAGGCTACTTTGGCTACGCCGTGCGCTATACCAGAAAAATATGGGTTGGCAATATCTGGCACAATCAGTCCAATTGTATAGGTTTGGCCGCCCGCCAGGCTGCGAGCGATGCCGCTGGGGCGATAGCCAAGCTCTTGGATAACTTTTTGGACGCGTTCTATTGTCTCTTCGCTGACTTCCCCCTTATCGTTGATCACGCGCGAGACCGTCATCAGAGAAACGCCGGCTTTTTGAGCTACATCTGACATGGTCACGCGACGGGGCATTATAGTCTCCTTGATCTGATAGCGCTCACGTTATCGCTCACGTTAGCGCTATCAGTATTGTATGTTAAATTAGAACACTTGTCAATAGGGTTTTATTGCGCCCAGTGCACGTTTTGATATCCAGCGCTTACATTACCCCATTAATCTTGCAAGGCTTTTCTTGAACGGTGGATAGGCCACGCCGCGTTCGGTGATGACTGCCGAGATATATCTGGCAGGAGTTACATCGAAAGCCGGATTCCCAACCGCTGTTGCGTCTGGCGTGATCTGTGTCTCGCCTACATGGGTAACCTCGTGGGCGGGGCGCTCCTCGATCTCGATCTCATCACCAGTTGGGGTGTTCATGTCGATTGTGCTGGTGGGCGCGGCGACATAGAATGGGACACCGTTCTCGCGGGCTACCACTGCCAGGTTATAGGTGCCGATCTTGTTGGCTGTATCGCCGTTGGCCGCTACACGGTCGCAACCAACCACGCACAGATCTACCCCCATTGTGCGCATGTAGTGGCCCGAGGCGCCGTCGACGATAACCTTGAAGGGGATGCCATATTGTTGTAGCTCCCAGGCTGTCAGGCGCGCACCCTGTAGCCGCGGGCGGGTCTCGTCCACCAACACGAGAATTTGCTTGCCGTTTTCGTGCGCAGTACGGATGACGCCCAAGGCGGTGCCGTAATCAACTGCCGCCAGCGCGCCCGTGTTGCAGTGATGGATGATGGTTGCCTGGTCCGGGATCAGTGGCAGGGCGCTCAAGCCGATGCTCTTGTTGGTTCTCACGTCTTCCTCGGCGATGGCTATCGCCTCTTCCAGAGCTGCAGCCTTGAGAGCCTCTAGATTATCCAGGGCAGGGTCAGCCAGGCGTTTCAGGAGGCGCTCGACGCCCCAAGCGAGGTTCACCGCTGTGGGGCGCGCCTTACGCAGAACTTCAGCAGCTTCTTCCAGCTCCTGGCGAACAATCTGAATGTTTTCGCTGGTGGTATGGTAAGGGACCAGGGCCATACCGTAACCGGCAGCCGCCCCTAAAGCCGGCGCGCCGCGAATAACCATCTCACGAATAGCCTGGGCAACTTCGGTGGGCTTGATGTAATCGTTGTAGACGGTCTCGTGCGGCAGGCGGCGCTGGTCGAGCATGCGCACGATTCCCTTATCCCACTCGATGGTTCGGAAGGCGCTCATATCATACCTCGCAGATTTTGGATTTCATTGGGAATTATACCCGACTCGATTTTACTGTATTCACGATCGATGCGAGTAATTCAATGTTCTGATAAAATAGTCAAGCAGTAATTGCTCAGCCTGGCGATCGAAATCACCGCTACAGACTCACGAACCCCATCTTCGTGGACCGGACTCCTTATCTACAGGTTACGCAAATGTCATTTACAATGATTGACTTGACCTTTCCGCTGATCGATCTGCACCGCCATCTAGACGGTAATGTGCGTTTGGAGACGATCCTGGATATTGGCCGGCAACGAAACCTGCCTTTGCCAGCCTGGGATGTGGAAGGATTGCGACCGCACGTGCAGGTAATTGATCCCCAACCAGGCGTGATGGCCTTCATTGGTAAATTCAAGTGGATGACGGCTATGCTAGTGGATTACAATGCCTGCCGGCGGGTGGCTTACGAGAATGTGGAAGATGCCCGCACGGAAGGTCTGGATTATGTTGAACTGCGTTTCAGCCCCTGGTTCATGGCCGAGGCTAATGACCTGAACCCGATCGGGGTAGTAGAGGCGGTTTGCGATGGCATCGAGGCTGGACAGCGTGATTTCGGCTTGCGCGCCAACCTGATCGGTATCCTCAGTCGAACCTATGGGCCTGAGATCGCCTGGAAGGAATTGGATGCTCTGCGCGGGCAGCGCCAGCGTATTGTCGCTCTCGATCTGGCAGGTGATGAGGCCAATTTCCCTGGCAAACTGTTCGTCGAGCACATGCGGGCGGCGCGCGATGCCGGTTGGAGAGTCACCGCCCATGCAGGGGAGAGCGCCGGGCCCGAGAGCATCTGGCAGGCTGTCCAGGAGTTGGGAGCAGTGCGCCTTGGCCATGCCGTCACCGCGGTGGAGGATTCTACGCTGATGGATTACCTGGCCGAGAAGGGAATCGGCATTGAGTGCAACCTGACCAGCAATGTTCAGACCAGCACTGTGATGGACTATCCCAGCCATCCCATACGGACTTTCCTGGCTCATGGTATCTGTGCGACTATCAACACCGACGATCCGGGCATCAGCGGCATCGATTTAGCTTATGAATATAACATGGCTGCTCCTGCTGCCGGGTTGAGCCGAGATCAGATCCACCAGGCGCAGCATAACGCTCTGACTGTGGCTTTCTTGTCTCAGGAGCAAAAGCTCGCGTTGGTTGCGGATAAGCAAGCGACAGGTTAACGATGGCGCGAACGCCGGGCTTTTCATGATG
>JAFGLD010000031.1 GCA_016928235.1 Anaerolineae bacterium | reverse complement strand
CGTGAGGGAGGTGAAGTCGTCCCTTCTCAACAACCAATGCCCTCCCTCCATCGGCAGCGCGCGAGAGCGAGGGTTGTGACAGTTAGGAGCAACACGATCGATGCGGGTTCAGGAACTGCGGCACTTCCTAGTAAACCGCTACCCGAACCATATTCTTGCTGCCAAATCAGAAAATCATTGCCATCCACGTCGCCATCGGTATCCGTATCACCATCTGCATGCACCGCGCCCTCAGTTGTGCCGAAGCCAGCCTGCCAGGCAGTGAAATCGGCGTTGTCAACGTCGCCGTCTCCATCGAAGTCACCATCCATAGGCAGCGGTTCATTGTCCTGGACTACAACCACGCGGAAGGTTGACGTGCGATTGCCCTGATCATCTGTCGCAACAGCACGATAAACATTGGCAACCGCGTTGTTAGGAATCCAAGAGGCCATTGCTAGATCACCGGCATAATCTTCGTATGGCGAAATCTCTGGAAATGAGCTGGCATTCAGCGAGGGGGATAGTCTTGGTGTCTCGGCAAGCCACCCTGATTCTGTTTCGATGTCTTGTAGGAGGACGGGATTTCCGGGTTCCGGTGACGGTATAATGTCAACTGGGTAGCGTTCTCGCATTGTCTCAGCCAGCAAGAAATATGCCATCTCCGTTGTTTGGCCGCCGTTACGCAAGTCAAGCTCATCGGAGTGTCCATGTCCCCAATGAAGAAGATAAGCCACCTGTGCTTCCTGGATTCGGTAATTCTCAAACGATTGCTGCATCGTTATGGGATTAATCGTTGTGTCTTCTGAGCCAGCCATCAACACACCGGGGACGTACTTCATTTGCTCGGGCAGGGGGAAAGACCACGACACACCGCGGATGGTTGCATAGCTGATCACATGTTCGGGCGAATGGCTGGCAATGATAAGTGTACTCGCACCGCCCATGGAATACCCGATCAGGCCGAGGGGCGCGTTTGCCAATTGCGGTTGCCCTGAGACGCCTGCTGCGGCTAATAATGTTGATTCAAGAAGCTGCTCTGGCTCATCTGTTTCCGGATCACACCACACGCAGCATGAGTTTTCAGATGTCCACAGGGCACTGCTGTCGACACTCAGGACTCCCAATCCGAGGGCACTAGCAGGCGCAGCCATCCACGGCGCATCCACGGCTGCTCTCCAATCGTGGCAAATACCGGGAAGCCAGAAGAGAAGACCGCGGACACTGGGTGCATTGTCGGGTATCCATAGTGAAAATGGTATCGTCTTCTGCTCACCATAGACATCCGAGGTGACATCGAATTCATACAGCTCCGCAAACACCCGAATATTATGCGCACTAGCTACGAAGATCGCCATACTGAATGTGATAGGCAGAACAAGATGTCGCCTTGTTGTATGAGTCCATTTGGTCATGGTGATTCACCCTCGACGAATTGAGACTGAATTGTCGAATTCTTCTCAGATCGAAATCCAGATGCCTGTCGCAGAAGTTCGGTCTGTAGACATCAATCACGAACGTGGTGATAGGATGGTTTATGTTCAGTCTGCGAATGGTAGCTCCGGTGGCGATATATCAAAAGGAGCCATTGGATGTCATCGCACGAACTGATCACGTCCAACGATCTGCCTATGCCCCCGGAATCGCACGATTCGACCGAACTGCCCGCTCCAAAAACATGGCAATCGTCGACCATCTCGCTCGATCGGCTCAATCGTTGGGCATCGTGGGGAATCGCCGTGGTTCTGTTCGTTGTCGGGAGTTTCTGGAGCTATAGCCATTATCTCGATACAAAGAACAAGGCCGCGGAGAGACAGAGCATCACCAAGCCACCCAATGCGTTCAGTCTGTTGTTGTGGGCCAACGGTTCCAAGAGGGATCAAGATGAGGCACAGAAGCGATTCCAACATAATGTCCAGGGCATTCAAGATGTAAAATTCCCCAATATCACGTGGGAGCTTGAAGAACAGATGCGGCGAACACAGCAGCAATTCAAGTCTGCGTTCGAGAATCTCCAGCAGCCTCAGTTTCATCCATCCCGGTTCCAGCAAGGGCAACAGAACCGCCGGCCACCTCGAAAATAGGCGTTTCCCGGCTGTCCGTACGGGCCGATGTGTGAGAGATGCGGCGCGCTCAAGTAGTGACTTGGCCGAGCGGGCTTCACGCCGTGGCTTCCGTCACCACAGCCCGCTGTCGCTAAACATTAATAGTCTCATCTCCAGTCGAGGCACGGAGGGCCGACTTGTTTCTACCTGCCGCCTGCAAAGCTCATCCCAAAATTCCCGCTCCGTCGGAGTTCTCCGCCGGGTTCATTGCCGATAATATAAATCCTCTTGACCTGATACCAAGGACGGAATGAAAGCCTGTCAAATGAGCCAATTATGTAGACGTAGAAGCTAATGATCTTTATGGTATTACGGTCGTTGCCGGTTTTGGCTTCTTGTTCCCACCTTGACTTGTTGAAGGATCACCTGCCGGACTTCCTTCTTAAGACTGGGAAAAGCTTTAAAGACGGCTGCAAGTTCAGGATCGTTGGGCATTGAAATAGAAACCCTGGGATCCCCATTGCGACCAATTGGTGCAGAAAAAGCACACGATACGTATTTCAATGCTCCGCTGCATCGTATATCCGATAGAAGATCCTAAAAGAAGCAGGCCGTCTCGGACATGTCAAACCGAAACGGCCCTAGCCACAAGAATGATCTGAACATGGGTGCAATGTGGCTATACAACTCTAGCACGTATTTTGGGGACGATGCGTTAGCCCGGCATGTGTAAGGGAGGTGAGTCGCCGATGATAATCAATTGCAGGATCATGCCATCAGCCATCAGGAAGATTGCCCTATCCTTCACGTTGTCCGAGCTGAGGATGATCAGGTTCAGAAAACCGGCCAGGAGAGCACTATAAATGCCAATGGTGCTCAATAGCCAGCGGGTGATGCGATCGGGATTCATGGCATTAGTGAATGGCAAGATCCAACTACTCAAAGTGCTGGAGGATAATCTTAAGAAACTTGTTCGTCTCTCATCAATTGTAGTACCCCTGGCAAAGATATGGCTGGATCTTGTACTCTTAAGGAAATTAACTGACTCTTTTTCGATAGGCTCCAGGGTATGACCAACAAAGAAAAACAGCTCGATCCTGATCTAGACGAGATGCTCAGACAGTGTGATGACGTGCAACATGCAACAAAAGTATAGGAAAAAGCGGACTGATTATCTTTGCGAATCAGTCTCGGATGCATCAGATGAGGCCACACAATCCACAACTGGCAATCCTACGGATATCGCACTGTATCGATCGCAACATGTGGCTGATATCGTCGATCACTTGCTGCAGGAATTGGGCAAGCCCATTCGAGCTGATGGGGTGGTTCCAGACAAAACCATTTTGGGCCTGATCGCGCATCTATTAATTGCTGCGTCCAAGAATCCCGGTATTGAATGGCACCGATCGCAATGGCATTTTTTGAAGAACTTGTCAATATTCGCGACCATTGTCAATGGTAGAAGAACTCTCTTGAGCCATGAGAAATGGCCAGAAAAGACCTGGGCCTTGGTCATGAAAATGGCCGAGTCCGTTGACATGCTGCGATACCCAATGGATCTGCAAGGGCCACGAAAAATACACCTCGAAAATTTTGAGACCTTACAAGAACAAGGTCTCAAGCCTCATCAGATTTGCAAAGCCTACGGCTGGCTGAAGCCAGACGGCAATCCAGATCTCGAGAAGTACGGCCAGGCAGAGTGTGGCGAGTTGGAGCCACCGAAATACACAGAATTGCCACCCGATGACAATGACTGGCCAACTTTCCAGCCATCTTTGGACCAGGTCAAGGCAGCGGTAGTAAAGATGGAGAAAGAGTTGATGGAACTTGCTCGGCGTCAACTACCGCTCCCCCTAGATTTATCGCCATGCATGATCTGCATGAGAATAGGATGAAAGCCATATCCGGCCTTCATTGAGAAGACCTACTGTGGGGTATCTTTCTGGGGTACGAATGCTAGCAAAATGTGCACAATAGTGCTTGTATCGCGTACCCCACAATGCTAGCATATCGCTGGTTTTCCTTGAAAATTAGGCGAAAACAAGAGGTTCCAAAGCGGCTCATAACCTCGAGGTCGCAGGTTTGAATCCTGTCTCCGCTACTTTTTGTAACCTCTTGTCGAATAAGCCTTTCTGGCTGACCGCCG
>JAFGLD010000372.1 GCA_016928235.1 Anaerolineae bacterium | reverse complement strand
TGGCAGGTGGGGGTGGATTCCCGCTTTCGAGGGAATGACAGCGCTGAGATAAACAAGACTTTTGGGATGGTATACGGGGCTGTGATATGGAAAGAGATTATTTGTGAACATTTTGCGGGATGAAATGTTATTCCCCGACCGGCTTGTCATTCCCGCGCAGGCGGGAATCCACCAGTACACAGAGCATTCATCAAAGCATTCCGGATGCTGCCCTAGATAAGGGTGTTCTTTTGTATCGGCGTAGCCCGCAAATATCTCACCTTTTGTCACAACTCAATGAACCATCCCAATTATTGTCTTCCTTGAAAATAGTGACGGGTGATGGGTGATGAGTGACGAGTAAAAATAGATGTTCATTCCCAATGGTGGTTGGTCATCGGCAACTCCCTGGTAATCGTCGTAACACTGCTCCTTCCATCGCGAAATTGGTGACAGATGAAAGGACTTGCGCAACGTTTGGGAAAATTCGCGTCAAAACCAATGGATGGGATTG
This sequence comes from Anaerolineae bacterium, assembly GCA_016928235.1. Lineage (GTDB taxonomy): Bacteria > Chloroflexota > Anaerolineae > Aggregatilineales > UBA3940 > JAFGMS01. Next base: position 12,815 of record JAFGLD010000372.1, on the reverse strand, counting down.
CGATCTGAACATTCATTCACGGGTATTGGGATTAGGATCGACACCCACGCACCGTCATGATCGAGGATCGTCGTTTCCGGTTCCTCTTCTCCAAGTATATACCGTGCGAGCTCAGGGGCCCGCGTCTCGACGATCCCGTTCAGGTAGCCCCTTTCAAAGTGATGCTACATCCCCCCAGTTTTATACTTTCCTATACGACAAGAAATGTGTGGCAGGCGATGGGCTAAAGCTATACGTATTGCCGCCTCAGTTCACGCATATCCGCGAATATGGTAGTTGTGCGCGGTAAAAAACTGATCACGACAAGTGTTGTTCAATCGTCAAGAACTGATGCCCGTAGACCTTAAAAATCAGGATGTGTGTTGACTCTTTCTTTATTTTTCGGATAATTCAGATAGTGGTTATGTGACAGCTACGCTCCAATTTCTGCCTGAGGCATTGGCGGAAATGAAGAAATCGGGTTCAATGCTGAACCGCAACCAGGTCGATCGGATATCAATCTGACCACCACGCAGCCCCATAGTTGAGAGCCTCCAAGCCCATACCAACTCTCTCTATGATGTCAAATGGGAAATTGAGGAAAAAATATGACAAAACAGCCTGCTTTTACTTACCCTGTTATGTTAACGATTTGCATAACTCTGATGATGGTAGCCTGCACATTCCCCCAGCAGACTGTTCAGCAATCTTCCTTGCCGAGCCAGGCTCCTGCTCAAATCGATGCTATGTCTACGCCTTCAATGACGCCTGCCCCCGAGATCGTTCAGCCCACTGAACTGCCGTCTCTTACGCCGTCGCTGACGCCTATCCCGAACTCGGTCTTGTTGGCTAACGCGCTGACACAGATCGATATTCCTGCCCATAACCCCATCGACTGGTTCTATGGCATGGGGTTACTTGAAGAGCAGATACCGGGGACGGTGTCAGGAATACCGGCTTATCGTGTTGGCAGTAAGGAGACATTCAACGTTGGTTCTGCCGACAGTGTGCAAGCGACGCTGCGCTATCAGAACGCGGTTGTTGCGATGTGGGTACAGAACGGCGTATCGATTAACCAAGAGGATATGGTCAGGGCGGCCGACACGTTTGCTGATCAGATTTATCCGAAGGTGCGCGATGTATTCGGAGAGGAGTGGTCGCCGGGCATCGACGGCAGCCCGCAGATACATATCCTCAATTTGTTCTGGTTGGGGCCATACATAGCCGGAATGTATGTTCCGTCCGATCAATTCCCTACGGAAATCTACGCTTACTCTAACCAGCGTGAGATGTTCTATATGAGCTTGATGGCCTCAGAAGTCGGATCGGAAAGCTATATGTCGACACTGGCCCACGAATTCCAGCACATGGTACAGTGGCATACCGACCGCAATGAAGCAATCTGGGTTAACGAAGGACTCTCCCAGATGGCCCAGCGGATCACCGGTCATAATGATGCCTTTACTCACTTTAACTACCTATTCGATTCGCGCGTGCAGCTCAACACATGGTCACGGGATTTCCGAGAGAGCTACTCACATTATGGGGCGAGTTATCTCTATCTACTCTATCTCTACGAACGGCTGGGCGAAGGGGTTATCAGAGAGATTTCCCATAGCCCCATGAACAGCCTGATCGCTATCGAGCAGGTCATGACTGGCCAAAACATTGTTGCTGACGATATGTTTGCCGAGTGGTTGGTGGCAAATTACATCAACGATGTTTCCGTCGAGGATGGACGCTATGCTTATAGTACAGAGACTCTGATTCCCGTCTGTCCGCGTCAACGCCTGGCAGCGATGCAGGGTCAGCCGCCGCGTAACACACTGCCTCAGTATTCAGGCAACTATATCGAGATTGAGGGCGAAGGTGTGTTTGATATCAGCTTTAAGGGCGATACAGAGGTCCGGCTGTTGCCAATCAACCCTAAAAGCGGACGCTGGATGTGGTGGTCGAATAACCAAGATAACAGCGATGTGACACTGACACGCGCTTTTGACCTGTCCGAGTTGGATAAGGCTACGCTGCAGTTCTGGTCCTGGTATGATATCGAGGATGGCTCCGATGCCGGCTATGTGTTGATTTCCGTCGATGGCGGACAGAAATGGGAATTTCTAAAATCCACCTCGATGGTCTACAACGAAGAAAAAGGAGAGCATGGGCCTCACTATACCGGGGCCAGTGGAGGGGGAAAGGAAAACCCTCAATGGGCACTTGAGAAGATCGACCTTTCCCATTACATTGGAAAACAGGTGCTGCTCCGCTTCGAGTATGTGACCGATATTGCTTATACCGGGCATGGCTGGTTATTGGATGACATTCGCATACCGGAGTTAAACTACCATGATGACATTGAACAGCCAGACAGTAGTTGGGAAGTCAATGGCTTTGCCCGGATTGATAATGCTGTCCCTCAAAAGTGGGCCGTTTACCTGATCGAGCATAATGGCGGGACCAGCGTGAAGCGGTTTGAGCTGGCCCACGATAACACCCTCGATACCCAGGTCACGTTGCCCGCCAATGGCCAGGCAACGCTGGTCATTGGCGCAATGGCGCCGATAACACGTGTGCCGGCCCAGTACAAACTTCAAGTCGGTGGCAGTGGCCGGATGGCTTCACTGCGTTACCCGGCAGGTGTGCTCTTTCAGGATGATTTTGAAAACCCCTGCAGCTCATTCTATGCATTCATTCTGCCGGAATATGCACAGGGTTACCAGGACGGCAAATACGAGATCGAGATCAACCAGGAAAACACTATGCTGTGGGGTAACGCCGGGCAGGAGCTTTCTGATGTTGTGATCGAGGTCGACACAGTGCAAGTCAAATCCACCAAAGACAGCACTACCGGTCTCATCTGCCGTTTTCAAGATTCTGCCAATTACTACGATCTCTCCATTAGCAACAACGGATCATTTGCAATTGGCGCTTTTACAGATGGAAGGTACATTTACCTGCTGGAATGGACGGAATCAGATGCCATCAATGTCGGCGATGGCGCGGTCAACCACTTGTCGGCTATCTGCAATGGCAAAGAGATCAGCCTGAGCGTCAACGGTGTCTTCTTGGGTAGTGTTAAAGATAGCAAGTGGCGGCGTGGGGATATCGGTTTTAGTGCTGGGACTTTTGAAGAGAAGGGCATGAAGGTATCGTTTGATAATCTGGTTGTGACCAGACCATAGGAACAAAGCCTGGGGGTGTCTGCAAACACCCCCAGGCTTTGCAACACATCTGTCTCCTCATGATTTTGATGCTTCGGGATGGTACATGGGGCTGTGATATGGGAAGAGATCATAGGTGTCAACTTAAGGGTCTGGCATTGTCTGGTGATCAGTGATCAGTTTTTTATCGCACAGCAACGACTGTGCTCTTGGGTATGGTCGCAATTAGGCAGCAACATAGATGGTTTCAGGTTGTCATTCACCCCCAATCCCTGTGATCTGCGATCTTTGGGCTACGATTCTAAACTGATCACTGAAAACTGCTTCCCTGTCAATGTTAAAAACTTGATCATCGTGTTACAGGCCATCCTAACCTCATGACACACATACACGCTATTTCCGGTTGCCGAAAAGAAAACAAATGCTGAAACTTGAGAAAATCGATCGATCTCTGCTGCGTACAACTGCGATCTGCGAGAGCCACATCCCCGAATTACATGCGCTTTGGGCATGCCGATATCAACCAGTACGCGCTCAATACGATTATCTCCCACGCGCATGGCTTGATGACACATCGATGTTCGCCCATTTCATCGAGCAGCATGTGGGTGAAGGCAACGGGATTGTGACTCTGCTCGATGATACGGTTATTGGGTTCATGACCTATGACGCCTTCGACTTCCATGCAGAGCCAACCGCCTTCTTCCCGATCATGGCCCATGCCGCCCATGAGGACTACAAGCTGGTCGCTTACAGCGAGATGTACAACACCCTATCGCAAACCCTGGTCGACAAAGGCTGCCTCAATCACATGATGACCTTTTTCGCGCCTGATCAGCGGCTTCAGGAATACCTCTACGAGCTGGGCTTTGGGCTGTACCTGGTCGATGCTTACCGAGATCAGCAGCCAATCACCCCAGGAACATTGTCGCCGGATATTGAAGTCAAGAGAGCGCACAGCGAAGCCCTCGACCCCCTGTCTACCCTGGTAAAAGAGTCCGATTCCTTCTATCACCAGGCACCTCTATTCCTGATGCGAGAGGCCGACGGGAAAGAAGCCATCCTGGAGATGCTCACAGATGACAACCAGGCTGTGTTTGTCGCGGCAAAAGGCAAGCGATTGCTTGGCTTTATACATGTCAGGTGCCATGATGAGAATGATGTATTCACACTGCGTGACACATCAACCGCGACCATCGATCCGTTGGGGGCCTACATCAAGAAGGAATACCGAGGGGCAGGCATTGGGAGGCAACTGCTGCATGAGGCCATCACCTGGTGCTGCCGGCAGAATATATCAACAATCCATGTCGATTTCGAATCGGCCAACTACCATGCCAACCAGTTCTGGCCCAGGTACTTCACGCCGATCCTCTATTCGGTCAAGCGGCGCTTGAACAATGATGTCGTGTAGATCACTCTATACCGATATTTGAGTTAGGTTAGCCGTTCGGCCAGATCCTGAAGCTGCTCACGATACTCGATGCGCTCAATCCAATCCGCGATCCAGGCGTCGATGCCGTGAAAGGCTCCGGCGAAGGCCCCCCGCAATGCAGGCAATTGTGTCGCAGCACTGCCACAACGATGCGTTTGCTTACGCCGCGAAATCTAGGTGCTGTGCTTGTTCAGAAGCCGCAACTGTAACGATAGAAGTCGCGGCATTTCGCTTCTCAGTGTGTTTGTATCACGCCACTCACCCATATGCACTAATTCGAAGCCATAACACAACCCTGTATTCAAGTACTCCGATACGTCGTGCAGATATGCAGTGATGCATTCCTGCTTGCCGGTCTCCGGATTCCTGAATTCAGCTTGACGCCCCAGCACCTGCCTCATCGGGTGCAACTCACAAAGAAACAATCCCCCGCCTACACGCAGCGTCCGGGCGGCCTCTGCAAAGACAGTTTTCAGGTTCTCGATATGCTCCAAGACCAACATAACAATAACAAAGTCAACCGAAGCTGCTGCAATTGGCCACATTAAGCGGATATCATGGTAAAGAAATTGGACGTGAGAAGAGTGTAGGCGAGCTTTTGCCTTCTGCAACATCGCTTCGGAGAAATCCAAAGCGATCACACGCCTGGCATGCTCAGCGATCCACTCAGTGTTGTGACCTGTGCCGCAGCCTATTTCGATCACGTCACGCTCACTCAAATCCCAGTTAAGTTGCCTGAGAACAGCCGTAGCCATTTCGCGGGTTGGGTTGGGATCAGCGTCATAGGTCTCTGCCCATCGATCATAAGCATCGGCAATTCCGGGTTTATTTGTAGAACTGGTCATAATCTTGTTCAAAATGTGCATTTACTCAAGAGCCCCAACGATATATCACTAGGTAGAGGAGCAGGGCGTGGCCCCCACCATAGATGCTCTGTCAGCAGTACTGAATGCTGGCAAGGCCACTCCTGTTTCTATGACTTCAGTATTCATTATGATGTTCCTTGTCCGGTCTTCGCCCGCTCATGACGAGCCCGGATTTGTTCCTGATAGAACGCGATTAACTCGCGATCCTGCGCGTCGCCCCATGGCATCGGCTTGCGGCTGGCCTGAAGCCCAAGCGGGCCGTCTGTGCCCTCGTCCTGGCTCAAGCCGGCTTCTGTGCCGTAGTAGATGATCGGTGGGTTGGGAAGCTGCATCTGCCGGCTGACAGCCTGCTTCAGCCGATCTTTGTCTCCCTTCGCAATGAACAGGAAGCGATCCAGGTCATGGTTATCGAGGAACGTGGGCATCAGGAATGAATCGGGAAAGAAGCTGCGATGGCGCGGCAGGAATCGCTCGAAGTCGACCTCACGCCAGGCCCGGCGCGCGTAAGTATTGCGCAGCGCGTCGCTGGTCATGAAGTCGAGGCAGCCGTCCAGCCGCCCGACATAATGCCGGACCACCGAGGCTTTATCGACCACTTCACCAAAGCAGAAGCACTCCGGTTTGACGGCTTTGCAGGCAGCCCAAAAATCGATCCAGAACTCCGGCCCCGGCCCCTGGGCGTGATCGAGACGATAGCCGTCGATGTCGAATTCGCGCAGCCAGTAGCAGGCGGTATCAAGCAGCCATCGACGGGCGCCGTCATTAGCCGTGTTGATCTGTGGCATGGCCGCCTCGCCGAAGAAGGTTCGATACCCGATTGGAGAGTCGTCAAACTGGAACCACGCGCGGTAAGGCCCGGCAGGGTTGGCTTGGGCATCGACAAAGAACGGGTGCCGGTTGGAGACATGGTTGCAGACCAGATCGAGCAGCACCCGGATGCCGCGCGCGTGGGCCTCGCCGATCAGCGTTCGCAGCGCTTCATCGCCCCCCAGCCGCGCATTGACGCAGGTCAGATCAGTGGCGTCATAACCGTGTGGAGTAGGGCTGGGGAAGACGGGGCTTAACCACAGGCAGGTGATTCCCAGCGATGCAATGTAATCGATCCGGTCAATCACCCCCCACAGCGTCCCTCCCATGATATCGCGCACATTGGAGCTCTGGCGCCAGTCACGCCCATCGCCGGGGTAGAAACGGTCGATGAAAACGTGGTAGATGATCGCTTCCCGCGCCCAGGCGGGCGGCCTGAGATGGTCGACATGACAGACGAATGTTGTCCCTTCAATGGGATCTCCAATGGTCAGGCCATCGACCGGACGGTTGTGAAAGAACGCCTCGGCTGCCGCCTCGGTGGAGGCAATGATGTCAGGCCAATCGGCGAAGACCTCGGTTTGACCTTCGGCCCATGCGCCGATCCGGTAGCGAACCACTGTCCCTTCCGGCTGTGGCGGCAGCACGCCTTCCCAGACGGTGAGGTATCCCCACAGTGGCGTATCCCACAATGTATCGATGGGTGAGAGAGGGATGACGCTGCCGTTGCTCGCGTCACCGCGCGAGCCGGACGGCTTCGAGCCGTCGGTTGTGTAGTAGCAGGCAACGTGCTTGGCGGTCAGATCGGGCCCGGCGACGGCGAGTATCTCGATAGGCTCGCCCGGATTGGGATCGGCAGGACGGGTGCGATGCTGGTGATGGAGGCCCAGGCGCTCTACTCGATGGTAGAACATGCGCAGCTCGTCAGTTGCCAATGTTCCAAAGATAAATTCTTCCATGCCGATGTGCCTTTCCCGGTGATGGAGGATGGAATACAGGCCTTAACGCAAGAGAATGAAATGTGGCTCAACGCGGAAAGCTGGGGGTAGGTTAAGAAACCGGGTTTTTCCGTAATCCATTGGCCGTTCTCGGTAAAATAAAAACCCGGTTTCTTCCGGCTTTTCCCACTATTCCGCGTTGAGCCTGAAATGTAAACCTGCTTACAGACAGTTACCTGGCTTTGTTTCAAACAGATGCCATCCGGCAAGATGATTGGGTACTTTGTTCAATAGTTGCAATGATTGTTTGTCGATCTCCAAAACGATGGTAAGGTAATCGTCGACCACACAATAACTTGTGGATCGCTTTTTGTCTACTTCTTTCCGTATCTTCTCAATATTTTGGGGTAGTTCCTGGTTTTTTGACCGTCGACCTGTGATGTGCGCCTAAAAACTGAGCACTGAGCACCAAGAATTAGCTTGAAGTCGCCTCCCGAATTATTGAGAAGATACACCGTCACCATGGGGATGAGGTCAAACGGGGCTCCTTACACACGCTATTGCTGCCATACTGCTGCCATACTGCTGCCATACTGCTGCCATACTCCTACCATACTCCTGGTCTTTCCACCCCGTGTCCTGTCCTATTATCTCCCAGGTTTGGTCAGGATGATAGACTTCTTATCTCCTGTGTCCAAAAACTGGGGCGCACTTCAGAGTTTCAACTATGTGCCTTGACACTCCCACTACCCTCCTCTACCATACAGGCATGAACACGAAACACTTCTCTGTCGTCATGTTGTACCTGTTCTTTCTGATCGCATGTCTGGGCAGCCAACCGCTGACAGTAACACCAACGCCCTTTCCAACCGCGCCAATCACTCCATCACCAACCACCCCCGTCACCTGCGATGATCTTGGCATCTGGGGAAACTGGCCTGCCACCATCGATGTCCTGCACAGGCTCATTGCCGATGCCCAATCCTGTGGCCCAGAGCCGTTGCCGGACAAGCTGTACGCCGCTCACTTTAACTATGGCGCCGTTCTGGAAGAAACAGGCGACATCACACACGCCATCGACCAATACCAGACCGCCTTTGATCTCGACCCTGGACGTGATGAGGCACTGAAAGCTCTGGCCCGCCTCGATGCCCTCCCTGCGCCGACGCCCGCCCCATGCGCATCGATCGACCCAACCAACACCGACCCTGTTCCCGCCGAACAGCCCACTCTCTCCCGGTTCGTCACGGCTCAAGGCGAGCATCTGATCCTGGACAACCAGTCTTTCCAGGCCAGGGGCGTCAACTACTATCCGCGCCATGCACCCTGGCATCGATTTATAGAACAATTCGATCCCTATGAAATCTCCACCGAGCTCGATCTGATCCAAGGGGCCGGCTTCAATACCCTGCGCATCTTCCTTCGCTACGATCCACTCTTCACCTGCGCTCCGGAGCTGGCTGTGCCCAGCGGTGATGGCTTTGCCAAAGTGGATGCCCTGTTCGAGATGGCGCGAGCGCGCGGCCTCAAGCTGATTGTCACACTCAACGACCTGCCCGATCATTACTTCAGGCCGCTGTACACCGATTGGAATCGCTACGATGCCCAGACCACCTACATTGTCCGGCGCTACCGCAATGAGCCGGCCATCCTGGCCTGGGATCTGCGCAACGAGCCCGATCTAGATTGGGGCGCCGATGGCCGCCGCCCGTTTGCCACGCGAGAACAAGTCGTCAGTTGGCTGGCACATATCAACAACCTGGTTCGAGCCAACGATCCCTACCACCTGATCACCATCGGTTGGTGGAGTGACCCGACCTCTACTGGTCCGGAAGTCGACATCCTGTGTTTTCACCATTGGGGAGAGGCCGACAATCTAGCAATCCGGGTTGATGATTACCGGCAGCGGAGCAACGGAAAACCACTGCTTTTGGAAGAAGTCGGCTACCACACCTGGATGGGATTACCGGAGGGTGCCCGCAGTCCTGAGGAGCAGGCTGATATCCTCGGCCGTGTTGTGGGGATGGCCGAAGAGAAGCAGCTGGCCGGCTGGCTGATCTGGACAGCTTTCGATTTCGCCCCGCTGCCCGGCCAGTTGGAGAGCCGTGAGCACTTCTTTGGCCTGTGGACGCTCGATCTCGTCCCCAAGCCCGCGCTTGAATCTCTTCCACTGCCAAAAAGATAAGGCCGCCCCGGCGTCTGGGCGGCCTGTATATCACTGATCTATGGTCGATCTCGCTTTCTCTTTACGACTCTTTCTTGGGCGGCGCAGGTGGCCGGCTGCCCTTCCTGCGCCGGACAATCGTCATCACACCCCACAGCAGCAACCCACTGATCAGGCAATACGGCCCCGGCACGATCAGCAGCCAGGTGATCAGTGAGAGCAGCCCCTGAGCCAGGCTGACCTGCGTCTTGGTTGCGTCCGAGATCACCGGGCTGAGCGACCAGGGTGACTTTGGCGTTGGCGTGGGGGTCGGTTCAGCATCAATTTTCTCCTGAATGTTGACGGTGATGGTCGAAAAAGCCGACCGGCCGGACAGGTAATTCATCCGCCCCTTGACCTGCTCGATCTCCGCTTCGATGTCGGACAGCTGCTGGTTGACCTTGAGAGCCTCTTCGACCGTTTTAGCATCCTCCAGGAATGATTGGATACGGTCGCGAGTGGCCTCCAGGCTGCGCAGCCGTGATTCCAGGTCGACATACTCAGATGAGACATCTTCGCCAGTCGAGATCTCGCGCTGCACCTCGACGGCGATCTGGCGCAGACGCCGCATGGCCGTATCGAACTGGTCCGATTTCACCGCGATGGTGATAGTGGCGATCTTTGAGGCTCCGCTCTTGGACGCCTGGCTGCTGAGCACATAACCGCCATTGTCGGACGCGATCTGCGTCACCTGGTCGATAGCGGCATCGGCGCTCTCCACCAGCAGATCGATCTCGCCATTCTTGATGATCATCCGATCCTGAGGCAGCGCGGCCACCAGATCGGGAGCCGTATCGTCCGCGGCAGGCTGATCCGCGCTGCTGCCTGAATCACTCTCTTCCTCCATCTCGGCAAATCCGTCTGACACCATGCCGAGGTCGACCGGCTCCTGTGGCGCCTCCGGCATCGCTGCGGGCTGCGCGCCGCATCCACTAAAAAGCAAGAGCATGAGCAGATAGGCAACCATGGTAAAACCTGCTTTGACGTAACGTCGGGTGTTCATCTCTTTCTCCTTTTGTTGAATATCTTGCTTCTCCTATCATCGATTATATGACGCTTATCGATTTAGCATAGTTCCGCAAAAGCAAACAGCCGGGATGATTTACTCCCGGCTGCTTGACAGTTTTGAGTGACGAGTTTACAGCTAACATCTGAATAGTTACGCAGAAATAACCGATAGACAAAACCGATGTCAGCCCAGCATCAACTCTCCACTCCGGCTGTTTCGATCAGGATCTCATCTATCACAACCTGCCGGTTGGCTGATGGATGATCTGCCGCGGTCTTGCCGTATAACTCCAGATTCATGATCGAGGAGAGGAATGGCGCAGTAATGGCCATGAGCAGCGCAACCCCACCCGCTACCAAAAACCACGCCCGCACGCCAACCGCATCGGCAACTGGCCCGGCAATGGCCAGTCCCAACGGAGAGGCCGCCCCGCTGAGAGCTCCCACCAGCGTAAATACACGTCCCTGCTTCTCCGGATCGACCTTGTCTTGGAGGATGGCAAACAGAGGCCCGTTGATGATCGGCATGGTGAAGCCGGAAAAAAACATCCCGGCAATAGCAACGCCCAGGTATCCCGTAGGGGTCAGGCCGATGACGATCGCGCCCACCCCTGAACCCAGCAGCCCCGCTATCGTTGTCAGGATGCGACGCTTGAAGCCGCCCCAAACCCCCAGTATGACTCCACCCGCTACGATGCCAATTCCCATCGCCGACTCCATCCAACCCAACTGGAGTGCGCCTCCGTTAAAATGCCCGGTGACCAGGATCGGAGTCAGCGAGAAAGCCGGGTTGAAGAAGAGGTTGAGGAGCGACGCCATGACCAACAACAGCATCATCCCAGGCCATGTCCATACGTAGCGGAAGCCCTCGACCATGTCTGTGAGAGCGGAATTTCGTTGAGCATCCGCCATGCGCTCCGGTTGTGGCACAGCTACAAACACCAGACAACCGACAGCGATGGTCGCCGTGACCACATCGATGACCAGAATGCCCTGCATGGGCAAGATGCTCAAAAGCAGCGCGCCTGTCATTGGGGCGACAATCGCCATAGCCCCCTGAAGCGCCTGATTCACCCCGGCGACACGGGAGAGGTGCTCTTCCGGCACCATGAGCGATGTCGAGGACTGCATAGCCGGCCAATGAAATGTTCCACCCAAGGCTCTCAGGAGCACGATGACATAGATGTGCCATACCTGTACCACATCGAACAGGAACAGCACGGCCAGCCCCACCGTCGCCAGTGCGATCAAGCCGTCAGCGAGCATCATCACGCTGCGCCGGTTCCAGCGATCCACCAGCGCCCCGATATATGGGCCAAGCAGCACCTGTGGCAGCAACGCGACCAGTGTCGCAGTGGCCAGGACGGTTGCTGAGCCGGTACGCTGAGTCAGGTACCATACCAGCGCAAACTGTACCAGACTGCTTCCAAACAATGAGAATGCCTGTCCTGTCCAGATGACAAAGAACGGCTTCATCGATTGGACTTGCAGGTGTGAGTTATTCATATCGATCCCCTTCTCACTCACCGAGCTTTTCGAGATGCATGGTGTAGGCGAGCTTCTTCCCAAAGAGATTCTTTACCCGGAAGCCGGCAGTGCCGGCCAGCCGGATGACCTTGTCCCGGCCCTGAAAGTGGGGGTCGAAAATAATTTCGGTAACCGACAGGATTCCCCCGGGCCTGAGAACATCGAAGATCTCTTTCATGGCTGCCGCTTGATCGGGGATTTCTCCCAAGACGGTAACCAGCAGCGCCCGATCATATTGGCCGTTTTCCAGGTTGCCTTCTCCTAACCCAACCTGAAGAAATTGAACATTGTTGAGGTTTGCTGCCTGTACCTTTTCTCGTGCCCGGCGCAGCATTCCCTCCTGGAGATCGACCGCTACCACCTCGCCCTGTGGCCCAACCGCCTGAGCCGCAGGGACGGTAAGCCGTCCCGGGCCGCAACCGGCATCCAGCACACTCATGCCGGGCCGAAGGTCCAGATATCTGATAATCACGCCTGCTCGATTGGTTTCTGTGAAGGGGTTGTCCAATTCGACAAGCCAGCGCAACCAGGCAGGACAGGGAAGCGATCTGCGGCCCGAAGCCAGCCGCCATACAAGGCTACCGATAAAAATGAGAACAACCAGACCAACACCAATATATACGACAGAGGACATCTTGAAACTCCTGAATTTGTTATGAAATGCAGATGGGGTGCATCACAAAGCATTACTGTTGACGAGTCAGAGTCTTTGCGCCCCAGATTGCCGTAACGCCTATCGCGGCGACAAACCACAAGATAATCGAGAAAGTGTCTGCCTTCTGGGTGATTGCAAACAGCTCGCCCGTGAAATTAATGTTAGCGCGCCAAAGCGTTGGGATAGGGAGTTGATAAAAACTGGCTCAAGAGAGTATCTTTGATGTCACAATAACGCCG
>JAFGLD010000371.1 GCA_016928235.1 Anaerolineae bacterium | reverse complement strand
TTTTCACCTGGTCGCAAAAAGGTAAATGGGTAAAAGATAACAGGTAATGGCGCGAAGCATGACCTGTGTCCCCTTACCTGTTTACTTGATTACCTTTTATCTTTTTCTTGTCCCTTGCTCAATCGCTGCAAAGACTTATCTGGACAACTATATTATAGTTTGGTTAACCGGTTTGCGCGGCAGCCAATGTCAGGAACACTCGAAAATTCACGAAATTTTCACGAGAATTTCACAAATATTTTGGCCGGCAAAACCAGAACATGCTGAGGTGCCGGCGGCGGATAGGCTCGGTCATGTCGGGTCTCAGGCCCATCCCTACCAGCTATATTGAGGACTCACCGAGCGTTTCCCTGGCATGGCAATACCTTCGCCAACCCCGTCATTCCCACGAAAGCGGGAATCCACCTATCACGCTCGACAACTCCTACCGACCCAGAAGCACATCATTTGGCGACATGTCAAATTTTGCGCCTTCCGAGCCGCTGAAAACAAGTTTCCCCAGCCGTAGGTTGGGTGGTGGCGCGGGAGCATGGAGTAGCTTTTACAAAAGGTGTGCCCCCGCCAATACTCGACTGGCAGGGGCACGCCTTGATCAGCTATCCGCTAATAACTGACCTCCCCAAACCACCCCTTTCGCTCCATCCACTTTGCCGTCTCAAGCACAGGCACAATCGTGAACGCCAGGACAAGGATAATAGCCCAATCTTCAAGCGGCAGACTAAAGGTGCCGAACGGCACGTGCAGGAAAGGCAGGTAGATGACCAGGGCCAACAGCGCCAATTCCCATGTAATTGCCAGATTCAGCCACTTGTTAGCAAAGGGCTTGTTCCAGACCGAGAGATGATCGGAACGGAAGTTGAAGGCCTTGAAAAACTGGATGAGCACCAGCGACACAAAGGTCATCGTCATAGCTTCTTCGATACTACGGGCAGTATGGGTCGCCCACCAAAAAAGCCCCATATTGATAGCGGTTGACCATACACCGCCCACCAGCATGAGGATAACTACCGGCCGCGTGAAGATACCAACCTTTGGATCGCGCGGCTTTTGGTTCATGAGGTCAGGCTCAGGTGGGTCGACAGCCAGAGCCAGCGCCGGCAACCCGTCGGTGGCCAGATTAACGTACAAAATCTGGACGGCAGTCAGCGGCAGGGGCCAGCCCAGGAGCGTCGCGCCGGCCATCAAGCCAATCTCGCCGATGTTGGACGACAGAAGATACATCAGGTATTTCTTGATGTTGCCAAAGATTCCACGTCCCTCCTCAACAGCCGCAACAATAGAAGCGAAGTTATCATCAGTGAGCATCATGTCGGCTGCTTCTTTGGTCACATCGGTACCGGTAATGCCCATTGCAATGCCGATATCTGCTTTCTTGAGCGCCGGGGCATCGTTCACGCCATCGCCGGTCATGGCAACAACATGGCCTTTCTTTTGCAGTGCTGCTACCACGCGCATCTTGTGGGCCGGAGAAACCCGGGCATAAACCTCGATGTTCTCAACGTCGCGATCGAACTCAGCATCGTCCATTGCTTCCAGCTCGGCGCCGGTGACAACGCGGCCGTTTTTGAGCAATCCCAGCTCGCGAGCCACGGCCTGTGCCGTCAGCGGATGATCCCCTGTGATCATTATCGGCTTGATGCCGGCCTGCTCGCAGACCCGGATGGCAGCCCTGGCTTCCGGACGAGGCGGATCGATCATCCCGATTAACCCCAGGAATGTCAGCTCGCTCTCGGCATTTTCCAGCGTGGCTTCCGGTCTGGAAGCCACCGCCAGAACGCGCAGCGCCTCGGTCGCCATGTTACGGGCCGTCTCCAAAATCTGCTCCCGGCTCTTTGCGTCGAGGGCTATCTCGCCGCCTTCCGTCATCTGCCGCGTGCATGACTCGATGATGATTTCCGGCGCGCCTTTAGCGTAGGCAACAGTACCGTTTGCCCCGGTATGCAAGGTGGTCATGCGTTTGGTTTCAGAGGTAAAGGGGATTTCATTCGTGCGGGGGAACCGGGTATCGATCTCGGCTTTATTTATCCCGGCCTTGGCCGCGGCAACGATCAACGCGCCCTCGGTCGGGTCACCTTTGACACGCCAGCGGCCTTCGCCTTCACTGTAAGCGATATGCGCGTCAGAGGCCAGGGTGGCTGCTTGCAGCAGTTGCTTGAGCGGCTCAGTGGGCTGGATGCTTTGGCCATCCTTTGAAAACTGCCCGCCCGGATCGTAACCTGCCCCAGAGATATCGAAGGTCTGGCCGGCGACGAAGACTTTGCGGGCCGTCATCTCGTCCTTGGTCAGCGTGCCGGTCTTATCCGAGCAGATCATCGATGTACTGCCCAGTGTTTCAACTGCCGGGAGCCGGCGCATCAGCGCATTGCGTTTGACCATCCGCTGGACGCCAATCGCCAGCGAGATGGTAACGACGGCGGGCAAAGCCTCCGGAACAACCGCAACCGCCAGCGCAACGCCAAAGATCAGCATATCGATGAACTCCTGGCCGCGCAGCACACCCAACCCTGCGATGATAGCAACGATGACAATGGCGGCCCGTGCCAGGACATGCCCGACCTTATCCAGGTTTTCCTGCAAGGGCGTTTTACCGGTTTCGACCGTCTGCAGCATCTGGGCAATCTTGCCGAACTCGGTATTCATGCCCGTCTCGACAACCATGGCGCTGCCGCGTCCATAAGTAGCCGCCGTGCCGGCGTAAGCCATATTCTTGCGGTCTCCTAAGGCCAGGTCAGGTTTATCCAGCTTATTGCTGTGCTTTTCCACCGGAATCGATTCGCCTGTCAGCGCCGCTTCCTCGACCTGCAAGTTGATGGCTTCAATCAGCCTGACATCGGCGGGGATCTTATCGCCGGCCTGCAAGCGAACGACATCACCCGGCACAAGATCGCGGGATGGGATTTCGACCTCCTCGCCATCACGGAGCACGGTCGCAGTGGGCGCTGCCATCTGCCTCAGCGTCTCGATGGCACGCTCGGCGCGATATTCTTGGATAAATCCCAGAACCACCGCAAACAACACGATCACGGTAATCGCAATCGCTTCGATCTCGTGTCCCAGGAAGGCAGAGAGCACCGTTCCAATGAGAAGAATGATGATCAAGACATTCTTAAACTGTTCAAACAATATTGTCCAGGGGGAAATTCGGGCGGCCGCTTGCAGCTCGTTGGGGCCGTGTTCGGCCAACTGCCGGGCCGCTTCGGTACTGGTCAAACCGGCCGGTTGAGATTTCAATTGAGAGAATACCGCCTCAACAGCAAGACGGTACCAGGGGGAATTTGTCATAAGTCATTTGCCTCTTTAGTGTTTTATGGCTCAACGCGGAAAACTGGGGGCAGGTTAAGAAACCGGTTTTTTTTACAATTCATTGGTCGTTCTCATGAGATAAAAACCCGGTTTCTTCCGGCTTTTCCCGCTATTCCGTGTTGAGCCTGTTTTGTAACCGGATGTTCGCCAATTTGGGGTGCCGGCTCATGTTCACCAATGAAGAAGAACAACGATCATCTTATATCCGAGGGTAAACCGCGGAGATTTCATTGTTTCTTTGTAGCCCTGGCGTGCTTGGTGGTAGATCGATGCGAATGTCAAAAAGGCGAACCCTCAGTTTGCGATAGATGTTATGATGAAATTATAGGCAATAACACAGAAGTCGCTAAGTTTCACGTTCAAAGTAATCTGACGACGAGCCCGGAATCGATGGATGATCCCGGCATGCCACCCTGTAATGATACTTCAGGCTTTGAACAATATGAAAGCATACACATTGTGCTTGCGTTGTTCCAACTCATCCGCTCATTCGTTATCCGATAGTGTACAATGGGACGGTATGACTGAGACCATACCAAAGTTGGGGATAGGGGATTGACAATGTGGAACAGCACAATACACTGTAGGGCAGGCTAATCATCCGATCATTCCTTTATGCAGCAAAATCTATAGGCTGATCACCGGCTACTGACTGGGATTTTTGCAGATGAGCCTATCCGTGCCAAAATAGCACGCTATGACACCCTTTATCAAAGCGATGTTCCCTCGTCCCAAACACCAGGCACAGTTGGTCTGCATCGCGCTGGGGATGCTGGCCATCTATACCACCATCACCTTCTTCTATCCGCTCATCCCGAACATCGTCCCGGGCAAGCCTGCGTTCGATCTCGAAATGCTGATGCGCGATGGACGCCAATGGCTCGCGCCGATCTACACCATCGGCATTATCGTGCTGTATATCCTGTTTGGATGGGCGATGCATATTGCGCGCGTGATCTCAAC
This sequence comes from Anaerolineae bacterium, assembly GCA_016928235.1. GTDB lineage: Bacteria > Chloroflexota > Anaerolineae > Aggregatilineales > UBA3940 > JAFGMS01. The sequence continues at coordinate 7,842 of JAFGLD010000371.1, read as the reverse complement.
AGAGGAACCTGAAAAGGCGCTCATGCTCCGGTGGCAAATACTGGGAGGTGGCGCGATATTCTCCATTGTACTCCTCTGGCTCTATCCGATCACGGCACTGGATTTACTCTTGTATGTTGTGCGTACCCGGCTGTGGGTGTTGTATGGCGGCAGCCCAATGATTGCCCTTCCGGAGAGTTATCCGGGCGATCCGATCATCGCTTTTGCGGGCGAGTATGCCGATGAAGTATCTCCTTACGGCCCGCTATGGGAAATCCTGGCCCGCATTCCCGTCCAGTTGGGTGCCCACGATGCAATCTCCGCGGTCATCGCCATGAAGCTCCTTGTCTTGATCGGCTATCTGGCATGTGCCTGGTTGATCGGATGGATGGCGCGCCCCGGCGAAGCGCGTCGAGCAGGAAAGGCCGCTCGCTCGCCTCTCCTGCCCCTGATGTTCTTCGCCTGGAACCCCTTGATTTTGATGCAGGGCCTGGGCAATGGCCACAACGATATGCTCATGTTGGCTCTGATCGTGTTGGGCATTGTGATGTGGCAGCGTGGGAATTGGTGGGCTACCGCACTGGCGCTGGCACTTGCCGCCACAATCAAGAGCGCCGGGCTATTGATGATCCCACTGTTCGGGATGGCGCTGCTGTTCCAGGAAAAAACCTGGCGGGGTCGCGTCTTGAAAGGGCTGAGCGCGGCAGCAATCATCACGATGACAGCCATTGGTCTGTATGCATTAACCGGACCTCTACCCGATGCCTTCCAGGGGACTCTCAAGGCAACGCTGTCTCGGACGGGCTTTGCGCCGGTCTCAGCGATCAGGATGATTCTCCGTGAGTTCTATCCTCGGGAGTGGATCGCGCCGATCCCCCGGACGGCGGGACGCGACTTGTTTATCTTGTACTACATCTTCCTGATGATCCGCGCCTGGCAAGGGCGGTATAGTCTGGTAACAGCAGGATTCCTGGCCTACTTTAGCCAGCTGATGCTCGGCCCGACCTTCCGCATCTGGTATCCAATGTGGCTGATACCATTGGCAGCTTTGTCTCTGACATCTCGCACATTCTGGCACACCTTCCTCTTTGGCTTGACGGCGGAGCTGTCGATCATCAGTTATTTCGTTCTCTGGCGATGGTTTTTGCGCGATTGGGGATGGGGAAAAGAGGGCCCATTGGGGCCTTACTGGAACTACTGGACCATCATGCATCTGTTGACCGTCCCGTGGACTTTCGGCATCCCCCTGCTGGGGCCAATTTGGATAGAGTGGCGAAACAGGGAAAGATAGTCAGTTGGCAAACTGACTGGTTACTCTGGCTGTCAGATATCGAGGACCCGGATGGTGGAATCCTGCGCGTCCGGGTCTGTGGGGGAGTGGTCGGGTAACCGCCGCTCCTATCCGGCACGCTTGACGATTGCGCTGGGCAGGGTTGGGTGGGAGGCGTTGGACGGATCACCTGATACTGAGATCTGCAGACTATTTAACCTATCAACTGAGGAAAATCACACATGACAACATCCTTTTGGCAAGACCAGAAAGTTATCGTGACAGGCGGCGCCGGTTTTTTGGGGCGCGCCGTCGTCAGGGAGCTTGAAGCAAGTGGCGCGGGGCGGGTTACCAGTGTCGATAAAGATCGCTACGACCTGCGGCAGGAGGCCGAGGTAATCCGGGTCTACCAGGAAAACCCGGCCACGATGGTCATTCACCTGGCAGCAACGGTCGGCGGGATTGGGATCAATCGCGAGCATCCGGGCAGCTTCTTCTATGACAACCTGATGATGGGCGTGCTGACCCTGGAACACGCCCGGCGGGCCGGCGTCGATAAGGTGGTGGCGATTGGTACCATCTGCGCCTATCCCAAGTTCACCCCGATCCCCTTCAAGGAAGACGACCTGTGGAATGGCTATCCGGAAGAGACCAACGCGCCCTACGGCCTGGCCAAGAAGATGCTGCTGGTCCAGGCCCAGGCGTACCGGCAGGAATATGGGTTCAACACCGTCTATCTGCTGCCGGTTAACCTGTACGGCCCCGGTGATAACTTCAACCCGGCGTCGTCGCATGTCATCCCGGCATTGATCAAAAAGTGCATCGATGCCCAGGAGTCAGGGGACGATCACATTGTAGCCTGGGGTGACGGCAGCCCGACGCGGGAGTTCCTGTATGTCGATGATGCGGCACGCGGGATCGTCATGGCCGCCGAGCACTACAACGACCCGGACCCGGTCAACCTGGGTTCCAGCAACGAGATATCGATCAAAGACCTGGTCGAACTGGTGGTTGAGCTGACCGGTTTCCAGGGTGAGATCGTCTGGGATACCTCCAAGCCCAACGGCCAGCCGCGCCGGAAGCTGGATGTCAGCCGGGCCAGGGAGCGATTTGGCTTTGAATCTCAAACAGACTTCCGTGAGGGACTCAAGCGGACAATCGCGTGGTACCGGCAACAGCGGGAGATGGGGGCATAGGCGTTAACTTATGTTCAATACCGGATGTTGTTTTGAGCTGTTAGCTGTTACTCGATGATCAAGTTTTGCTCTGTATTGTTTAGGTGATCAGTTTTCAGTGATCAGTGATCAGTTTTTTTGTAGCACAGCAACGACTGTGCTACCGGGTATGGATGGGCGCAGTTAGACCGCAACATAGAAGGTTTTACCACTCCATCCACCCTACTTTTTTTGCGATCCGCGATCTGTGGACTGTGATTTTAAATTGAACACGACGATTGTTGTTCAATCGTCAAGACCTGATCACTGCTCACCAATACCTTGGCCAAAATTGAGAAGTCGGAAAACTATCGGACGCATTGGAAATGCGAGCATCCGTGTGAGGCAAACAATTAAAATGATGTCCGGAAAACCCAATACCTTGGCCAATGATGTCATTCCCGTTTTCGCGGGAATCCACTCACCGCGCAGACGGATCGGGAATGACATCATTGTTCAGGTGCCATTAAAGCAAGAACCCATCACCCATCACTCGTCACCCATCACCCGTCACTCATACACCAGCGCCTCTCGAACGGTCATCCGGCCGGCATTGATGGCGGGCCAGAGGTGACCAGCCCTGGAAACCCATGGATATGCCCTCATCATGGCCGCTGCCTTGCGAGGTAGCTGGAATGAGTGGGCAACCCTCACCGCTTGCTGTCGAAGCGTTGATTGAACTCTGCCGAATGGCGCTCAATGACCTCCGCTGCCCGAGCCACGCCGTTTTCTGCGCGGATTCTGTCACCAAGAGCGGCAGCACGAGCACGCAGAGCGGAATCATTCACAGCTGTGTCTATCGCTTGTGCCAGTTTCTCGGCGGTGAGCCTTTTGTTATCGGTTATGCGCGGCCCAACACCCAATTTCTCCACCCATCTGGCCCAACCATACTGATCCCCCGAATAGGGAGTGATAATGCCTGGTACCCCGGCGCGCAGCCCTGCCGCGGTGGTGCCCGCTCCCCCATGATGAACTACCGCCGCCATGCGGGGGAACAGCCAACCGTGCGGCACATCATCAATGTAGAACACACTCGCAGAGGTAGCCAGGCGGGCGATCCCTCCCCAGCCTGTCGACAACACTCCTCGCTGCCCGGTGATCTCCAACGCACGCAGAGCCAGGCGGGTCTGCCGTTCCGGGTCTTTGTCGCTCATGCTGCCGAACCCCATATACACGGGCGGTGGGCCGCTTTCCAGAAAACACGCCAACTCCGCCGGTGGCTGCCATCCGGATGGGGCATCGAGAAACCAGTAGCCTGTGACGTAGTGATGGTCTTCCCAATCCGGTGGCTTGGGTACAACCAATGGGCTGTAACCCCACAACCATGGTGTGTCAAAATCGCGCCGGGCGTTGAATATCTCTGAAAACGATCGCCAGGGAGACACATCAAAGCGGGTAGTTCGCCAGTGATTGATCGGTACACCAAACATCAACCACATGAGGCGCAGACCCAGTTTGTGTGTCAGATAGTTCCATCTGCCGCCTGGTGCAAAGGGAAAGGCAAAGGAGGAGAACGCACGAGTGGGGTACAGCGGCTGTAATGCCGCAAATGCCATCGGGATGTCACGCTGGCTGGCGATTTCCGCTCCGCCATATGCAATGGTGTTCACTATCACAAACTCTGCATCCTCGGCCGCTTGCCAACAATCGTCCATCATCTCTGACAGGATCGCATTTAGTTTGTCGCGCAGAACAGGCAGCTGGCGCAGCCAGTTGCGGCCCTTGATGGCTGCCTGGATCTCCGGATCTTGCATATCTTCCTGTGGATTATGACGTACCGGATAGGCAGTCACACCCTGCGACCGAATCCACTCGGCAAAATTGTGCGTAGCAGCCAGTGTCACGCGGTGCCCTGCCTGTTGCAGGCCCACAGCCAGGGCCAGGAACGGCTGGGTGTCACCACGTGAGCCGAGCGCGCAGATTGTAATCTTCATGATGCTCTCTTCCTACCATCTTTCCAATCCTCAATGGTTACTCACTCATACGCCAGCGCATCCCGCACGGTCATCCGCGCGGCATTGACGGCAGGCCACAGGCTGGCCAGGGCGGCGATCACCACCACCAGCCCCAACCAGATGACAACACCCGTCCAATCAAAGACAAAGTCAAATGGGTGATTCATCATCGCCGTGCCGACGATGTAACAGAGAGCCTGGCTGAGCGGGAACGACAATCCCAAGGCTATCAACCAGCTCACGGCGCCCACCGACACTCCCTCGACGATAACGATTTCCCGGATGGCGGCATTCTTGGCCCCAATGGCCCGCATGACGCCGATCTCGCGCGTGCGCTCAAGGATATTCATGCTCATCGTACTCGCCAGGCCTATGCCGCCGACAGCTACAATGAGCAGCGCCACCATCATCAGCAGCGCGGTGAGCGCGTCGCCGGCGAAAGTAATGGTATCCCGCACCGAAGCGCCACTGGCAAACAATGGGCTATCATCCGGCTGCCTGATGGCCTCGGTGATTGCTGCTCCCATCCGTTCCTGCAAACCGGCTTCGCTGCTTCCAATCATCACCCGGTAGCTGCGGGCGCGGCCCGGCTCGCCGAGCAATATAGAAACAGTCGAATACATCGCAAAGGCTGTCGGGTCGCTTTCAGCCAGTATGTCATCGTATTGACCCACGATCACGAAAGGGACGTTATGGCCGGCGATGCGCAGCCGCACGGTGTTGCCGATGCGCATCGCCGGATTCTTGTGAGCAATTTTCCTTGAGATGACCAGGGCATTCCGGTCGCCCTCTCGCAACCAACGCCCCTCGACAAGCGGTGGGTGATCCGTCATGGGGCTATCAAGTGGTGGCGCATAGATGGTGAAGCGATCGGCAACGGTGACGCCATCGGCATCGAGCACCTCACCGATGGCCACTGCCCATCCTTCAGCATGTACGACACCAGGTGTCTGCTTGATCATCTGGACGATTTTCTCTGTGCGGTAGGCATGCTTGAAATCCAGGTTCACATCGGCGATGAACAGGCGCAGTGTTGGATCGCATGAGCGCAGAAGGGAGGCACGCGCGGCGAAGACGCTCATGAAGATCGCTCCGGCAAGTGAGAGCGTCGATAAGGTCAGGGCCAACCGGCCTTTGCGCCGAAAGGTGTTGCGCACAGACATCAACAGAGGGCGTGACAAGCCTCGAATATGTTCGACAAGACGGTCGATGGCACTATTGCCGAACTGCGCAGACAAGCCGTAAGATGCGATGGCTTCGCGCACGGTGATGCGTAAGGCACTCACAACGGGCGCCAGTGACGCCAGGCAGGGCGTGAGCAGCCCAACCGCCAGCATGAGCAAGAGTGTTTCGGGAAAGAGACGGAAATCGAGCAGAGCAAAATGCGTCAACCCGGCAAGCAGTTGAGCCAGCGCATAGCCAAGCCGTGGCGCGACCGGCGCCGCCAGCACGGATGCCATCACACCAAAGCTGCCGGCCAGCACCAGGTACATCCCCAGAACCTGCCCAAAAAGCGCGCCGACGGCCTTCATGATGCCGATTTGTCTGACCTGCTGGGCCAGCATCGATGCAATGGTATTGGTCACCAGCAGTCCTCCCAGGGCGAGCAGCAACATGCTCATGAGTGCTAATATGCCCAACAATCCCTTGATGGAACTGTACCAGGAGTGCCGGTTTGGCGTACGAATGTTGGATTGGATGACTGTCAATCCATTGCGGACAAAGAATCGCTCGATATCTTTCCCCACCGTTGCTGCATCAGATTGCGTGGGTGTATCCCCGGAAACACGGTAGTAGAGGCGGTTGAACCCGCGCGGCAGATCGAGCACATCGAGCGTCTCCAGCCCCATATAGGCATTGAGATCGGCGGAGATTCGCCCGTATCCTCCAGTATTCATGTCTTCCACGATGCCGGAGATGCGCATATTCCGGATACGCCCATCGGGTAATTCAACCTGCACAAGCTGGCCTTCTTGCGCGTAATCATTGGAGACAACCACCATCTCCAACCTGTCAGGCCAGGCGCCGCTTGCCAACTTCAATTGATCCAATCGAAGCTCAGAGAGATCGTCTACGGCTGTCACCAATAAAGGTTGTTGCTTGCCGTCAGCAAAGAGGATGTTCATCCCGCTGAGGATAACGCGCCCCTCAGCATCTTCGATGCTCGGCAGCCGCCTGGCAGCCTTGACCAGTTCATCATCGAACAGTTCAGTGATAAGCACACCATGTGCCGGGTGGATAGCGGCATAAGTGATGTTGACATCGTGGTCAATCGTGAAGTAAGCAGAGCTGATCACGCCCACCGCAAACACACCGGCAGCGATGGCGAGCACAGCCAGCAATGTGCGGGCTTTGTTGCCCAACAGATCCTGCAAGACTTTGTGCCAGCGAGGAGCCATCATATTCCACTCCAAATCATGAGCTTATACAATGATCCTTTGCATTCTACATCAGGCATTGTAGATGTGGAAGCACCGGTATCGCATTGGCGCCACCGGCTGAATAGTTCCCTCGTTTCTTGGCTCGACTTTGTACAGTGATAACCCAATATGCGGCAAGTGGCTTCCCGCTTTCGCGGGAATGACAACATTGATCTGAGTGACACCTTGGTCATGACACTCAAAAATCTATCTCCTGGTTATAATCCTTCGTCAAATACGAGGTCAGGTATGCACAAGGTCGAGCTTAGAGACTCGCTGTGAAGAAGATCAGCACTCCCAGCTCGGTCAGCTCGCAGATTGCGCCGTAGGTATCGCCGGTAAGGCCGGGGATCAGTCGCTGAACCCAGGCCGCTGCCGCGCAAAGCACCTGGTTGCCACTGCCCTCACAGGCAATCTGCTCTGCGTAGCTACTGTTTCTGCTGCGTGCACCGCCCAGTATCAAGGTTATTTTTCCCATCGAAGCCACTGAAAAGCGGTCTACAGTTTCCAGTTGATTGCTCGAAGATAGCCACTCCGCTAGAAAATTCGCCCATCTTCTCTCCACTGTTCATTGGGAAGCAGCCAATCGAAGGCCGGGTGATGAACACTAAGGCAAGGATCGCCAAGAAGAGAGAGAATCTGTCTGCAAGTTGGTAAGCCATCCTCATAATTGGTTAGTATGATGATGCCTGTCTGGTGTTCACTTGAGCCTGCGACATAATGCTTGAAGCCGGGGTTAGCCCCCCAATGCCAGAACAAATTACCCATCGAGGTTTGCTGAATTCCCCAGCCTAGCCCCCAGAACAGATCGGGCCAATCACCAACCTTTACCTGAGGGATGAGCATCTGCCTGATACTTGAGCTGGTCAGGTAAGCACCTGAGCTTTTCTCAGCTTTATCGGAAAGAATTGCTTGCAAGAATCGGGCCATATCCTCAGCTGTTGTGTACAGACTGTAGGCGCTGACGGGTAACTCTTCTTTGCCCATTGCCCAATTGCGGTTGT
>JAFGLD010000030.1 GCA_016928235.1 Anaerolineae bacterium | reverse complement strand
TGAGAAGTTGGCCCATCGTTTCTTGTCTTTCCTGAGCTTCGCCGCTGCTCTTATCTGGTTACGATGAAATGTCAACAGAACCTAGGAGAAAGAAACACAGCCAATCTCTGGGGCTGTGGTCTCTTCTCTCAGCCTTCCTGGATCGTCTTCCGGTCTGCTCCGCAGGCATTGGGAGCCAAGAGAACTTCGAGACTCGCTTTCTCATGCTGAGCCACCAATGCCCCCATGCTGGTTTCAACTCTCCGCCAGCGCTTTGGCGACGATCTCAACCAGTTGGGGCGCACTAACCGGCTTCATGACCACCTCGACAATTTGAGGGTTGCCGGATGCTGACATCCTGTCGGCTGCTGCTTCCGATGCTGTAATCACAACAACGGGTATCGCCGGGACATCCGGCGCCTGGGATATGATGTCCAGCAGATCCAGCCCGGAGATGCCAGGCATTCTGATATCCAGGATCAAGAGGTCAGGCCGTATATCCTGTAGTTGTGCAAGTCCATCACGCGCGTTGTCAGCTTCAATGACATTGTAACCGCGTACAGCAAGGTTTACCGACATGAACTTCCGGATATTGGCCTCATCTTCAACGATCAAAATGGTCGGCGCCATTTATGTCATCACTTTCTCCAGTCTTGAATACAGGCAATGTGAATGAGATGGTTGTGCCCGGTTCGGAGCAATCTTGCACCCATATCTCACCCCTATGTGCCTCTATGATGCCTTTGCAGATAGCCAATCCTAGCCCTGCTCCTTTCTTCTGAGCCTCTTTGGCACGCGTCCCTCTGTGAAATGCTTCAAAGACATGGATATGCTCTTCTGATGGGATACCTAATCCCCGGTCAGAGATATCTATCTGAACGCAACCATCGCGGACACCGGCAGCGATCTTCACTTCTGTCCGCGGCGGCGAGTACTCGATAGCGTTTTTGATCAGGTTAGTCAATACTTGTGCGATGCGGCGAGGATCGGCACACACAGGCGGCAGATCGACGGGAATACCAATGTCCAATATGTGGTCAGTTGCCAGGATTTGGATCTGAGCCATCGCAATCGAGATGATATCTTGCATCTGTTTCTTTCTGGGCGCGATTGGTAGAGTGCCAGCCTCCAAACGAGAATGGCTGAGCAGGTGCTCGATCAGCTCAGTCAGCTTGTCTGCCTCCTGGTTAATAGTCTCAATGAAATCACGCTGGCTATCTGGGCTCCACTCGACATCGTCAGCCAATAGCGTGGTAGCAAAGCCCTTGATGGAAGTGAGAGGTGTGCGCATTTCATGTGATATAGTGGCCAGCAACTTCATCTTGTGGTCATTGGCTTGCTCCGCTTCCTGGCGGGCTTTGGCTTCAGCCTTGAACAAGAGCATGGTATAGACTGCCACAGCTGCCTGGTCAAGCAGCCCACAAATCGGGTGGATGATTTCGCGGCTTACCGGTTCGCTGAAGTTGGCAACAAGCATGCCATACCGCTTGCCACCAACCGTCAGAGGGTAGAGTATAAGCCCGACCGTCCAACTCGGATCGATGATGTCGTGGATATGCCGGTCGAAACACCTGTCTTGCCCTATATCTTCGATGACCAAGGGCGCACCAAGCGAGAGCAGACTAACCAGCGGCTCGTTTTCGCTCTCTGCCAAGGAAATGCGTCGGCCTGCCAGGCTCGCATCCTCAGGACTGCTACGCCACTCGCTCAACACAGTGGCATAAGCAGGGACATCTTTCTCCCAAGGCCTGTCAAAGACAAGGATGGCAATCCGGCCAGCTGATCCGAGGTGTCTACCAGTTAGCAAGGCCAGAAGAACATCATCGGGGATTTGAGCTATTCCAATAGCTCTGCCAACCTCAGAGGCATCTCTGAAATCCGCCAGGAACGATGTCGGAGATTGTTCAGCCTCGGAATCCCCTCCCTCAAATGCTTTGCGGGCGCGTAACAGCTTCTCCTTCCATTCCGAACTCCTATCAGGGAATGACCGGGTTGCTGATAGAGTTGTGGATACGATCCGCGCCACTTCGCCAAGCAATTCCTGTTGTGAAGCAGGAAGTTCGCGAGCATGCTGGAGCAACTCGCCGAGCTGCCGCAGCGCGATATCGACGTTCAACGTATCCTTGTCCATCTCTCTCTCCCCCACTGATATCATATCAGAGCAATCACCCTGATTATATCGGATCAACCATACACCTTCCGCGGAACTAGAAGACACGAGCATCTTTTAGGCTTTGTTTAGGTCTGCTTTGGGACTTTTATAGAGCGCAATTGATATTCTGTTAGTAAGGATGCAACAAGAGCATTGCAGCTCGCTGCACAGCGGGAGGTAAGATGATCCTGGCACAGCAGGGCTAACGCTAACTATGGCATGATGATGACATACTGGGTCTATTCTATGCCAGTCGATGCCGCAAGGCGATTGGAAGGAAAAGAATGACGAAGCGAATCCTGATTCTGAAGACCGACACTGGAACCGGACACCGTCGCACAGCGGAGGCACTTGAGGCAATATTCCAGGAAGCTTATCAGGACGTCTGCAAGGTATTCCTCGCGAATCCGATCCACAGACCATCTACTCCTGAGGTGGCTCAATACATCGAGGACAGCTACGATGATACGATAACAAGTGGGTCGGCGCTCTACAAGCTGGCCTATGATGTTACCGACAATCCGGTTGCGGCGCAGATGATCCAGGAGGTTTCAGCAGCTGTACTCGACGAGTCGCTGGAGCGGTTAATCGCCACTTACCAGCCGGATGTCATGATAACGACCCATCCGGCACTCACGCAGGCTGCTATCGTCGCCGCCTCTGCAACAGAACAGCACATTCCGGTAGATGTGATCGTGACTGATCTGGTTGATGTACATAGCCTTTGGTTTCATAACGAGGCCGCGATCACTTTCGTTCCAACGGACCATGTCTACAGGCAAGCGCTCGAACATGGGCTTGTTGAAGAAAGCGTACACCTGTCAGGACTACCCGTTCATCCGGCATTCGCCCGTGAGGTGCACGACCAGGCCCAGATCAGGGAAGCATTGGGCTGGCACCCGGATTTGGCGACGGCTCTGGTGGTTGGATCGCCCCGCAGCACTCATATGGCTGCCATTGTTCTCTTGCTGGATCGATCCGGGCTTCCGCTTCAGATCGCAGCTGTCGCAGGCGGCAATGAGAAGGATGAAAGCGAACTGAGTTCGACCGAGTGGCAAGGGCCAGTTTATGTCTACGGATTTGTGCAAAATATAGCAGAGATGATGCATGCCGCTGACTTTGTTGTCTGCAAAGCGGGCGGGCTGATCGTTACAGAGGCATTGGCCTGTGGTTTGCCGATCATCCTATACGAGGCATTGCCCGGTCAAGAGGAGGGTAACGTTCGCTACGTCGTCGAGAGCGGAGCCGGGGCATGGTCACCAGGCTCCACTGAAGTGCTTACCACCAGTTACGCCTGGCTGGTTGGGGACCAGACTGAACTGCAGAACCGCCGGGCAGCCGCTGTGCATGCCGGGCAGCCCAATGCGGCTCGCACTGTTGCTGACCAGATTATGAAGCAGGTCTCACAGAGATAATCGCTTGAGGAGAGGATTGCAGGGTGTCCAACAACCCTGCATCCACGACAAAAGCCTGGCATATAGTATAAGGAGGCCAAAGCAAGTTGATGGAACACAACTCGATGATAGAAATGGAGGACAAGGCGAGATCGGGCAATGGGCGCATCCGTGACGGTTGTACAAGGATATTGGGTTGGTTCATCTGGCTACCAATTCTCGCAGCCATTGCTATCTGGATATTAGGGCGTTCCGGCTTCAATCTGGTAGAGCCTCCGACCGACATCAGCTACAGCGCTTTTCGCCGCCAACTCGAAGAAGGCAATATCGCACGGGTAACGGTGACGGGGGAACAGATTCGGGGTGAGTTCGAAGAGCCGCTGGAGACAAAAGCCAACGAACAAGCGAAGACCTATACGCATTTCGTCACTCACCTTCCGTCGTTTGGAGATGACCAGTTGCTATCCCTCTTGGAGGAGCACGACGTGGAAATCATCGTACGGCCTCAATCCAACTTCTCATGGGGGAGTCTCCTGTTAAGCATTTTGCCCACCCTCCTGCTACTGGGGCTCCTTTTCTTCTTGTTCAACCGGATGCAGTCCCAGGCAGGGCAAAGCTTATTCGCGATGGGACAGAGCCGAGCCAAGCTGTACGATCGCCACGAAGAGCATGTCACATTTGACGATGTTGCCGGAGCACGAGGGGCAAAAGCCGAGCTTGAAGAGATCATCGAGTTTCTGAAGAACCCGGAACACTTCAAGCGGTTGGGCGGCAAGATGCCCAGTGGCGTTTTGTTGATTGGCCCCCCAGGCACCGGCAAGACACTGCTTGCACGTGCCGTGGCCGGTGAAGCCAGAGTGCCATTTTTCAGCATCACCGGTTCGGACTTCATGGAAATGTTCGTCGGCATTGGCGCGTCGCGCGTCCGTAGTCTTTTCGATGAAGCCAAGAAGGTGGCCCCCAGCATCATCTTCATTGACGAGCTGGATTCCATTGGACGGCGCCGGGGCGCCGGTTTGGGTGGAGGTCACGATGAGCGAGAGCAAACACTCAACCAATTACTTTCTGAGCTAGATGGCTTCGATCCCAATCAGAACGTCATTGTAATGGCCGCGACCAACCGGCCGGACATCCTTGACCCTGCCCTGTTGCGGCCGGGCCGATTTGACCGCCAAGTCACGGTCGATAGGCCAACCGCCTCAGAGCGGCTGAAGATATTGGAGATTCATGCAAAAGACAAACCTCTGTTTGGCGATGTCAACCTCGGTGAGCTGGCACGTGGCACACCCGGCTTCAGCGGAGCTGACCTGGAGAATCTACTCAATGAGGCTGCTTTACTGGCCGCCCGCAAAAACAAAGACGCAATCGAACACGAGGACATTGAGGAAGCACGCGACAAAATGCTGCTTGGTCTTGAGAGGGAGAGTCTTGGGCTGGCGAAAGATGAGCTGAATTTGTTGGCCTATCACGAGGCGGGGCACGCAATCGTGGCGGCAGTTGCACCCCATGCCGAACCGATTCACAAAGTTACCATCGTACCTCGTGGCCGGGTCATGGGCGTCACACAGCAACTGCCCGAGCGGGACCGATACATATACTCCCGCGAGTACATGTTGGACCGCCTGGCAGTCATGATGGGTGGGCGGGCTGCCGAGGAGTTGGCCTTGGACACAGCCACTAGTGGAGCAGAGAACGATCTCAAGCAGGCTTCTCATCTGGCACGCCAGATGGTGCTCGATTGGGGAATGAGCGAGCAGATGGGATATGTGGCGCTTGGTGGACAGAGCAAGCATGTGTTTCTTGGTGAGGAAATTGCACATCGCCGCGAATACAGCGAAGCAACAGCGCGCGAGGTTGACCAGGAGACCAGGGTCATCTTGGAGAGATCCTACAAGCATGCGCGGGGCATATTGAAAAAGCACCGGAATGATCTGGAGCGGTTGGCAGAAGCTCTGCTGGAACGCGAAGAGATCCCCGGCAAACAGGTGCTCGAGCTAATCGGCCAAGCAACGCTGGAGGAGGAGTGAGGAGCATTTGGGTTTTTGTGTCGATCTCCATTGGCTTAGCACTGATGGCGACCGTGCTTAGAGACATCAATGCTAAGCTACTGTACCACACCAATTGGGCGGCTAGCAGCCGTTGAGTGAGTGCGAGTGCTTAGATTCGAGGAAGGCATGCCCAAGAATGACATGCCTTCCTGACGGCCCGATGAAGCAAGTTGACCAGCGGCCGCAGAACAATGAAGGCAGCCTTTTAGGCCGCTTCATCTTTGATATTACCGGCCAATTCTTCGTGTGCAGTGCTGCCGGTCAACTCCTCTCTCACAGCATACGCGCCCCTCTTGCCTTCCTCGATGGCATGGGCCATACGTGCTTGCACAACCTCAAGCTGCTTCGCGAGCCGAGCCTGCACATCATCGGTTTGGATGCGCACTTCAGCAATCATATCCTCGACCTGGGTGCGTATACGCTGAACTTCTTCTCCTGCGCGATCACGCAGCTCTATACCCTTGGCCATGACCTGCTCACGCGTCTCCTTACCAGACTGAGGAGCATTTAGCAACGCTATTGCCGCACTTACCAACCCACCAACAAAGAATCCCATTACGAACGAGCCAACATTACCTCTGGTTTTGTCTGTCATTGAGAATCCACACCTCCTGTTCTCTCTATTGTTACTTTGTCGAAATTGCCTGATTGCATCGCGAGTGCAGCCAGGCTTCCACCATCATTAGCATCTGTGTCTGGTGTCTGCGCCGAAAATCGTCGGGGATGCTGGCCAACCCTCAGACCATCGAGGGCGGCATGCGCTCTTGGCGAGTCTCGGTTTCGGTTTTCAACACCCGCTATCATCATGGTCAGCAATGACGGTGCCTATTGAAAACCTCCGATCGCCGATCTTGCTTCATCAAACCCCATTACAACCAATGTACCCCGAAGTTCCTAACAAAGTCCTATACAGCCCACAAAGAAATCCTATAAATCAGGACTTACGCAATGGGTTGGCATTTGCAGTCATTACGGACGATTCGATCCACGAATTACACGAATATCACTAATTTTGATTCTGAATTCGTGTCAATCTGTGAAATTTGTGGATCAAAATCTCCTTTCTGCGTAAGTCTCGAAATGCATCTCCACGATGTCTGCACATCCTCTAGGATGGTGAAGCTGTGGCTGTGTTTCTCAAAGAATATTTCAAATGCCACAGCAGCGGGCACAGCTCGGAGAACAATAGAAGTGTCAGTTGAGCCGCTAGGCCAGAGATCAGAAGTCATACTCTCATTGCAATATCCCGGATTGCCGGACCATCCAGCACCAGAAGATCGATACTATCATCTTCTCGACATAGATTCACAGCATGAAGTTTGGCGGGACTCTGGCGGGGGACAGCCTTTACAGACGTCACCTGCCAGCCCTGCGATATCATGTTGATCACGACATCACCCGTAGCATATGTCTGACATGGCGACCAATGACGTCGCTGTGAAAACCAATCCAGCATGTGGCTTCCTCCTTTCTGTAGGCATCACTTGCCAAAAAGCCCATTGCAAGTCATCAATGTACAAAATCTCATGTCAGCTTTACGCTGCATTCTAGGGAGAGTCTGCTATCCCCTTGGACACATGATCACACAGCTGACACCAGCTTCCTTCTGCCCTGCCCCTGGTAGAACAACTGGCTTACCGAGCGATTATAATGAATTCGATTGATCACGCGGCTCAACGTGTCTGACAAGCACTTTACCGAGAGAAAGGGCAGCGTCTGAAAGGCACTAGTCTGTGGAATACTATTCGTTACCACTACCTGTCTTAGGTGATAGTCGGCATGTAGACTCGACAATCGCTCGTAGGCAATGTCAAGGCATAGATTGTGAGAGGCTCCAACATAGACTTCCCGTATGCCATAGTCCATTGCCAGTCGCTTGACAGTTTCATAGATTGTTCCGCCGCTGCTGATCATGTCATCCAGAACAATGGCAACACGTTTCCCTGAAAAATCACCAATGACCTCAGTGATAGTAGCTGCTTCCGGGCGCGGTCGATGCTTTGAGGCGATCGCACTTTTCAGATTCAGTGCTCGGCTGAAATATGTCACAAACCTTGAGGCCCCTGCGTCAGGAGCAACAACAATAACGTCCTTCCGAGCCCGGAAGCGCTGAAATTCCTCGATGAAAAGTGTCAATGCATTCAGGATAGTAACCGAGGTGTTGCCGTAGAAACCCTGGAGTTGGTCAGCGTGCGCATGCCAGGTGAGCAGCCTGTCCACGCCTGCTGCCAGGCTCAGATCGGCCATCAATTTGGCTGTTGTAGGCTCGCGCATGAACTTGGTTGGCTTGTCCTGCCGACCGTATGCCAGATAAGGTAGCACAGCAGTCACGTGATTGGCTCCATGTTCTCTGAATGCTCTGGCGGAAATCAGAAAGGCCATGTAATTGGCATCGACCCCTTGTTGTACTGTGGGATCCAGAAGTGCCTGGAAGAGAAAGACATCATGGCCGCTGACATGCATATCCAATCTCGCACAGCTCTCAGTATCAGAGAACCGGAAATCCACATCCTCCAGGGACAAAACTTCACTGCCGCCTCCTGTCCAGTCCAGATGTTCCTTATATCGTGCCACCATTGCCTTTGCCAGATAGGAGCCCGAGCAGCAGCTGGCAATCAACAATCTACCGCGCAGCGAGCCTTCCTCGTGAACTTGCTCTCGAACAAAGCGTTCCGGTGTGATGAAAGTCTCTTGTCTTAGATTCTGATCTTCCGGCAAAGCTCGCTACCTACTCTTCCCTTTTTTGAAGCTGCCGGAATAACAGGAATCCGACAACAAGACCAACAGCAAGCCAGCTAGCCCAGTAGTCTAGCACCCCCCAGAATCTTCCCGGATGCACAGTGGCCTGTTTGCGCCTATTCAGTTCCGTGATGAAGGCTTGTGTAGCATCAGGATTGTCGACTTCGTTCCACACCAGGGCGATGGGGGCTAGACGTAGGCCTCCTACCCTTATCCATGCTTGTACATGCAGACCATCGCCTACTTGACTGGCGTCGATGTCTGAAATACTGATAGGCTGCGTAACACGCTCGAATAGCCGGAGCACCACCGGCCTCATCCATATTGACTCGACAAGAAGCAAACTACTTCCGGTCTCCCCGACTACATCTTCGTCTACAATTTGTAGAGGCTTTTCAAGGTTTTCCAGTGGCGAGCCCATGTCAACCATCATAGTGCCATCACACAATGTAAAGGTTGCGACTTTGCTCGGATCGTAGGCGCTGCGCGCGATAAATGTATAGGTATCTTCCATTCGCTTTCTCCACAATCATGCATGACTCTAAACGGCAATCTATATCGCTGTCCAAGCAAGCAGGCTGAGCGCGTACCCCCCTGCAATGGCAAATGTGCTACACATGAAAGCAGGATCAAGGATGAATCCACCTGCTTTCTCTGAACAGCATAGCATCTCTCCACTAAAAAAATCCAAAAAGCAACCTAAATAGACTCTAAAAAAGTCTCTTGGCCAATTATCCGGGCGGCCCTTCCAGTGCAGTTGAGCACAAGTAGGCCAATGTGAATCGAGGATACTTTCACACCCTAACCATAGCACTTTTAGAGTCTATTTAGGTGGATAATAGGACTTTTTTATGGAGTCGATACTATAGTAAGAATATGGAGTGCACGGAATGAAGGGGGTGAGATGCTCAAATGACACATTTGAAGCGTTCGGATGAGGTCATCAAGGCCAGCGTCGTTGAACACCTCTATTGGGATAACCGTGTTGATGCTTCCAGTATTGAGGTAGTAGTCGATGATGGCACAGTAACGTTGATAGGAGAAGTTCCTTCCTACCAGGCCAGAATAGCGGCAATTGACGATGCCAACTCGGTAATAGGCGTGACCTCGGTACGCAACATGCTCCGAGTGAACTACCCAAACATGCCAAGCGACGACGAGTTGGAGTCCAACATCACATCTAAGCTACTTCTAAACCCTGACTTGCTTTCGTCCAGGTTTAACGTAGGTGCCAAGCAGGGCTGGGTGGTATTGGAAGGCACAGTTGATGCCCGTTGGAAGAAGATCGAGGCAGAGAACGAAGCTGCAAGTGTCCGGGGTGTCACCGGCATGACCAATAAGGTTGCCATCGTAACAACCGAAGATGAGACTTTGAAACCTATCGACGAGACTATCGCAGCAGGTGTTGTAGACGCCATCAACCGCAACCGCAAGGTAAACATCGACGATGTCAATGTTAAGGTAGAGGACGGTGATGTGATCCTATCGGGTAAGGTTCCAACATGGGAAGCCAGAGCAGCCGCATACCAATCAGCCATCTACACCTTTGGTGTCACCCATGTGGATAACAATCTTGCTGTGACTGAACCCGCCGCATAGAAGGGGTCACTTCACTTGCATAGAGATCGACTAAGGCACCCGTGCAGCAAAGAACGTATATTCGAACTACTGTTTTAGACAACAGCAACTTCTCTATCCGGTAGACAGCAAGGAGGCAAGATGATACATATAGATGGGCTTATCAAGACAGACATTGTTGAGGAAATCAACAGAGACAGACGAATTGACGCATCCAACATCAAGGTAGTAGTCGATAATGGGGTGGCGACACTGAGCGGCGTTGTGCCTTCCTACTCGGCTAAACTCGCAGCCGCCGAGAATGCCTGGGTAGTGAACGGAGTGACATCCGTACGCAACATGCTTAAAGTACGCTACAAAGACTCTCTCAAAACTCCTTCAGATAGCGAGATGCAATCTGCCATCATCGACAGGCTGGCATGGAATCCCTATTTGCTTGCTCACAAATTCGATGTGGGTGTACATAAGGGCTGGGTGACATTGGCTGGCACGGTCGATGCTTTTTGGAAGCAGCTTGAGGCCGAGAGAGAGGCATTGAGTATCCGAGGCGTTACCGGCATGACCAACAAAATCGCCGTTGTGACCACCGAAGACAAAGACGAAAAGCCGGTCGATGAAGCGATTGCCAAGGACATCATGAATGCTATCCATCGCAACCGCAAGGTCGATGTTAATGATGTGAATGTTAAGGTCGAAGATGGCAAGGTGATTTTGACAGGGAAGACATCCGATCAAGCAGCCAGACTAGCGGCTTACCGGTCGGTACTCTACACATTCGGCGTCACCTATGTTGACAACAAAATCCTGGTAGGGTGACATATCGACCCTCAAACCGCTCACATCCATACAGTATGTTTGAGAGTGAGATGTGACTCATGTGAACACCTGGAGGTTGGCAATGCATGCCAGGCACGAATCGAGCATTTACCAAAAGGGAGGCAACTCTATGACGAATCTAGCACCGCATGGCAGAAACTTACATCAGGAGGTATATCGCATTCTGGATAGCATGGGCGAGGCTCTGAGGCGTCGTCATGATTGGGATTCCCAGTTTCCCGAAATGCTGGATATCCCTTCATTGGCAGTCAATGTGGCTGAATCGCAAGACAAAATCACTGTCACAACAACTGTTCCTGGTGTCGAAGAAGATGATATTGATATCAGCGTGAATGATGGCACACTCACTATCTCCGCCGAAATCAGGGAAGAGCAAGAGGAGGTCGAACAGGACTGGCTGATTAGAGAGTTAGCTGTTGGGAAGCTCACACGGAAGATCCGACTGCCCGCCGAGGTCAACCTGGAAGCATCAGAAGCCGAACTCGACGACGGTGTTCTCACCATTACTTTGCCCAAAGAGGAACCAGACCCACTGCGCAAGATTGCAGTCAAGGCGAAAGAATTGCTCCCCGGACGGGACAATGAATCATAGCACTTCCACCCCCCATCGATCAAGAGAGGTGCTCTGTCGCTAAGATGGAGCACCTCTCTTGTGTTATGCCTAACATCGCACCGGCTGGGTTAGGATCAACGGCCTGCGTATATCATCTATTGATCACCACCCTGGTTGGGTAGGGATGAGCAATGTGTCTTTCCTTGGTTACTTCCTGCAAAGCCTTCAAGACCTGTGTATGCGTGCCTCCAAAGTCAAACTTCTTGGTATCAATGTAATAGAAAACCGTGCCCGAAACAGCACTGTCCCCGAAGTCGTCAAGTGTAATGAACGGTGCAGGATCATCGGCCACTCCATCGATGCTTTTCAGTCTATCCATCAGGGCCTGGGTGGCCTCGCCTAAGTCCTCGCCATAGCCCAATCTGAGACTTACCTGGCGGCGGCGCACCGGATAGGTGCTGTAGTTCTTGATGGTAGCAGTATAGACCGTGCGATTAGGGATGACTATCTCGACGTTGTCAAAAGTGCGCAGCGTCGTCGACCGGATTTGGATGTCTGTCACTATTCCGACGATAGCCTCCAATTCGATAGCCTCACCGATGGCAAAAGGACGTTGAACCAAGATAAGGGCCCCGGCCAGCACATTCTCGATGATGTCTTTGAGCGCAAAACCGATAGCTAACCCAGAGAGGCCCAATCCGGCTATCATCCCCATGACGTTCACACCAAAAATGGACAAAGTGATCGTGATACCGATCAGGAGGCTGAAGATGTAGATGCTGTTGACGATCAGCCGCTCGAGTTCCAGTGGACCTTCGACACGTCGGGCCAGCCCTTGTGCCCAGCGGCGGACAAGCCGGACACACACGAGCAGGAGCACTCCAACAAGCAATCCGGCTATCAGCTGTGGTACATAGGCAATGAATTGCTCACGGATTGTCTGAAACTGCTCGGCGAGCTTGATGAAGATATCATTCAGCATGGCGGTGTCCCCTTTATTCAGTGCTCTTCCACAAGAAGTCAGATGGCGATCCCCAATGCACCGGCGACCCGGCGATAGATTCTCCGAATAGTCTCGATCTGGCTGGTGATTTGTTGCCGGACAGGCAGGGGCAGTGGCTCATTCAGCGCCGATTTGCATTCTGCAAGAATCATGTCATTGACACGCAAACACTCGACCAGAATCGTATGTTCACTGCCGTCAGCCAGAGCAACTTTGAGATTGATCCAGATGCGGTGCAGCCAGCCGGCCGCCTTCACATCAACCTCATGCTTGACTCTCCCGCCCAAGCCCAGGAGCGGCCAGCTGTAAGGCAAAGCCTGAACACTGCTGTGCATGGCCGACGAGCTTCCTGCGGGTATCGCTGCCAGCATCGACGCTACTGGCAGTCATTCGGTAGTACCCGGCACTCTCACTCCAAACATTGAACAGATGATTGAGCACCCGGATATCGTCCTTCCCCCTTGGCTTGCTTGAGATCGGTTCAGTTTCCCGCTGTGTGTTAGTCATCGATCCCACTGTGTATTCTTCTTCATCTCACCCCTGTACCCAGATGCTGAACTATTAGTCTCTGCGTCTGGCTTGTCGGCGCCGAATACGGCGCATCGTCTTTCTCTTGGCGATACGCCGCTGCTCACTCTTGCTTATGTGCCAACGCTTCTGACGAGCGGACTTCAGAACACCGCTCTTGTTCACTTCTTTGCGAAAGCGTTTTATCAGTTTCTCCGGACTCTCATTTGGTGTAATCGTTCAGGGGAATATTTACGTATAAAATGGGGTCAGAAATCACCAACAACATGGGTTGCTGACTGAAGGCTATGCGTGAGCTTATTCGTTTGCCCTCTTGTTTTGTCACGAATTCACGCATAACGACCCCCTGAACGATTACCATTTGGTCGACTTTCCACTCTTACCCATGATGCTGTCGGCAAACTCGAAAATATCTCCAAAACAGCCATACTGGGGGCTACCAAGCAGACATGAATTTCAGCCTGTATACAGGCTGAAGGCAATTCGCCGACAGCATCTTACCCATGACGCCAATCTATTACACCTCACCTTTTTTCCTTTACAGTATCGCGAATCTATACAGAGACGATCCCAACCTTAGACACCAAGCCTTTGCAATCCATCCTCGACCTTTTCATGAAGACCAGGATATTCCTGAGCCAGATGCTGCAAGGCTTCTTCGGTCGCCTCACGGCCGCGACTGAATCCTTCTTCCAAGGCCTCGGCGACGAGCTCTCGCACACGTTCACCACTCTTTGGTGCAAACAGCAGGGCAAATGTAGCCCCAATTCCCAGACCTAACATCAAGAAGGCCAGGTTGCCCATCATATGCTGGCGTTTTGCCAGGCTTTCTGCTTCTTTACTGTAGTAGATACGATCCAGCATTTCGCATCGATTCCTTTCCACAACATCTGTCACACATTCTATGCCGAGGGCCGATCACCCAGTGCCAGCTTGTCTCTCCCCGGCTCTATATTTGGCAGCCAGGGCTTAAGCTCCTCCACCAGGCGACTCGGGTCAATGGGGTAGGATAGCTCCAAAGATATATTCCGTTTGGCCAGCCACTGAGGATCGGCTGACTTTGCACTTACCAATACAACAGGGATAGAGGCCAGCCGTGGGTTGGTCCTCAGCGCCTTGGCGTCGTCGTCAGACAACTCGGCTGCCTGGCAAAGCAGAATGAGCTTGGGAAGGATGGTATTTAATACCCGCTTCCCCTCACTAAGACTTGCCAAGCCTGCGGCCAAATACCCACGAATAAGCAGATTATCCACGCAGAATCTTCTGCAATTAGGATCCTTGGAGAGTACCAAAACGTACACGCTATCAGCCTCCGGGTTCCCGGTTCTGAATATCAACCCATGCCATCTATGCCTTAACGATAGCATTTGCTGTCCAAAAAAGTCCCAAACCAGATCTAAATAGAATCTAAAAACAGCATTTGACGGCTGGGAAGATGCAGCAGGCGAGAGCCGGCTGCTAGACAATCAGCTCCTGTAACCTATGGGCAAAATGAGGTTGTCTCAGCCGGTGGAGTACCTGCCGCTCAATCTGTCGGATACGCTCACGAGAGAGTCCCAGTGCCTGACCGATCTCCTCCAGAGTCTGGGGCGAGCCATCCTCTAGTCCAAACCGCAGGCGAATGATCCGCGCTTCACGAGGCATCAGTTCATTAATGATGCGGTCCAGAACCTCCCTCAATATGATCTTGCGCATGGTATCGTCCGGATTGGTCGAGCCTTCATCTTCGATCAGGTCACCGAATTCACTTCCATCTCCGATCGGCATTTCGAGCGCGATTATCTGCGGGTCGGCCTCCAGGGCCTCACGGATCTCCGCTGGATTCATGTCGAGCCGAGCAGCAAGCTCCTCATCTGATGGCTCGCGTCCAAGTTCCTGCCCCATGATTTGGTTGACCGTCGTAATTCGGCGCAGCTGGCCAGAGAGGTGAAGCGGCAGCCGGATCGTGCGTGACTTCTGGGACAAGGCACGGGTGATTGACTGGCGGATCCACCAGCTGGCATAGGT